>JAGHYX010000151.1 GCA_017743375.1 Chloroflexota bacterium
GCCACCAGCAGATCGAGCGCCGTTACGTCGTCCAAGTTGCCGGTCTTGATGGCCAGGTCGGCCTGGAGCAGGGCGATGTGGGCGCGCTCTAGCTCGGCCATTGAGAAGCGGGTGGCCTGCTGGCTTAACTTGCGCGCCACAAAGGGGTGAACGCCGATCGCTTTCGCCAACTGATCCGGGCTGAGGTCAGGGTGTTCCTTGGTCTGGATCAAAAGGCGCGTCTGGCGGGCCAGATGAGACAGCACCACTAGCGGCGGTTCGCCCCGCGCCAGTAGGCTGCGCACAGCGCGGCTGGCTGCGTCGGCGCTGCGCGCGCTGATCGCGTCAATGAACTTGAAGATGTCGGCGCTGTCCTCGCCTTGCACCAGCAACTCCACGTCGCGACTCTCGATTCGCCGGCCCAGCGCATAGCTCACGAGCTTCTCCAGCTCGCTGTCCAGCTTTAACAGGTAATGGCGCGCGTCGGCATCGGCCTGTGTGCGGTCGCCGCTGCTTGCGCTGATCTTGCTGGCCAGCAATTGCGCGGCCTGTGGGGAGATGTCGCCGCCTTTGGCCTGCGCGCGCGCGGTAATCCAGCGGGCGGGGTCTGCCGGCGCAGCGTAGTGTTTCACTGTGCCCCCCAGCGCAGCGGCCTGCTTGATCAGCGGATGCGATTCGCTCAGCGTCGCATCTTCAGCGAAGACCAGCCGGGTGGTCTCCGGCATCGTCGGCAGGTATGCAAGTAACGAGGCAATGCTCTCTTCGCTCTTCTTCCCGCGTCCTTTGCCGCTGCTCAGCCCGCTCACCCAGTTCATAGCCACCACCAGCCGTTTCTCGGTCAGGAAGGGCATCGCGTCGCAGGCAGCGATCAGCTCCCTGAGCGTTGCGCCCTGTTCCAGTCGTGTGAAGTTCAGCGCGGCCAGGTCGGGATCGCCCAACTTGGCCTTCAACCTGGCAAGTTCTTCGTCACGCGCCAGCACGTCCGGGCCGTGGAAGACATACCACATCTCTCTTCGCTACGGTTCAGTGATCAGGCCGGTGAACAGTATGCTGCCGGTGCTGGTTTCCTCGATGGCGAAGAAGAACGGCCGGTCAACTTGCATCAGGAAGGTTTCTGTGGGCATGGCGGACGTGATGCCCATCTCCACGGAGGTCACCGCCGCGGCCTCCGTGCCGGCCTCGTTCACGTCCACATAAGCGACGTGGCGCACCTGGCTGATGAACAGCGCGGGAGGCACGGGCCGCATGCCGGAGAAGTCGGCCCGACCGTCATCAAATGCCTCTGTCATCCCCATCGCACTGAGCGCCTGATTGAGTTGTTTGTCGTAGCGCGTTGTGAAACGCGGCAGATAAAGCTGCCCTTCCTTGACCGAGAACTGTTCGCGCCAGCTTTCCCAGTTCTCGATGCTGAGCTGGTCCATGAGCTGCGTCAGCGTCCGGTCCGCATCGGGCAGGATGATCACCATCCGCACGCCACCGCCAGCATAGGGCAGGCGCACCGCTTGGAAGCCATCGCCCTTCAAGTACTCGAAGTTATCTGAGCGATACATGGTGGGCAATTCTTTGGTTGTGCCGTTCAGCAGGTAGAACGGCCGGTCCTGGGTGAATTCGGGGTTGAAGGGCGTCTCCCACTTGCCGTTGAAGTAGATCGCGCTCATCAGGAGCAGGATGATCTCTTCGGGGATGCGCTCGACGATGGCAGGGATCTTGTCGTTGGTCTGGCGGCGCACCCATTCGTTGATCGTTTTGGGCGCATCAGGCTGGTCAAAGTCCAGCGCCTCGATCCTGGCGTCGTAGAAGCGCTGCGTGCGCTGGAGGAAATCGGCGTTGAACGCTACGCCGGCGCGCGCCCATAGCGCGTTGGCGATGGCGATCGTCGCGCCGGGTTCGTCGCGTACCAGCAACGCCTGAAGCGCAGCGAAGTTGCTGTTGACCGTTTCGAGGTCTAGCGTATTCAGATTGAGGGCCGATAACATGCTCTGCAGCGTCTCGCCGCGCGCGCCGTTGGCGGTCATGGCCAGGGCAACGGCGACGTTGGCCGGCGAGAGGAAGACGTTCTGTCCCGCGTCTTGCCGGCCAAGTTGGACCGTAAGTTCAAGCGCGAATTCGTTGACGGCCCGCAGGAAGGCCGGGTCAAGGCGCTGGGGCGCTCTTGGCTTGCCCGCACTGCCGGGCGTCTCAGCGGAAGTTGCAGTGGGCATGGGCTCCGCCGGCGGGGCAGTGGGCGCGGGCAGCGGCGCGCCGGCGCAGGCGCACAGCATCAAGGCCAAAACAGACGCTATCTGCCTCATATTGGGCAGTGTAGCAGAGGCAAGTTGTTTTGCGTGAAGGTCAGAAGTATGACGCGCCGCTGCGCCAATTGTAAAGAGGAGGGATGCTTTCTTTATGCGCTCATGCGCTCAGCCATGTAGGCTGCCAGGTCGGCCACCCGGCAGGCGTAGCCCCACTCGTTGTCGTACCAGGCCACCACCTTCACCATATTGCCGCCGATCACCAGCGTATCCAGCGCGCTAAAGATGGATGAGCGCGGGTCGCCTTTCAGGTCCATCGAGACCAGCGGCTCTTCGGTATAGCCCAAGATGCCCTTCATCGGCCCTTCGGCATACTCCTTCATCGCTGCGTTCACCTCGTCCTTGGTCACGTCGCGGCTCAACAGCGCGGTGAAGTCCACGACCGAGACGGTGGAGGTGGGCACGCGAAAGGCCATGCCGCTGAACTTACCTTGTAACTCTGGGATCACCAGGCCGACCGCGCGGGCGGCGCCGGTCTCGCTGGGTACGATGTTCAGCGCTGCTGCGCGCGCGTCGCGCACATCTTTGGCCGCCAAGTCCAGCAACCGCTGCGAGTTGGTGTAGGCGTGGATGGTGGTGAGGATGCCTTTCTCGATCCCGAACTTATCGAACAGCACCTTGGCCACTGGGGCCAGCCCATTGGTGGTGCAGGAGGCGTTGGACACCACGTGGTGTTTGGCAGGGTCGTATTTGTCGTGGTTCACGCCCATCACGATCGTGATGTCTTCCTTCTTGCCTGGCGCGCTGATGATCACCTTCTTTGCCCCTGCCTTCAGGTGCGCGCGCGCCTTATCAGCGTCGGTGAACAGGCCGGTGGACTCAACCACGATGTCAGCACCCACGCTGCCCCAGGGGATGGCTGCCGGGTCTTTCTCTGCGAACACCTTGATCCGATCGCCGTTCACGATCAAGTCGTTCCCATCCACCTCTACTGTGCCTTGAAAACGCCCATAGTTCGAGTCGTACTTGAAGAGATGGGCATTGGTATGGGCGTCCACCAGATCGTTGATGGCGACCACGTCGAACTTATCGCGATGGTACTCAAACAACGCCTTGAGCACCTGCCGGCCGATGCGGCCAAAGCCGTTGATCCCGATCTTGACTTTCGACATGAAAGGTCTCCTCTATGATGTTTGTGGTTTACGCGATCGGGATATAAGCCTATCACACGTTTAGTCTCTTAGGGCAGTCCGCCACTTGAAGTAAGCCGATGCCTCGGCAGTTTCAGCAAGTCGAACCACGCCAGAGCGGCGCACTTTGCTGCCGAAATGGGCGCGTTAGCGCTGTGGCATCACTAAAGTCACGCGGATTCGGCTGACGTAGCCGTTTAGATGCGTGCACGGCAGAAGAACATCAGTTCTTCACGATAGCGCCCTCCGGCGGCACGAAGCCCGGGCCGTAGCGGTAAACCGCCTGCCAGGGCACGTATTTGCTGACCACGCGCTCGTTGATGAGCACTTCGCCGTTACGAATGACCTGGCGCGTGAAGCTCACCGTCGCGCCGTCCACTGCGTACTCCACCTGCTTCGCTTTGCCGGCGGGCACTTGGTTCTCCGGATCCGGCTCGTAGATATCCGGCCCGTGCGGCACGATGTCGGTAATGGTGGGAGGACTAATGATGACCTCGCGCCCATCGGGCGTGCCGTAGAGCCTAAAGGTCAGGGTGACCCGCACCGGATCGTAAGCAGTCTCGATCAATACATGCGCGGGGGAATTGTTGATGAACTTGAGGTCGGCGTAGGGCGAGAACACCGAAGCGTCAAACCCTGCGCCCATCCCGCGCTCGTAATAGCTAACGCGATAGCCATGTGGATAGCGCTCGATCACGGGGAAGCCGGCCCGCAGCGCAGCCTGGTAGGCGGTGGTGGAGACCTGGCACACCCCACCACCGATGCCTTTCACTGTGCGATTACCGACGATGATCAACCCTTCCTGAAAGCCCTCTTTCTCCGTCACCTCGCCGAGGTGCTCGTTGAATGAGAATAGACCGCCAGGTGGGATGACCAGGCCATGAAAGCGCGCGGCGGCTACCCGCACATTGGCTAACCGCGCTGGGCTAGAGCCCTTGAAGAACGTGGTGGCTTGGGTGAGCAGTTGGGTGATGCCCAGTTCTTGCGCAGTGGCGGTGGAGGGAATCGGCGCAGGCGTCCTGTCAACCACCACGGTCACCGACCGGTTATCGCTCTGCGCGGCGGCCTCGATCGCATCGAGCGTGGCCTCGATGTTCAAGGCGCGGGCGTCGCGCGCCGGCGCAAGCAGCGTTAGCTGGCGGGTGGCCGGATCAAATGTAAAGCGCGCATTCTGGGCCTTTTGCTCCACTGCCTTGCGGAGCGGCTCCACCAGCGCGCGGAATTTCTCGCGCTGTAGGCGCACGCGAGGCGCACCTTCGACCTGGTCAATGAGCACGAACTCCTTCAGATCGGCTTTGCGAATGCGAAATGCCTCAGCGGGCGGCATCGGGTTGCCGGCTTCGTCCCAACGCGGGACCATCACGATCAGGTCGCGGCTGATGATTCGGTTGAGCGCTGCTGTGGCTTCTGCGACTGAGGCGACCTGTGGTGGAATAGCCTGATAGGGCAAGCTAATTTCGATGGGCCGATTGGCCGTCGCAAGGGAGAGGATCAACTGCTGCGCTCGCTGATTGTCAAGTTGGCGCCCCACTTGAGCGGGCAGTTCCCTGACTGCCTCACCCTCGAAGATGATCTGCGCGTCTCTGGCTGGCTGGTTGGTGCGCTCGGCGATCTCGTCGATCGCGCGCGCGAGCGCCTCTACATCCACCCGCACGACCGGCGAGAGGTCCAGTCCAGACCACCACATCTCGGCGCGCTGGCGAATCTGAGTGAGCAAGTCGCCCTGCCGGCCAGCGCTCAGCACCGATTGCGCCGTCGCTGCTGGGTCGAGCGCGATCCCCAGGTCGGCTGGGCGCAACGTAAGCCGCTGATCGGCAGCGTGCAGGGTGATGGCGGGCAGGCGAAAATATTCGGCCTTCACTTGAGCGATGTCGAATACCTCCTCAGGCGACATCCCGCTGAGGTCCATGCCCTGCAAACGCACGCCGGGGAAGACGCGGTCTCGATAGTGGATCTCGTAGTAAACGACCAGCCCAGCAGCGCTGGCGATGACAAGCGCTGCTGTGGCCCATAACAGGTAGAGCGGTCTTAGGAGCGCCGACAGCATCAGCTAGCAAGTATAGTCATGGGCGCGTCCACTCTTCTCCTCTCGCAGCCTCCAGGAGGATGTCCCTTCCATCAGTGCAAAAGTCGCTGGGGATCGCTTTGCCCAATTGGTGCACGCGCCCTCCGTGAAGGGAGTGCTCAAATTCGGAGTGATATAAACTCAGAGAGCTCCTCTGGGACAGCGC
>JAGHYX010000152.1 GCA_017743375.1 Chloroflexota bacterium
ATGATCTCGCGTGTGGTATATTCACCGCCGCATCGGCCAGTGACTACGGGCTCCCCACAAGGGGAATAAATGCGCCCGTATAGGCGTGCGCAGAAGACGTATTACAGCGCCCGCACTAGGCGCTGCTTGGATGCGCCTCGGCTCGCCACTGGCCGAGGCGCAATTCTTTTCATACAAGCGGAGGTGAGAACTTGGCAATCTCGCGCGAGAAGAAAGAGAAGATGCTCGCTCAGTACGTTGATCTGCTGGGCAGAAGCCAGGCCGTGATCATCACGCGCTACGGTGGCTTGAAGATGCCTGAGCTGGACAAGATTCGCGCGCAGATGCGCAGCGCGCAGGCCGAATTTCACGTCACCAAGAACACGCTGATGCAGCGCGCGATGAAGCAGTTCGGCTACGACCTGCCTCCGGAGTGGCTCACCGGCACCACGGCGATGAGCTTTTGCTTTCAGGACCCAACGGCGGTCGCCAAGGCGCTGGGTGAGTTGAGCAAGGAGCTGGAGAAGCTGCAGATCGTCGGAGGCGTGCTTAACGGCAAAGCGATCACCAAGAGCGATGTCGAAGCGCTGGCGACAATGCCATCGCTCGATACGCTGCGCGCCCAGATCATCGGCGCGATCTCAGCGCCGGCCTCTAACCTGGTCGGCGTGCTCAACGCGGCCATCGCCGGCGTTATCTATGCCCTGCAAGCCCGCATTGACAAGGAATCCCAAGCACACAGTGCTACTTGACAAGCTAAAGGAGTGAGAGAACTATGGCAGATCTAAAGGCAATCGTGGAACAGCTGAACAGCCTGACGCTGCTCGAAGCAGCCGAGCTGAAGAAGATGTTGGAGGAGCGTTGGGGCGTGACGGCCGCAGCCGCGCCGGTGATGGTGGCCGGCGCAGCGCCAGCAGCCGGCGCGGCCCCAGCTGCTGCACCGGTTGAGGAGAAGACCGAGTTCGACGTCGTCTTCGAAGATGTTGGCCCCAAGAAGATCGAAGTCATCAAGGTCGTGCGCGCCATCACCAACCTCGGCCTGAAGGAGGCCAAAGACCTGGTGGAAACGCCGAAGTCGGTGATCCAGAGCGGCGTCTCCAAAGAGATCGCCGAGGAGACCAAGAAGAAGCTCGAAGAGGTCGGCGCCAAGGTCATCATCCGATAAACGGCGCAGCGACAGCGACCCTCGGCCCAAGGCGAAGCATCCTGCTTCGCCTTGGCTGTTTATGTGGACTCTGGTAAGCGATGCGCGCAACTGGGATGAAGCCCTGCGCGCCTTGCCCTGGCCACACCTCTTGCAGTCGTGGGCATGGGGCGAGTTTAAGTCGCGCTGGGGCTGGTCGGCCGAGCGCTGGCTGCTGCGCACAGCCGACGGCGCGCCGTGCGCAGCGTTGCAGGTGCTCAGGCGTCGTTTGGGGCGCTTGCCTATCTGCGTCCTCTACGTGCCAAAAGGGCCAGCCTGCGCCGACGAAGTTGCCTTCCTCGCCGCGCTCGACTGGTTGGCAGCGCGCGCCCGCGCCGTGCGCGCCTTGTGGGTGAAGATAGACGGCGACCCGCATTTGGCGCAGCCGCCGGTTGAGCGCGCCCAGGGCCTAGCGCGCTATCGTGCGTTGCTGGCACAGCGCGGCTGGCGCTATTCGCCCTCGCAAGTGCAATTCCGCAACACCGCCCATACCGATCTAAAGCGCAGCGACGAGGCGCTGTTGGCCGCGATGAAGCCGAAGACGCGCTACAACATTCGCCTGGCCGAACGGCACGGCGTGTCTGTGCGACGAATCGACCCGATCGAAGGTGCGGATGCTGATTTGCTCTACGAGATGTATGCCGAGACCGCCCGGCGCGATGGGTTCCTCATCCGCCCAGCAGCTTATTATTTGGACGCCTGGCGCGCCCTGGGCGGCGTCGCCTTCATCGCCGATCACGAAGGCCATGCGCTGGCCGGCTTGGTGTTGCTGTGCTTCGCCGATCGGGCGTGGTACTTCTACGGCATGTCTCGCAATGTTGGTCGCGAACACATGCCGAACTACCTCTTGCAGTGGGTGGCGTTGCGCTGGGCGCGCGACCAGGGCTATCGCATTTACGATTGGTGGGGAGCACCAGACACCCTATCGCCTAATGACCCGCTGTGGGGCGTCTATCGCTTCAAGGAGGGCTTCGGCGCGCAGTTGGTAGAGGGACTGGGGGCGTGGGACTTTGCGCCCTTTCCGGCTCTCTATACCCTCTACAATCGGCTCGGCCCGCGCCTGATCCGCAGCGGCCTGGCTGGCTGAGCGCGTTGGTCGGGCGCCCGTAAACAAGGAGCGTGTTCTATGCGCACCCAGATCGTCGCTGGCAACTGGAAGATGAACAAGACGGTGAGCGAGGCCTACGACCTGGCCATCGAGCTGGTCACCGGTCTGCGCGCCGTGCGCGAGACCGAGGTGGTCTTGTGTCCGCCCTTTGTCTCGCTCACGACGGTCAAATCCGCAATCGCTAACACGATGCTTAAGCTCGGCGCGCAGAATATGCATGATCAAGACAAAGGCGCGTTCACCGGCGAGGTCTCGCCGCTGATGCTGGCTGGCCTGGTTGACTATGTAATCCTGGGGCACTCCGAGCGTCGCCAGCACTTCGGTGAAGACGATGCGTTTATCAACCGCAAGGTGCGCGCCGCCCTCAGACACGGCTTGCGTCCCATCCTCTGCATTGGCGAGACGCTGGCACAGAACGAGCGCGGCGAGACTGAAGCCGTGCTCTCTACTCAGCTCCATGCCGGGCTGGCTGGCGTGACCCCAGATGAAGCCGCGCGCGTTGTCATCGCCTATGAGCCGGTGTGGGCGATCGGCACTGGTCGCGCGGCCACAGCCGCCGACGCGCAGGACCGCTGCGCCTACATCCGCGCACAGCTCAGCGCACGCTTTGGCGAGGTCGCGGCGGCGATGCGCATTCAATACGGCGGCAGCGTCACTGGCGCGAACGCAGCAGAGATCCTGGCCCAACCTGATGTGGACGGCGCATTGGTGGGAGGTGCCAGCCTCAAAGCCGAGGAATTCATCGCCATCGTGCGGTCAGTGAAAAGCAAGCTCTGAATGATGTCAGCCCTCCTGGTCTTCCTGGCGACCTTCGGCGCGGCATTGGCGCTGGAGCGGATGGCTCATCGTCGCCTTCAGGAGGTGTGCATCCTACTCACGGGCAACGTTGAGCTGGCCACTGTGCTCTATGCTGTAGTGTTGCTGCCAGGCGTGGCGTTGCACGAAATCAGTCATGCGCTGATGGCCGCGTTACTCGGCGTGCGCGTGCGCCGGCTCTCGCTGCGCCCGGAGCGCCGGCGAGGCGGTGCGATCCGCCTGGGCTACGTTGAGGTGCTGCGCAGCGATGCCCTGCGCAGCGGCCTCATCGGCGCCGCGCCGCTGTTCGCCGGTTTGGCCGCCCTTTTGGTCATCGGGATGCTGGTGTTTGACCTGGAGGCGATCCAGTTGGCTGTGTCAGAAGTGAGCTTGGCAGCGTTAGCGGATGCGCTCTTGGCCCTGCCGCGCGCCACCGACTCCTGGCTATGGATTTATTTGGCCTTTGCAGTTGCCAACAGCATGATGCCCTCGGCCTCCGATGTTCAGGCTTGGCCGGCGCTGGTCGCCGGCCTGGCGCTGGGGAGCGCGGCGGTGCTGGCGCTGGGCGGGGCGTCAGCATGGGTGGCGCTCGCGCCGTTGGTCCTGGGCGCGCTGCGTTGGTTAACGGCCATCTTTCTGCTCACCGCGTGCATCAACTTATTGGCTATAGTCGCGCTGAGGTTGGCTGCTGCCCTCGTCGGGGCGCTCACCGGCCGACGTGTGGAGTTCAGATAACCTGTTTAAGATTGTTTCGTGAACTACCAATCATTCGACCAGTTGCTCCACGTGGATGTGCGCTGCGTCCAGGCAATCGCTGGGCATGCCGCGCTGCTGGTGGTCGGCGATTGCGCAGGTGACATGGCGCGCCAGCTTGCCGAGGCTGGCTGTGTCGTCCACGCTGAGCATGAGGTGCGCTTGTGGTTTGGCCTGCCCATCCTCACTGCGCCCTTTCCTCTCTTCGTCGGCGCGCTCGTGACCGAGCGCAACACCGTCCTCCAGCAGATGTCCCTCTTCGCCTGGATCGAAGACAACGCCATCGAGCAACCCCGTGCGGAGGTCTTCGGCCTGACGCCGTTTGGCGAGCAGCCCGTGCTCTTCTTGCGCGACTTGGACCTTGACCAGCCGGTAGAGGTGTGGTTACAAACGCCTCAGCCGACCAACTGGGTGCGCGTGGTTGGCGTAGTGATTGCGACGGCTCAACATGGCGGCGAACGCCGCGTGCTTGCGCTCGATCAGGCCGCCCTGAGCCTGATGCAACACACGCTCCCCGCCGATGCACAGCCCTTCGTGGCCGACTTGGCTGTTGAAGTAGCGCAGGGGAGCACGCTCAAGGCGGCGCTGCGGCGACGGCGCAAGACCACATCAGAAGCGCTGATGAATATCTGCGAGGCTTGGCGCGTGCTGGCCCGCGCAGCCAGCGTTGTGCAGTTGAACCCTTGCGCCGGACGCGGCGAACAACAAGTTGGCGAGTTGCTGAAGCTAGCGCCTCCAAAAAAATGGTAGCCGCGCTAGAGCAAATCGCGCAGGTCGCCGCAGTGCATGTGGAGCAGTTGGCGGATGCGCTGCACGTCGGCCTCGTCGATTGGCGGCATGCCGGCTAACGCAACACGCTCCGACGATGTCAGCTCGCAGGGTGTTTGAGGTGTAGTTGTGACGCTGATGAGCCCGCCGATACTGCATGTTGGACACTGCCAGGCGAACGTCACGATGTCGGGCAGCCGGCGGATAAAGCGCAGTGAATAAACAGGTGCGTTGCAGAGGGGACAGCGAGGCGGATCGCCGGTGCATACTTCCTCTGCGCTGCAATCTGTGGGGAGGTCATCTGGTCTGAGGCTCAGCCATTCGTCCTGGCGTTCCACCTATCCCCTCCTTTTAGCAAAAAGCGTTCCTCAGCCGTCCGGGTTGGCTGAGCCATCGCTTGATTGTTCGTCTGCGTTGGTCGTGTTTGCTTCGGTCGCAATGCTCTCCGGCATCACCACCACGGTCACTGTGGGAGTGACCTCGGCGCTTAGACGAATGGTCACGCTATAGGTGCCCACTTCGCGGATCGGCTCGCGCAAGATGACCTTGCGCTTATCAAACGATTCCAGGCCCACTTTCTGAGCCAGCGCTTGGGCGATCTGGCTGGCGGTGATTGAGCCATAGAGCTTGCCTTTCTCGCCGGCGCGGGCCGAGAAGGTCAGCGTTGTGTTGCCGATCAACTGGGCCAGTGCCTCGGCATCCGCCTTTTCGCGCGCGCGTTTCTCCATTGCTATCTGCTTAATGCGCTCAGCGCGCTTGAGCGCAGCCGGCGTGGCCAGCGTCGCCAGGCCCATTGGCAGGAGATAGTTGCGGCCATAGCCGTCGGCGACGGTCTTCACTTCGCCGGCCTGACCCAAGTTGTACACGTCTTGGAGCAACAGGACTTTCATCGGCTCACCTTGCGAGCTTATCTGGGTTAAAGCGGCGCGATTATAAACCCAAACCGGCGGGCGCATTTCACGGGAGTGAACCAATCAAAAGAGGTTTAATTCCTAGAAGACCAGTCAACCATCCGGGTGTGCAATGCCAGTTCTGCGG
>JAGHYX010000153.1 GCA_017743375.1 Chloroflexota bacterium
AAGCCCCCTTCTCATTCCCCCGCACGCGGGGGAAAGCCCCCTTCTCATTCCCCCGCACGCGGGGGAAAGGAAGGGGGCTGTAGCGGCAGCCATCAGCCTGCCACACTCAGCTACCCCGCGGCAGCTTGGTTCGCTGCGGGCTGAGATGCTTCGCCAGCGCTCGGAGATAGGGTAGGGCAGGGCCTCAGCGACCCCGTGCGATGACCACTGGTCATGCCGAGCACGCCCGTTCGCTCAGCAGGAACTGCTTGGCTTATGAGGAATAAGCAGACTGATGAACGCAGCCAGGCTAAACATCAGGCAAATAGGGCTTAAACAACACTTAACTTTCCTCTGGTTTCATCCTGAGGGAGATTGAAGCCCAGAGGATCGCAATGCAAGAGGCGCTTGCCACGTCACCTGTCAGGACGTCGAACGCGGAAGAGAGGGATAAGGACATCGTTCTCCGGACGCGCAACCTTTCTATTTACTACGGCCGCTTTAAGGCGGTGCATGAGGTCAACATGGACATTAAGCGCAATCGGATCACCGCCCTCATTGGTCCTTCGGGGTGTGGCAAGAGCACGTTGCTGCGCGCATTCAACCGGATGAACGATCTGATACCCGAGGCGCGCGCCGAGGGCGTGGTCGAGTTTCACGGCTTTAACCTATACGACAAGAAGATAGATGCCGTGGACGTCCGCCGGCGGATCGGCATGGTCTTTCAGAAGCCCAACCCCTTCCCCAAGAGCATTTACGAGAACGTGCTCTACGGCGTGCGCCTGACGCGCCGGCTGAGCAAGGGCGAAGCAGACGAGATTGTGGAGCGCAGCCTGCGCGCCGCCGCGCTGTGGGACGAGGTAAAGGATAAGCTGAACAAACTCGGCACAGCGCTCTCCGGCGGCCAACAACAGCGCTTGTGCATCGCGCGCGCGATCGCCGTCCAACCAGAGGTGATCCTCATGGACGAGCCATGCTCGGCGCTCGACCCGATCGCCACGCTCAAGATCGAGGAGCTGATGCGCGATCTGGCGAAGGACTACACGATCGTCATCGTCACCCACAACATGCAGCAGGCCGCGCGCGTCAGCCACTACACGGCGATGATGATGATGCGCGAAGACCGCGCCGGCGAGGTGATCGAGTTCGACGAGACCGACGTGATCTTCACCAAGCCGAAGGACAAGCGGACGGAGGACTACGTCAGCGGCCGCTTCGGCTAAACCTTAATGCCCGCTTTAAAAGCGCTTAACAAGGCGGTCTTAAGCTGAGCTTGTAAATCCTATTTCTTAGAGGAGACACGTATGAACACGAAGACTGCTTTCAGAAGGACACTTCCCGCCATCGGGATGGCTACTGCCCTCAGCCTGACGCTGGTGGGCACGGCTGCGGGCCAGACGAAGCTTCCTCCGGTGAACCCGGCGCAGGTTTCCGGCAACATCAACACCGGCGGCAGCTCGACAGTGTATCCCCTGAGCGTCGTCATCGTCGAGAACTTCAAGAAGGATGGCTTCAAGGGCGAGGTGAACGTTGACTTGATCGGGTCCGGCGCAGGCATTCAGCGCTTTTGCCGTGGCGAGTACGACGTGGCCAACTCCAGCCGTGCGATGACGCAGCGCGAGGTTGACACCTGCCAGCCCGCCGGCGGCGGCAAGCCGATCCAGTTCCAGGTCGCAATTGACGCGCTCACGATTGTGGTCAATCCGAAAAACACCTGGGTGCGCAACCTGAACAACAGCCAAGTGGCGCTGATCTTCTCTGGCCAAGCCAAGACGTGGCGCGATGTGGACCGCCGCTGGCCAGATCAACCGATTCGCCTCTACAGCCCCGGAACCGACAGCGGCACCTACGACTACTTTGTCGAGCAGGTGTTCAGGAACCTTCCGGCTGCTCAGCGCCGGAACATCATCCCGCAAGTGCCGGGCGTGCAGCTCAGCGAGGACGACAACGTGCTGGTCGCTGGCGTTGCGTCTGACATCAACGCCATCGGCTACTTCGGGTATGCCTACTATGAAGAGGAGAAGAGCAAGCTGAGGGCGGTGAACTATGAAGGCGTTGCGCCGAGCGCTGCCACGGTGGCCAACGGCCGCTACAAGTTTGCCCGCCCGCTCTTCATCATCAGCTCGGCGCCGATTCTGAAGAGCAAGCCTCAGGTCGCGGCCTACGTCAACTACTACCTGACAAACGTGGACAAGGTGGTTCGCCGCGTGGGGTATTTCCCCGCGCCGGCCAGCGCCTTGGAGAAGGCGCGCAAGGATTTCCTGGCAGCCGTTCAATAAAGCACCGCGCCAGGACGAAATCCGAGCAGGGAGGCGCTCCCTGCTCGGATTCTCATTAGAATAATAAAAGACAGGTTTGTTTAAGGGAGGTTGGTTAATGGCAACATTCTCAGCTTCGCTTTCACAATCGCGCGCGCGAGGTAGTTTGAAGAAGAAACAACGGCCAGGCGAATCGCTCATTCGGGCATCGTTGGTCGCCTCCGCATTGGTGTCAATTTTGACCACGATCGGCA
This sequence comes from Chloroflexota bacterium, assembly GCA_017743375.1. Taxonomy (GTDB): domain Bacteria; phylum Chloroflexota; class Anaerolineae; order J036; family Brachytrichaceae; genus JAAFGM01. The sequence goes on from JAGHYX010000153.1 coordinate 2,492, forward strand.
TCGTGGTTGTGTTGTTTGTCGAGGCGTTTAACTTCTTTGCCGCGCCCGAAGTGTCTCTGCTTGAGTTCTTCACCGACACGGTCTGGGCGCCAGAGGCAGGTCGCGTGGGCATCCTGCCGCTCGTCACTGCGACGCTGATCACCAGCGTCATTGCGATTGTGATTGCTTTGCCGCTTGGCCTCTCGGCGGCCATCTTCCTGAGCGAGTATGCCTCGCCGCGGGCGCGCGCTTATCTCAAGCCGATCCTGGAGTTGTTGGCCGGCATCCCCACCGTTGTCTACGGCTTCTTCGCGGTCACCTTCATGACGCCCCTGCTCAAGAGCATCTTCGGTCAAGACACCGTGGAGTTCTACAACATGGCGTCGGCCGGTTTGGTGATGGGCATCATGATCATCCCGATCGTGGCCTCAATGAGCGAGGACGCGCTGAGCGCCGTGCCGCGGGCGCTGCGCGAGGGGTCGTATGGCTTGGGCGCCACCAAGCTGGAGACCAGCTTCAAGGTCGTGCTGCCGGCGGCGGTGTCGGGCATCGCCGCGTCGGTGATCGTGGGCATCTCGCGCGCCTTCGGCGAGACGATGATCGTCGCCCTGGCCGCCGGCGCCGGGCCGAACTTCACCTTCAACCCGTTCCAAGCGGCTGAGACGATGACCGGCCATATCGCCCGCATCAGCAGCGGCGACCTCAGCTTCGACTCGCTCGACTACACCAGCATCTTCTCGATCGGCATCGTGCTCTTCTTTATGACCTTGACGCTGAACATCATCAGCCGCTGGATCGTGCAACGCTATCGCGAGGTGTATTAGCATGGCGATGATCTCTCCGAGCCGTTCGGCTGAACCACTTGAAATCGGCGCTGATCCGTCCGTTCGCCGACGTCAGCGCGTGGGCCTGCTCGGCCAGGCCGGCCTCTTCCTCTCCCTCGTTATCGCGCTGATCGCGCTGATCGTGCTCTTGCTCGACGTGGGGAGCAGGATCGGCGGCATGGTGGTCTATGGGTTTCGGATTGACCCATTGACGGTGGTGCCTTCAATCTCGCTCGAGGAGCTGAGCCAGGAGGAGTTGCTTCAGCTCGCCAAGGACAATATCCCACCCGAGCGGCTGGCTGAGCTGCCGGAAGAGCTGGGCGCGAATCTTGAGGACTTATCGGTTGACGACCTGCTGAACGTGATCTACGCCGAAGTGCCCAACGTGGACGTGCTCACTGCGCGCCCGCTTGAGGCGTTGTCCGATCAGGAGCTGATCGAGATCCTCAGTCAAAACCTGACCGCCCAGCGCTACGAAGCGCTCAACGCAGCGCAGCCATTTGAAGCGCGCAGCCGCGAAGACCTGATCGAGCTGATTGAGCAAGAGGTGCTGCTGGAATCGGTGATCAAGACCTGGCCACTCTTCCCATCGCTCTTCAACCGAGCCGCGATCGAGGAAGAGATCAGGGCTAATTATCCGGGCGCGGAATACGGCTTTCGCTGGTGGCTGACGCCGGAGTTCATCGTCGGCGACCTGACGACGCGGCCAGAGACCAGCGGCCTGCGCCCGGCAATCATCGGCTCGGTGCTGATGATCGTCATCACCATCCTGTTTGCTGTGCCGGTGGGCATTGCGACAGGCGTCTACCTAGAAGAGTTTGCCGGCAAGAGTCGCTTTAGCGCGCTGGTCCAGACGAACATCTACAATCTCTCCGGCGTCCCGTCCATCATCTATGGCATGCTCGGCGTGGCGATCTTCGTGCGCGCGCTGAGCGATTTCACCAGCGGCGCTGCCTTTGGCGTGCCGGATCCGCCGCCTAATGGCCGCACGATCATCTCAGGCGCGCTGACGATGGGGTTGCTGATCCTGCCGCTGGTCATCATCAACACGCAAGAGGCGATCCGCGCCGTCCCACAGGGCTTGCGCGATGGCAGCCTAGCGCTCGGCGCGACCAAGTGGCAGACCGTATGGCACCACATCCTGCCGGTTGCCTTCCCGAGCATCCTCACCGGCATCATCCTGGGCATCTCACGCGCACTGGGTGAAACAGCACCGCTGATCGTGGTCGGCGCAGCCGCCTTCGTCACCACCGACCCAAGTGGGCTCTTCTCGACGTTCACCGTCTTGCCGATGCAAATCTATACTTGGGCGAAGTTGCCCGCAGACACCTTCCGCAACATCTCTGCGGCGGCCATCGTCGTGCTGCTCGTCGTCGTCCTGTCGTTTAACCTGACCGCCATTATCCTGCGCAACCGCCTGCGCAAGAGCCTATGATGCAAACCAGAACGATCTCCATTCAAAGTGTGAAGGCAGCCAGTGGCGACGGTGCTGCCAGTGCGCGCGACCTTCAGGTCAAGCTTAGCACCGAGAACCTCTCGTTGTATTACGGCGCGTTCCGCGCCCTCGCGGACGTCAACTTTCACGCCTACGCCAACCAAGTCACCGCCATCATCGGCCCGTCCGGCTGCGGCAAGAGCACCCTGCTGCGCACCTTCAACCGCATGAACGACACGATCGCTGACGTGCGCGTGGAGGGCACGGTGAAGTTGGACGATGAGGACATCTACGCGCCCGACGTGGACCCGGTCGCGGTGCGCACGCGGGTGGGTATGGTCTTCCAAAAGCCCAACCCGTTCCCGAAGTCCATCCACGAGAACGTCGCCTTCGGCATCCGGCTCCATAACCCGCGCATCTCGAAGAGCGAGCTGGACGACCGCGTCGAAGCCGCCCTCAAAGGCGCTGCGCTGTGGGACGAGGTCAAGGACAAGCTCAAGCAGCTCGGCACCTCGCTCTCCGGCGGCCAGCAGCAGCGCCTGTGCATCGCGCGGGCGATCGCCGTTGAGCCAGAAGTCATCCTGATGGACGAGCCGTGCTCGGCGCTCGACCCGATCTCCACGCTGAAGATCGAGGAACTGATCGTCACGTTGAAGCAGAATTACACCATCGTCATCGTCACCCACAACATGCAGCAGGCTGCGCGGGTGAGCGACTACACGGCGATGATGATGATGCGCGAGGACCGCGCCGGCGAGCTGATCGAGCTCGACACCACCGAGAAGATCTTCACCAAGCCCAGCGACAAGCGCACCGAGGACTATGTGTCAGGGCGGTTCGGGTAGTTCGTATTCCGTATTGCGTATTCCGTAT
>JAGHYX010000154.1 GCA_017743375.1 Chloroflexota bacterium
AAACGCCGGCAGCCTGTCCACGACTTCGCTGATCCCTCGCAGCGACACACTAATGAGATATTCTAGCGACAGGCGTGTGTGAGACTAGGATGCATCCATGGCAGGGGGCAGAACCCTGAGTAGGCGGCGGCAGTGCCGTTGCTCACTCCCTAGATCAACCAACTGGTTAGCAGCCCGCGAGCGGCTGCGCCTCACCGGCGAGCACATACCATGCGTGCGTCCTCATTTGGGGCGAAAGGCGACACGTTGTCATGCCGAGCGCAGCGCAGCGTTGAGATGGCTAGGTTGATCGAGGTCGTGCGCACTTACGACTTCACTTGCTTTGCTGATTCCAAATACTTAGCCAGCTCCACCATCGGATAGCTCACCCGCTGGCCATAGGGCCGCCGGCCCTTGTCAAACGTCGCATCAATGCCGATCTTTGTCCCGATGCCCTTGCTGTCGTTGGCCGGATCCATCTCGTGCCCTTGAGCACCGGGCACGGTGAACACGTCGCGCCCCCAATCCACCCGCGTGGTCAGCGCCCACAGCAGGTCGCTGGGATCGTAGATGTTCACGTCGTCCTCGACCACGACGCATATCCGGAAGTTCGGATGGGCAGCGAACGCGGCCAGCGCCACGTTGCGCGGCTCGCCCATGTTGGTCTTCTTGGCGAGCTGCACCACCACCAGGAAGCCGTTTGTGTAGGGCGGAATGTGCACCGCTCGCACGTTCTTGCTGGCGTGCGAGACAAAACGCATCAACAGCGGCTCGCGCGGCAGCACATTGCCGATGTAAATGTGCTCGTTCCAGCCCGGAACAATGGTCTGATAAATCGGATCGTCGCGCCAGCCGACTGCCGTCACCTCGAAGACTGGCGATTCCCATGGTTCACCGTAGTAGCCGTGGAACTCGGCCAACGGCCCTTCGCTGCGCCTGGCGCCGGGTAGGATGTGACCCTCGAGCACGAGTTCAGCGTGCGCAGGGATGGTGTCCACATCTACGGTGACCCCGCGCGTCACCTCGACCGGCCGGCCACGGATTGCGCCAGCGATGTTGTGCTCATCGCCCTCATACTTGCACCCAGCGGCAATCATGATCGCTGGATCTAGGCCAATGGCCACTGCAACGCCCAGCGGCCGGCCTCGCGCTTCGGCTGCGGCGTGGGCGCGCTGCAGGTCGCGCCACTGGTTGATGTTCATGCCGAACGTGCGCGGTCCGAGGATCTCCATGCGGTTGTAGCTGAGGTTGCCCACGCCGGTTTCTGGATGTTTGCTCACCACCACGCCGCCAGTGATGAATCGGCCTCCATCGCCCACTGCATGTTTCGGGATCGGCAGCGTGTTCACGTCTATCGCTCGCGGATCAGTGATGAGGTTCCTCTTCCAGGCCGCATCGCGCACTTGCACGGGCGAGATCGCATTGGCCGGGTCAAGCGCATAGGCCATGACCTTGGTGACCTGCGCTTTGTCGCAGCCGAGCGCGAGGGCCACCCGTTCTTGGTTTGCCACGGCGCTGGCAAACAGCCGCCAACCGGTGAACGGCTTTGGCTGACCTGAATCGTCCGGCAAGTAGATGTGCTCGAACAACGGCGCCGGTCCACCGGTTCGTTCGCAGGTCGCTGCGACGTCGGCGGCTTCGTGGATGAGGCTCACCGGCTGCTGGATGCGCATGAGCTGGCCGCGCTGCGCCAGCAGTTCCAGATAGGTGCGCAGGTCATAGATTTGCATGGGCGCATCATACCGATAGAAGGGTCACGCTATCCCCCACGCGCAAACTGCCGGGCCGGTCGGCGACTACGTTCTGGCCAAACAAGACCTTTTGACCCTTGGCGCGAAAAGACGCCAACGTGCGCAGCGGCTCCGGGCTTGCGATAGCCGTTTCCTGATCTATCGTGGTGACGACACAGCGGGCACAGGGCTTGACCGCGCTAAAGGTAATCCCGTTGATGCAGAAGTCTCGCCATTCATCCTCTGCGAAGGGCGGACAGCCATCCACCACGATGTTAGGCCGAAAGCGGTTCATCGGCACAGGTGTCGGCAGCCGAGCATTCAATGCATTCAGCGAAGCCTGTGAGATCAACAAGAAAGGATAGGCATCGGCGAAGGCTGTTTGATCGGTCGGCCAACGCGCGTAGCGCGCATCCACGTGTCGAACGAAGTCGTCGGCGATATGCACCAAGCGCACCGACATGTCCAGGAAAGTGCTAAACCATTCAGCGACGTGGTCACCTTGATCGACGGCCAGGCAGGTATCTCGCCACACGCGCACAGGACGAGCTGGTCCTCGACCAGACGGCCAGAAGGTCAGCGCGGGCATGGCCGGCGCAGAGAGCGTCAGCGAGCCATCGTCGTTCAGGTGAGGCGCGATCAGCGCTAAGCGCGCAACTTCGCGCTGGCTGATGAATGTGCCCGACTCATCCACAACCATCATCCTGCGGTCGCCAACGATGCCACGCGCATCGGTGGTTGCCTGTTGTAGGGCAACCCCTTTGCAGGACTTGATCGGGTAGCAATACAACGCAGATACGCGGATGTCAGTCATCGTCACGGTGATTATTGATCTGCCGGCAGGCTTGCGCTAACATAGCCGGGCGTGGGCATGAATAATGCTGATCTGCGCGAACGACTGCGCCGGCTGGGACTCTACAAGGGCATACAGCGTGCGCATCTCAGGCCAGCCGCCGCTTCGCCTTTTGGAGGCGCGGATGCTGAGCTGGAGGCACTTAGCACGCCGCTCGGCAGTGCCTATCGGCGGCAGCACGAGTATCCCCTCACCCATCGCCACGGCGAACACGCGCTCGGCGCAGCGCTGGCGCAGATGGCCAGTTTCGCCGGTCAGAACATCCCTGCACTCAGCCAGGCCGTGTTCCTGGACCTCGAGACCACCGGCCTGAGCAGCGCAGCCGGCACGTTGGCCTTTTTGGTTGGCTTGGGCTATGCCGAGGGTGAGCGATTCGTCATCGAGCAGTTCTTTTTGCGCGACCCAGCCGAAGAAGCGGCGATGCTCTTCGAGGTAGAGCGCCGGCTGCGCCGCCATCCCGTCGTCGTAAGCTTCAACGGCCGGTCGTTTGACCTGCCGCTGCTTGAATCGCGCTTTACGCTCGCGCGCCTGCCTTCGCCCTTCGGCGGCCAGCAGCATTTAGACTTGCTCACGGCGGCGCGCCGGCTCATCCTGGGTCCATGTAGCCTGAGCGCGCTGGAGTTTCACCTGCTGGGCGTGCGGCGCGCGCAGCGCGATGTGCCAGGCGCCGTCATCCCCTTCCTATACCGCGAGTATCTGGCTGCCGGCGGCGCGCTCACCGAAGGGATGGAGCGCGTGATGTATCACAACATGGCCGACATCCTCTCGATGGTCGCTCTGGCCGGCCGGCTGGCAGCGGCCATTGCCCAGCCGCGCAACGCCGTGGAGCACTATGCAGCCGGCCGTTACCACGAGCAACGGGGCGACTTTGAAAGCGCAGAGCGATGCTATCGCGCTGCGCTGGCACAGCTTGATGAAGCGACCGGCGATGGATTGCATCTGGCGCTGCTGCGCCATCTGGCGCGCTTGCTCAAGCGCCGCCATGCGTTGGCCGAGGCCGCTGAACTCTGGCAGCGCTTAGCCGAGCGCAACGATGTGGAAGGGTTGGTAGAAATGGCCAAGTACCACGAGTGGCAAACCGGCGAGTTGAGCGACGCATTGGCCTACGCCCAGCGTGCCAGACTCGTCAGCGCCAATCCTGCCTTGTATGCGTCCCTCGACCACCGCATCGCCCGCTTGACTCGCAAGCAGCAACGGCTTGCCTACGACCACAGGCGATCCCAGGACCAATCATCATCCCAATACGTGGTTGGTTCAAAATAGCCAGCCGGATCCCCAGGGGTGAGATGTTCGCGGATCACTGCCTCATTCAGGTCAATTCCTAAGCCAGGCCCCTCCGGCACGCTGATATAGCCATCCTGGATGATGGGCTTTGGGATGCCGGTGACCAGGTCATCCCAGAAGGGCAGGTCGGTGAAGTGATGCTCGAGGGCGATGAAGTTCTCGGTCGCAGCAGCGCAGTGCACAGCGGCGATGGTCGAGACGGGCGAGCCGGCCATGTGCAGCGCCATGCTGATTCCATACTCCTGCGCCAGATCGCCAATCCGTTTGGTCTCCAGGATGCCGCCGGCGGTGGCCAAATCCGGATGACAGACGGAGATCGCCTGCGCTTCAAAGAGCGGTCTGAAGTTCTGGTGGAGGTAGATATCCTCGCCCGTGCACAACGGGGTCTTCAGATGGGATCGCAACAATCGCCACTGGTCAGTCAACTGCCAGGGCAGCATGTCCTCCAGCCAAGCGAGGTTGAACGGCTCCAGTGCCTGGCCCAGGCGCAGGCAGTCTTCCACGCCGATGTGCCCGAAGTGATCCACGGCGAGCGGGATGTCGTCGCCGATGATGCTGCGCACCTCGGCGACGTATTCGGCCAGCAGCCGAATCCCCTTCTCGGTGAGCCGGATGTGGGTGAACGGATGCATGACGTGCTGCGTCTCGAGCATGCCGGTCGGCGCGCACAGCGCGCCCGGCACGCCGGCGAGCAGGTCGATCCCGACATCCATCTTCAAGAAGGTGAACCCTTTGGCCATCCGCTGTTTGAGCTTCTCGCCCATCGCCTGGCCGGTCGGCTCGCTGGGCGTGTCGCAGTACATGCGCACGCGATCGCGGAACTTGCCGCCGGCCAGCATGTAACACGGCACGCCGTATGCCTTGCCGGCCAGGTCCATCAGCGCCATCTCGATCGCGCTCACGCCGCCGCCTTGGCGAGCATGTCCGCCGAACTGTTTGATCTTGCGAAACAAGCGGTCCACGTCGCAGGGGTTCTCCCCGATCAACAGCCGCTTGAGCATAAGGGCGTAGTTTTTGCTGGCCCCATCGCGCACTTCGCCGATGCCGTAGATGTCCTGGTTGGTGTCTATGCGCACCAACGGGCAACGCCATCCATCAGGCAGCAGTTGTAAAGCAGCCACGCGCACATCGGTGATGCGCAGCGCGCTGGGGCGGCTGTGGGTGCGGATGTTGTCAGTAATTGCGCTCTGCATGAGGCCAGTGTAGCGCCGAATGCGCGCGCCCGCATTCGTGGGCGCGCACCGCGCGCATCGCGGCCAGGGAGGATCCTCGCGCGGAGGTGCGAAAATCGCGGGAAGTCATCGCCGCTGGTGAAGGTGGAGTGCGCTCCTTGAAGGTGATAAGGCGACACAAATACGCGCACCGCAGAATCGCCGAGGCCGCAGAGATGACTTAATGACGGGGAGTATTCCAATTCAGAATGAAAGGCTGCCAGGCTGAGCGCGAGCGAAGCATCTAAAGGTCTAGGTTAACCAAGGCCGTGCAGCATGGATGAAGCGCTGTGGTTAGTTAAATCCTTCGCTGTGCTTAGGATGACAAAGGCAAAGGTCCTGGCAATTGGCAAATACATCATCGCTGCTAATTGGAACACTCCCGGCGAATGCACCCTGCGCAGCGCCGGCATACAATGCGCCCATGATCACCCCACATCCTTTCCTCGTCGGCGGTCAGCCGCGCATCAGCAACCGAACGTTTACGCTGCGCTTCCCCTACAC
>JAGHYX010000155.1 GCA_017743375.1 Chloroflexota bacterium
CACTCATACCAGCGTCGTTGCTGTTCCCCTCGAGGCGGAGGAAAGCCCCCTTCTGATTCCCCCGCATGTTTAGGCGAAGCGAGGCAGGAGTCTAGGCCTCGTCCTCACCCCTGCCCAGGGGCGTGTTGAGCACCTCGCGGTATTGCTGGCCGGGCACAGCCGGCCCGACGATCCCGCGCGCCTCCATCTCTTCGATCAGACGCGCCGCGCGCGTATAGCCGATGCGCAGCCGGCGCTGGAGCAGGGAAATGGACGCTTTGCCGTGCATGCGCACGGTGGCCACTGCGTCGTGAAAGAGCTTATCTTCGTGGCTGCTCTCGCTGGCGGCTTGGCTGATCGCCCTCGCTTCCTCCCAGGTGGGCGGCCCGCTGAACAGCCCTGAGGTGGGCATGGCGGTCCAGCTCATTCCGTCGGCTGCGCCCTGGCCGGCGTCCGCCTCTTCGGGCGTGGGTGTGGCCATCGGCAGCTCGCCGAGTTGGGCGCGCCAATGGCGCACCACCCGTTCGATCTCGCCGCTGCTCAGATAGCACCCTTGGGCGCGCGTCGGCAGCGGCTGATCAGGGGTGACGAAGAGCATGTCGCCGCGCCCAAGCAGCTTCTCCGCGCCGGGGCCATCCAGGATCACGCGCGAGTCCACACTGGTGGCTACGGTGAAGGCGATGCGGGCTGGAAAGTTGGCCTTGATCAAGCCGGTGACCACATCTACGCTGGGGCGTTGGGTGGCCAGGATGAGGTGAATGCCGGTGGCGCGCGCCATCTGCGCCAGCCGGCAGATCACCTTCTCGGTCTCGTCGGGCGCAGTCATCATGAGGTCGGCCAGCTCGTCTATCACCACCACGATGTAGGGTAGCTTCTGCAACCCCTCTGCTGGGTCATTCTCCACTCTGGCGTTGAACTCGGCGATGTTGCGCGCGCCGTAGCGAGCGAACAAGCGATACCGCCCGTCCATCTCGCGGGTGACCCACTGCAGCGCCTGGGTGGCCTTCTCGAGGTCCACCACGACCGGCGAGATCAGATGGGGGATGCCGTTGTAGCCGATCAGCTCAACCCGCTTGGGATCTATGAGCAGCAGGCGCAAGTCGTCGGGAGCGTTGGTGCATAGCAAGGTGGTGAGGATGGCGTTGACGCACACGCTCTTGCCTGAGCCGGTGGTGCCGGCGATCAACAGGTGGGGCATGCTGGTCAGGTCGGCCACTACGGGCCGGCCGCTGACGTCCTGACCCAGCGCCAGCGCCAGGCGAGTTTTGCGCCGCAGCGCCTCGAACTCCTCGCTCTCCATCACGTCGCGCAGGGCTACCAACGACGCTTCGCTGTTGGGCACCTCGATGCCCACCAGGGCGCGGCCGGGGATGGGCGCCTCGATCCGCACGCGCGGCACAGCCAGCGCCAGGGCCAGGTCGTCGGCCAACGCCGCAATCCGGCTCACCTTGACCTTGGTCTGCTTGCCGCCTTTGGTTTCGTTGAAACCCGGCTCCACCCCGAACTGGGTGATGGTTGGCCCGCGGTTGACCTCGACGACGCGACCGGGCACACCAAAGGCTAGCAAGGTTTGCTCGATCAGCGCGGCGCGCTGGCGAATCTCGCCCTCTTTGGCGGCTGCGTCGCTCCCCGGCTCCAGCAACTCCTCTATGCGCGGCATTTGCCAGGCGCGAGGTCGCTGATAGATGGAGCTAATGCCGACCATGCTCGGTGGCGTGGCCGGGGCGTTGGCCGCAGCCCGTGCCGACGCGGCTTGTGTTGCGCTTGGCCTGGTCGGATTGCTGGATGGCGTGCCGATGATGCGTGGAGGAGGCAATGGGCTGCTTCGGTCGCGCATCAGCTGGGCTTGCGTCAGTGGCTGGTTGTCGCGCGCTTCAAGCGGCGGGGGTGCCGTGCCGATTGGCATGCGCCTGTCGGCTGGGGCACGGGCTGGCCGGCGCGGTTTCAGCCCGCGAATGATCAGCCCGCTATGCTTGGGTTCGATGATGTCATCGCTGGGCGCGTCGCTCCCCGCGGCGGCGGGGCCGCGCATCGCGCGCAGACGCTGGGCAGCATACAACAGTTGATCCACGCTCACGCCCAACATCAACATCACCCCAGCCACGAGCGCTGGGATGAGCATCAGGCCGGCGCCGACGTTCCCGAACAGGCCGGTCAAGAGCATGAGGAGCGCCCAGCCGACTTCGCCGCCAGCCTGCCCGTCCGCAGCCAGTGCCCCACCCTCTGCGTCTGTGGCCAGCATGGCCAGGCCGTGGAGCACGGCAAGCGCGCTGAGGTAAGCGAGGATGGCGCCGCCGATCCGCACCGGCCGCAGGCGCGGGAAGCGATCGCCGAAGCGCCGAATCAAGAGGTAGAGGCCGACCAGGCCCAGCACGATTGGTGCCAAGTAAACGCCCCAACCAAATAGCCGGTTGGTGAACGCTACCCAACCGCCGACCAGCGGACTGCGCTGGGTGGAGAGCAAGCCAAACAGCGTGAGCGCTGCCAGCCCCATCAGCACCGCGCCGAGGATGTCAAGCCAGGCATCCAAGCTGAGCGAGGGAAGCAGCGGATCACTGGCCTTGTTGCCCCTGCGGGAGGCGGGCGTGCCGCGGCTGGATTTGCTGGAGTATGACCTCATTCGCACAGATGTTCTAATTATAAGTCTGGGGGATGGCGCAGGATGCGTTCACCGCAGCATGCGGAGGACAGCAATGAGCGCAGAACTTTCCTGGGCTTGCTTATCCGCCCCTTTGGCTTGCCTTTTGCTGGGCCAGGATGCGCGCTTGGGCGATCCAGTCGGCGTAGTTGGGAGTGCGCAGGCGGCTGGGCGGACAGATCGCCGTCAACTGCTCCACGGTGGCGTTGGCCAGCGCTTCAAACGTGCAAATGCCGGCAGCGTACAGACGGCGCTTGAAAGCGTCACCTATCCCCTCCAGCGGCGCAAAGTCGTCTGGCGGTGGTCCCTGCCAAAAGCAGCCGACCGAATCGGTCTCCACGGCCAGCCGGCGCGCGTCGTCGCGGATGGTCTGAAAGTTGCTCCGCATCGGCAAGCCCCCGTCCAGCGCGAGGATCACGCGAAAGTCTTCGTCGGAGAGGTTGGCCAGCTCCCAGAAGGTGCCGAGGCCGGCTTCGTAGAGGCGCTTTTCGAAGGTGCTGCCGATGCCCTTGGCCGCCGAGAGGGCCTGTGGACATTCGACATAACGAACGGCCTGGCCGGCCTCGATCGCCGCGCGAATCAGCGCGTCCTTGCGCGCCTGGACATGTTGACGGACGTTCACGGCGTGCGGCGCTTGACCAGCTGCATCGCGCGCTTCGGCGAGCTGCCGACGCAGCTCGACCAGTTGGGCCTCCAGCGCTGCGTGTGCCTGGGTCAATGCGGTCAGGCGCGCCTGCGCGTCCCTCAGCTCGGCTGAGGGCGAGCCGAGCTGGCAGATGGTCAGCGCCTGCTCTAATCGGACGGTGCGCGCGAGCACCGCAGCCATCAGCAGGTCGCGCTCGCGGGCCAACTGACCGAGGTCTATCTCCAACGCGCCTTTGGCCGCTTGCGCAGTGCGCAGGCTGGCTTGTAGCGCGTTGGCCTGGTCGCGCGCGCGGATGAACTCCCGTTCTAGGTGCTGCGCCTCCAGATGCAGGTTGCGAATGCGTCGGTAGAACGCCTCGTTTCGCCGGCGGTAGGGCAGAGCGGCGCAGACCGATCCCACGACGATGCCGAGGAGCGCTGCGACGGTGAGCGAAAGCCAGTCCATGCCTCTATACCCTTTGGTGGATTTTAGCGACACGGTGAAAGTGTGTTTGAAGACAGGGCAAAAGTCAATTACAGATGCAGTCGCCGATGTGGCTGTGCTAACGCGACTTGCCGCACCGATTCTCGCGCTCAGCGCCTGATCTTCGCGCAAGCGACACAGCAGCATCGAGCGGATTGAGCGTGAAGTTGTTAAGCTGAGCTTATTGTCCTCTTAGGCTCTTATTGATAACCCGCCTCGACAATCGGGATGTGAAGACATATAAATCCCCCATCGTCGTATTGTGGCCACGGGCGCGTAAGTGGCTCATGTGCTAATATGCCATAGCTTGTCCAACACATGCATAGCGCCTCGCCTCGGCCCACCCGGTGCGTCGCCTGAATGACAACAAACGGGAGCTGGACACAGCGAGAAGAAGGAGGGAAGCATGTCACAAACGCTCTCGACCAATCCCCAAGCAGATCGCTACGCCAAGGCGGGCAAAGCCCGAGCGAGCGCCTGGCGGGCCGCAGCGGCCTCTCTGGTGGCCCTGATAGCCTTCCTGGCCGTGATCGTGGCGCTGGACACGGCGCTGCGACCGCAGCTCTCCGGCATGGGTCTATTAGCTGTAGGGATCATCGTGTCCATCGTGCCGGCCATCAGTTGGCTGGCGTTTTTCTACCTTCAGGATCGCCTTGAGCCGGAGCCGGTTGGGCACGTCGCGCAGATGTTCGTCATCGGCCTGGCCCTGGCCGGCGCGCTCGGCATCCCGCTCACCAGCCAGGTCTTTCGCACGCAAGAGTGGCTGTTCCGCGACCTGGGCAGCGCGCTGGTTGGGTCTATCTTCCTGCGCGGGGCCATCGAGACGTTCATCCTGTATGCGACGGTGCGCTACTTCATCTTCGATTCGCCGGAGTTCGACGAGCGCACCGACGGCCTGATCTATGGCACCGCAGCCGGCTTGGGGTATGCCACAGCGCTGAATCTCCAGTTCATCCTGGCGAGCGGCGGCGCTGACCTGGGCAGCGGGAGCGTGTATGTCGCGGAGGTCGCGCTGGCCTACGCTGCCTTCGGCGGCGTGATCGGTTACTTCCTCGGCCACGCCAAAGTGCAGCAGGATCCCCCTTGGTGGCTGCCGCTCGGCTTCGTCGTCACCGCGCTGCTCAACGGCGCCTTTACGTTGCTCAGCGGGCAGGTGGAAACCGGAAGCGTGTCGTCCGGCGCAGCAGCCGGCGGTCTGCCGACGTTGAGCGGCTTCGTGCTCTCCGCCGCCCTAGTCGTGCTGGTCACCGTCATCCTGACCTTGCTGGTCAACCGCGACGTGGCCGCGGCAGCGAGCGGCGGAATGGCGCTGCCCAGCGGCGACCCGGCGGTGGGCGATCGCCAGGCGAATGTGTTCACCATCGCAGTGGCCGCCGTCATGTTCATCGTTGGCGTGATCGGGTGGAACGGCGCAGTGAACAGCAGCACGCCGTTTGAGGCCGCCGGCGTGCGCGGGGCCTATCCAAGCGCCTTCAGCCTGGCGACGCGAGAGGGCGAGGCCTTTCGGGTTGCCGATCGGACGGGCAGCGGCGCGGAGTTCGCCTTGCGCATCGTGGACTTGCCAGCCGGCGGCGACGTCAGGGCGGTCACTGCCCTGTTGGCCTCTGAGCGCGCCGAGAACAACTTGACCTATCGGGTTGTGCGCACCAGCCAGGAAACCATCCAAGGGAGAAACGCCACCGTCCAGGAGTTCGCCTGGGTTGATCCGGGCGGGCTGACCGGCGCCATCCCCCGCGTGATCCAGGGCGTGGATTACATCTTCATCACCAACAATCGCGTGGTGATCGCCACCCTTGTAGCCACGCCGGCGACCATCGGTGAC
>JAGHYX010000025.1 GCA_017743375.1 Chloroflexota bacterium
TCCATACTGTGTTAGGGATTGACCACTCAGTCTGGCTAAAGCATGCCCAAGAGGGCGTTAAGCGGCTGTTAGGTTTATCCTAGTTGAGCACCCTTTCATTCCGGATTGATGCTTCCTCTTCAGCAGGTGCTTCATAGCCGGGCGGAGATGTTGTGTGGATCTGCGGGGGCTTGACTGGGAAGCGAGAACTCTTACTCCTAAGCGTGATTGCACCCTGCCCAAGGCAGTACAATCTTCGCCAATGTTATACACCCCGCCCTACACCAGCGAGCCGCTTCGCTCTGAAGTCCTGTCTTTCTTGGCCGACCAGCCCAAGCGGTTATTCATCGGCGGCCAATGGGTTGAGGGCGCGGCTGGGCGCGTGTTTGAGAAGGACGACCCAGCGACGGGCATCGTCTTCGCCCGCGTCTGCGAGGGCGACGCAGAAGACGTGCAGCGCGCAGTGGACATCGCGCGCACCATCTTCGATGACCCCCGCCATCCCTGGCGGCGCATGACCCCGCACGACCGCGAGCGCTTGATCCATCGCCTCGCCGATCTCATCGAGGCCGACCGCGAGACCCTCGCCCAGTTGATCACGCTGGAGAACGGCAAGCCACTCACAGCCAGCAAAGGCGAAGTGGAATCGAGCGTGCGCATGTTTCGCTACTACGCCGGCTGGCCCACTAAGATCGAGGGCGATGTCAAGCCGGTCTCCATCCCAGATCGGCTGAACTACACTGTGCGCGAGCCGGTCGGCGTGGTCGGCGCGATCATCCCCTGGAACTTCCCGCTCAGCATGATCGCCTGGAAGCTGGCGCCGGCGCTGGCGACCGGCAACGTGGTGATCCTCAAGCCGGCCGAGCAAACCCCGCTATCAGCCGTGCGCGTCTGCGAGCTGATCCAGCAGGCCGGCTTTCCCGATGGGGTCGTCCAGTTGATCAACGGCTTCGGCGAGACCGCCGGCGCGGCGCTCGTCGCTCACCCAGGCGTGGACAAGATCGCCTTCACCGGTAGCACCGAGGTCGGCAAGGTCATCATGCGCGCTGCCGCCGGCAACCTGAAGCGCCTCTCGCTGGAGCTGGGCGGCAAAAGCCCGCACATCATCTTCGACGACGCCGACCTGCCCAAAGCTGCGCTCACCGCAGCCTACGGCATCTTCAGCAACGCCGGTCAAAGCTGTAACGCCGGCTCGCGCTTGTTTGTGCATCGCAAAGTCTATGACGAAGTGCTGTCCAGGGTTGCCGAGCGCGCAACGAGCATCAAGGTCGGCCCCGGCATGGTGCAGGGCAGCGAGATGGGCCCGCTGATCTCGCGCGAGCAATTCGCGCGCGTGCAACGCTACATCGCCGCCGGTTTAGCGCAGGGGGCGCGCCTGCGAACAGGTGGGGGGCGTCCGCCGGATGTGCCGGCGGATGGCTACTTCATCGCGCCGACGATCTTCGAGGACGTGCACAGCGAGATGAGCATCGTGCGCGAGGAGATCTTCGGGCCGGTCCTGGCGGCCACGCCCTTCGAGACGCTCGAGGAGGTGGCTGCCCGGGCCAACGATACGCCCTACGGCCTGGCTGCCGGCATTTGGACGCGCGACATCGGGCGCGCGCACAAGCTGGCCGCCCTGCTGCGGGCCGGCACGGTGTGGATCAACTGCTATAGCCAGTTTGACCCTGCTTCGCCCTTCGGCGGCTATAAGCAGAGCGGCTTCGGCCGCGAGATGGGGCACGAGGCGCTGGAGCTATACACAAACGTCAAATCGGTGTGGGTTGGCTTATGACGGAAGTAGCAGCGGCGCACCGCCCTGCCCCAGCGCGCGAATGCGTCTATGTCGTCGGGCATAAAAATCCCGATACCGACGCGGTGAGTTCGGCCATAGGCTACGCTTGGCTGCTGCGCGAACAAGGCAGCGCTGAGGCCATCGCTGCTCGCGCCGGCTCGCTCAACCCGCAGACCCGCTTCGCCCTGGAGACCTTTGGCTTGTCCCCGCCGCTGCTGTTGGAGGACGCAGCGCCGCGCTTCGAGTCCATCGTCAACCGCATTGAACCGCTCACGCCGGATACGCCGCTCTCGGCAGCCTGGCAACTCTCGGCCAAGACGCACCGCGCTGCGCCGATCGTCGAGCCAGACGGCACGCCGGTCGGGCTGGTCACCGGCCAGTCGGTCTTCAATTATCTCTCGCAGCGCCTGGACATGACCTACGCCGTGTTCGGGAAGCTGATCGCCATCCCGTGCGGCGAAGCATGCGACATGGACGTGCCGCGTTTCGCGCTCACCGACCGCATCAGCGACCATCGCGAGCGGGTCATGCGCACGCAGCGCGATGACTTCTGGGTGGTGGATGGCAACGGCAAATACGTCGGCATCTGCACGCGCGCAGATATGCTGCGCCCGCCGCGCATGAAGCTGGTGCTGGTGGACCACAACGAGCCGGCGCAGGCGGTGAACGGGCTGCTGGAGGCCGACTTGCTGGAGGTGCTCGATCATCACCGCCTGGGCACGATCAACACAACGGTGCCGATCTCCTTTCACGTGGACGCAGTGGGGTCATGTTCAACCCTCATAGCCGAGCGCTTGCACCTGGCACAGCTCGAGCCGCCGCCGGAGATAGCGGGCATGCTCTTGGCCGGCGTGCTCAGCGACACGCTGGTATTCAAGTCGCCGACCACCACCGCGCGCGATCACGCGGCGGCGCGCTGGCTGGCTGAGCGCGCCTTTGGCGCAGAAGCGGAGAGGCAAACCCAGCGCTTCGGCGAGGCGCTGTTGCGCGCCGGCGCCGACGTGAGCAATCGCTCGGCCCAAGACATGGTGCAGGCCGACCTCAAGCTCTTCGAGGCCGGCACGGTGAAGTTCGGCGTGGCGCAGGTGGAGGTGACCAGCTTCAACACCATCCTGCCGCGCATGGACGAGATCCGCGCAGCGCTCAAGGCGCTTCAGGAGCAGCGCGGGCTGGACTTCGTCGCGCTGATGATCACCGACATCGTGGAGAACAACAGCCTGCTGGCCGGCGTGGGCGAGGCGCGCTTCTTCGAGCGCCTGCCCTTCTCGCGCAAGGCCGAAGGGGTGTGGGACATGCCAGGGGTGGTCTCGCGCAAAAAGCAATTGCTGCCCACGCTGTTAGGGTTGCTCCAGGGGTAGCGCGCCTCAGCTGCTCAGCAACGTCCCCTGGCTCGGCGTGAAGCGCTCGGTCGTCAGGATCACGGCGCTCTGCTCCGCGCCGCCGCGCAGGTCGCTCACCGCGCCTTTGCTGCGCGCCGTAGCTTCCATCGCCCGGCGCCAATCGCGCAGGCGCTCAGCTTCCTCGGCGCTGATCGCATAGCGCTCACGGTGGGTCAGCAAGTGATCAACAAGTAGCTCCAGGGTCAGCCGGCGCAGGTCGTAAGCATCGGCAAACGCCCGCCAGCGCGCGAAGCGCGCAGCTTCGCGCACGAATGCCTGGGCTGCCTGCGTTTGACGCGCCGACGACTTGTAGAGCAGGTTCACGCGCTTGCCGGCGCGGCGGGCGGTGGACCACTCCAGCCCCACCGGCGCCTGGATATCGCTGCCCAAGACGAGGAGATGCACGTCGGCTTGAACAACAGCGTCCAAATTCGCTTCCTGATCCGGCCCGGGGGTCTGCGTAATCGTCCAGCCAAGCGAGGTTGGGATCTCGGTAATCGCCCGCGCCAACACGTCGCGCTCGAAGCGCAGGTCATACGCTGCGGAGATATACAACCTGAGCTTGTCAACCATATATTTAGATTAGCACACGTGGAGCCTGTGGGGTGCATTCACCAATAGGGGCGTAGGCTGCTCGCTCGCCATGCCAGCTTGTCACACTGGTCGCTCACTCAACTGCCATGGGGGTGCGCTCACCAATAGGGGCGTCCGCTTGCGAGTTGATAACTAGCAAAAGCTGTTATGGAGGGTGGGCGACGGCAGTGCCGTCGCCCGCCCAGGGTTCTGTCCCCAGCCGTGAATGCGCTCCTGCTATGAACGTCCTCATCCTTCCCTTTAGAATCGCTGCTGTATGGGTCCAGTGCAGATTCATGCCAACTTGGCCAACGCGGTCATCCTGTTTAACACCATCCTGGGCGTTTGGGGGATGATCAAGTACTTCCGCGGGGAGGGCCTGGACGGCAATTACCTCGGGGCGGTAGCGCTTAGCCCGCTGCTTGGCTTGGCGCAAGTGGTCGTCGGCCTGATACTCGTCAGCTTGGGGCTGGGGGTGATGGTGCGCTTCGTGCATTACCTATACGGCGTGCTGGTGGTGATCAGCGCGCCGGCCGTGTTTGCCTATACGCGCGGACGCGACGATCGCGGCGCGGTGTTGCTCTACGGCGCGACGCTGCTCTTGACAGCCGCCTTCGGCTGGCGCGCGCAAATGACTGGCTACGAGATTAATTTGGGCTTTTAGTTTCAGCCGCGCGTGTGCAGCGCCGTCCCGCCTTCGCCTTCCCAGAGGTCGAGCAACTCCGCCTTGAGCGCAGCGCGCCGCTGCCTGTAGCTCTCAGCGTCTATTTCGCCCAGGGCAAAACTGTCGTCCAGCGCGGCGATCTCGCGCAGCAGTTGTCTGCGCCGCTGGGGGAGGTTGCGCCTGCCGAAGCTGGCCGTCGAAGCGCGGCTGAGGACCAGATAGGCCAAGCCGATCGTCAGGCCGAGCGCGATCAGGCCGGCGCCGACTGCCACGCCATCGCCACCGACGGGCGGGCGCGCCAGCGGATTGCCGCGCAACTCGAAGCTGAGTGATTCGCCGGCGGGGATCGGTCGGCTGCTGGCGAATACTGCTACGTTGCCGCTGCTGAGCGGCTGTACCCCTTGGCTGACCAGGCTGCCGGTGACGGTGAACGGTGTGCCCGGCCCCTCCAGCGCCGGCACGATGACATCGGCGTATTGAGCAGGATAGAACACCTTTCGCTCGATCAGCCGACTATCGCGATAAGGCAGCTCATACAGCATCGTCACCTGCGCCGCGCGCTGACCAGGCACCACCGCGTCGGTGTCGTAAACCACGTTGCCTTCGCGGAAGAAGCGCTGGCCAAGCCCGAGTCCGTCGAAGCGCAGGTTCTGCGCCTCTTCGGGCACGCTCAGTTTGAGCGTGCGTCGGCGGCCGTCCGGCCCGTCTTCGCCGATATAAGCGCGATCGCCGGCGTTATCAAACCAGTAAAACTCAGCGATGGTCACCGTGTCCGGCGCGATGTTTTGCACGAAGACGTGCATCTCGCTGATGCTGATCGCGCTTGGGTCGGTGGTGGTCTCGAAGACCGGCAGGAAGTTGCTGATGGTCTGCGAGCCGGTGATCGGGAACTGCACCGGCGGCGCGTAGAAACGCCCGCCGCTGTAGTCGAGCTCGGCTTGGTAGAAATAATCTGCGCGCGTCGGCAGGTTCGTGAACGTCACGAAGCCATCCTCGTCCAGCATCGCGGTGCGCGAGAGCACTTCACCGTTGGTGTCATAGGCGCGCAGCGTCACCGGCAGGTTGGCAATTGCGCCGCCGTTGGGCGTGCGGTTGACGGCGCGCAGGGTGATCACGCCATCCCCGGCCAGTTCAGAGGCGCGTATCGCCACCGGGTCGGCGTAGCGATAGCTGAGGGAGCGCACGAAGTCAGCCACTTGAAAGCGCTCTGCCTCGCCCAGCGCAATGCCGGCGTGTGGTGCGCCGCTCAGCATCAGGCTGGCGATCTCCAGCAGGGATCGATCGGCGAGGAAGAAGGGGTCGTTCAACGCTCGGCGCAGCATCCCCTCGCCCACAACTGTCTCGCCGCGCTCCCCGTGGCAGGCAGCACACTGCGCCTGGTAAATCTGCCGTCCCGATTCGATCTGCTGCGGGGTGGTCGCCAACGCCCAAAGGTAAGCCTGGACATCCCAGCGCTCCTGGGCGTTGAGCGAGCTGCGGAAGGGCGGCATCAGATTCTGGATGCGGCCATTGGTGATGACGTCGTGCCATTCGCTGGGCCGCACGGCGCGCACACGGGCCGGCGCAACGAGGCTGGGCACCATGCGCCCTTGCGCCTTGATCTGGGCAGCGCTGGGGCCATCTCCCTGGCCGTCAGGCCCATGACACGAGGCGCACTTCTGCTCGTAAATCGCTGAACCGACGAAGACATCCGGTGGGCGGCGCGGCGCGGCCTCACCATCGGCGACCGGCGTCGGCATCGCAGCAGGCGTGAGCAGCACCTCCACCGGCACGGTTGGGTGGCGGGCGAACGAGCAGCCGGCCAGCATGATCGCCACGCCACAGATGCCCGACACGACGCGTTTGCTGACCTTCCACATGATGGATGTCATTCTGCGCCAAAGACAGCTTCGCCCTGCTGGGCGCGCAGTTGGGCGCCGCATTGTGGACAGAAGCGATCACTCGGGCGAACCGGCTGGCCACACTGCGGGCAGGCTATGGGCGACTTGCCGTTGCTGGTCAGCACCGTCCGCAGACGCGCAATTTGCTCCTCGATGGCCTGCTCCGGGTCAAGCACCGTGCCCTGTTCCAGGTCGGCCAGTTCGCGCAGGATCGCTGCGCCGCGCGCCACGCGCGCTTCGCGCAGACGCCTGTAGTCCTCGTCATTTACTTTGCCGGTGCGGTAGTCGAAGTCCAGCTCGCGGATCTCGCGGACAATGGCTTCGCGTTCACGCTCCAGGGACTCGCGCCGGCTGGCCGGTCGCACGGCCGGGCGCTTGCGCCCGAAGAGCGGCCAACTCACGACCAACACAACGAGGATGAGGAGAGCAAGTCCGAAGAGCAACGTCCCAGCCGCCATGCGATTAGTCCTCGATGAGGGCTTCGATCTTCGCGCGCAACTGCGCCTCGGTGAGCGGAGCGACGACCACTTCGCGCACGATGCCGTCGCGGTCTATGAAGAAGGTCTCCGGCACGCCCGTGATCCGGTACGCCTTGGCGATCCGCTGCTGAAGGTCAATGCCGTTGGGATAGGTGACGTCGTATTGCTTTAGATAAGCAAGCGCCGGCGCCTCGGTGTCCAGGTAATCAATCCCCAGCACGACCACGCCGCGATCCATATAAGCGCGATGGACGTTCTCCAGCGCCTGGGCTTCTTTATGACACTCCACGCACCACGAAGCCCAGAAGTTGATCACCACGACGTTGCCGCGCAAGTCGCTCAGCCGAATCTCCTCGGGCAGCCCAGCGCGGTAGCCAGGGTAAAGTTTGAGCGTGAAATCCGGCGCAGGCGAGCCAGGGGCGGGCCGCGCCCCCTGTTGCATCACCAGATTCAACGCGACGAAGAAGATGCCAGCGATGAGGATGATGCCGGTGGACACGCCGGCGACCAGCAACGACCTACCTTTCACTTGCCCCTCACTCTCCGGCGCGCACTTCGCGCTCCAGCGCGGCGACAAATGGGTCGTGCGCATCAGTCCCGTCCGAGGCGGGCGACGGCGCGCCGCGCTGCGCCGTGCGCCACATCACCAGCCCGGCGATGGCCAGGAAGACCACCGCCGCGCCGACCGGCGCAGCCCACAGCGGCGCGGTGATGCCGCTCTTGGGCGGCTCCTGAAGCACCGTCGGCCCGAAGCGATCTTGGAAGTAGGCCAGCACTTCCTCAGCGCTCTTGCCGGCGTCCAGTTGCGCTTTGATCTCCGCCTTCCATTGCGCGCAGGTCTCAGTAGGACAATCGGCCAGGTTGCGGCCAGCGCACGTGGGACAGTTCAACTGCTTGGCGATGCGATAGGTTGGCTCATCCGGCGCCGGCACTTGGGCCTGCGCCCAGCCGGCGGTGAGCCATGTGACCAGCAACAGGCTGATGCAGGCACAAATTGAGCTCTTCATCATTTTGCCGCAGCTCCTGCCGGGCGCATCACCGGGGCGAAGGCCGGCGCGCGCTCCGGCACCTTCCAGAACGACACCAAAAAGCCGAGCAACATGACGATCCCACCAACCCAGATCCAGTTGATCAACGGGTTGATATATACCTGAAACGACGCAGTTGCGCCGTTGTTATCCCAGCCGGCCAGGATGACATACACTTCTTCGTTGAACGAGCCGCTGATGGCGGGAATGGTGGCCGTGTGCTGCTGGAGCGGATAATGATCGCGATAAGGGAAGATCGCATCCAGGACACGGCCATCGCTCGCCGACGAGACCAGCAACATCGCTTGCACAGTTTGGCAGTCGTTGAACTCGCACGGCACAGGGCGGATGCCCCGATAGGTGAAGGTGTAATTCCCCACGGTGAAGCTGTCGTTGAGCTTCACTGCTGGCGTGGTGATGGTGTCATAGCCATAGAAGCCCTTGCCGATCACGCCGATCGCCAACAGCACCACGCCCAGGTGAACGAGATAGCCGCCGTAGCGCCGCTGGTTCTTCTGGGCTAGGCGTATCAAGGCAACAGGCAAGCGCTCGTTCAGGCTGAGCATGCGCGCCCGCACGCCGCGGACGTATTCCATCAGCGTCTGCGCCAGCGTGTAGGCACAGAGGCCAAAGAGCAACAGCGGCACGGGTTGCCTGGCCCCGCTGAGAAACAGCGCAACCATCACCAGCAGCGCAAATCCAACTGGCGCGAGCATCTGGCGCCCCACCGCAGCATAGCTGGCCTTGCCCCAGGCCAGCAGCGGCGCAACGCCCATCAACAGCACCAGCGCAGCCAACTGCGGGCCGGTGGTCTGGTCGAAGAACGGCGGGCCGACGGTGATCTTCGTCCCGCTGATCGCCTCGCTCAAGATTGGGAAGATCGTGCCGATGAACACGGTGAAAGCCGTGCTCAGAAAGAGCACGTTCTGAACCAGGAAGATGCCCTCCCGCGAGAAGGCCGAATCCAGTTGCCGCTCGCTGCGCAGCACGTCCAGCCGGCTGATCCAGAGGGCAGCGCAGATCAGTAGGATGATCACCAGCGCTGCCATGAACACCGGGCCGATGTCGCTGGCGGCGAAGGCGTGCACGCTGGTCAGCAGCCCGCTGCGGATGAACGCCGTCCCGAAGAACATCGAGGCGAAGGTGAGCATGACCAGGAAGACGTTCCAATTCTTGAACATGCCACGTTTCTCCTGGATCATGGCCGAGTGTAGGAACGGCGTGGCGATCAACCAGGTGATGAGCGGCTTATTCTCCGAGGGATCCCAGCCCCAATAGCCGCCCCAGCCGAGCACGTCGTGTGCCCAGCGCGCGCCCAGCAGCAGACCTGCGGTGAGGAAAGCCCAGCCGACCAGCGTCCATCGCCGCGATGAGCGCAGCCAGAGGTCATCGCTGCGGCGCGTGGCCAGCGAGGCAATGCAAAAGGCAAATGGCACGAGCAGGCCGGTGTAGCCGGCGTAAAGCATGGGCGGATGGATGATCATGCCCGGATGACGCAGCAGCGGGTTCAGCCCGCGCCCGTCCTGGGGCGGGAATTCGGAGCGAACGAAGGCATTGGCCAGGAACAGCTCCAGGAAGAGGAAGAACCCCAGCACCAACGCCATGGTCGCTGTGACATACGGCAGGAGCGGCTTGTCGCCGGCTGCCTCCCAGTCCCTCGCCATCGCTGCGGCCACGAAGGCCGACATAATCAAACACCAAAAGAGGATCGATCCCTCTTGTGCGCCCCATAGCGCGGTGATGCGGAAGAAGACCGGCGTAGCCAGGCTGGAGACGTTGGCCACATATTTCACCCCGAAATCGTGGGTGAGCAGGGCATACCAGAGGCCGAGGCAACCGAGCAGAACCAGCGGGAAGGTGATGAACGCAGCCAGCCGGCCGCTTTGGACGAGCCTGTCATCGTTGCGCTGCGCCCCCAGCAGAGAAACCAGCGCGGCGTAGAGACAGGCGACGAACGCGAAGATAACTGCGAGATGACCGAGGTCCGTAAGCATTTTTGTTTATCGAAGAATACCAACTAAACCTGAGAAGCCAGGGAAAACCTCGCCAACGTCGAATAGGTTGGGCCGCTCGGATGAAGCTGGCTGCGATAGAGGGTAATTGTGTCAGGCTGGAGGAGCACTCCCGGCGACTCAGCGCGCGGGAGCTGTCCGGCGATGGGCCATGCGCGCAACCGGCCCAGCGTGATATGCCCCTGAAACGGGCGCGTCTCCGGTCGCAGACCGATGTCTAGGGCGCAGGATTCGGCCAGGGCGACCAGCGCGTGTAACGTCGGATGCGCTTCTACCAGGCAGGCAATGATCCGCGGGCGGTGTGGGCTGGGGAAGAGGCGCGGCTCGGAGGCGTGCAAGCGCAGCGCGCCGGCGTCGCGTAGCGCGGCCAGGCCGCTTCGGAAGGCGTTGGCATATCGCGTTGCTTGGGCCGGCGTCACCTCGCCCAGAAAGCGCAAGGTGAGGTGAAGGTGCTGTGGGCTGACCCAGCGCACCTGATCGGCCCAGGGCGCAGCGCGCAAGCGGCGCAGGTGCGCCGTCAAGCGTGCTTGCCCCTCGGCGTCAAGGTCCAGGGCCAAGAACGCGCGCACGGTGGTCATCTGCTGCCCAGTGTATAGCATAGGGTGCGGCAGGAACCTTCGATGGGCGACAGCAACGCCATCGGTCATCCCCTTTCGCCGGTTGGCAGCCTGCGCGCGGTCGCCCCCCGCTGAACGCGCAAGCGCTGCGATATATCCCGGCCATTGTCCAGGGTTTATCCAAGCTCTGTTCACCCGAAGAATGTCATCCCAGAAACGTGACAAGTGCCGGATTGTCGGCGAGGATTAACTAAGCTTAATCTCAGCTTACCTTGAACGAGATACCGCGCCGTCGGTTTGGCTGGGTCGTATGGCGCGCACAGCGATTGGTGCGCGCCAAGACGAGCGCCGACTACGCAGATCGCCTCTTCTTCGCCCACTTCGCCATCATCATCTTCGGCCTGGTGGCTTTGACCGGCGCCTGGCACGACCATCTGCCGAACCTGGATGTGCTGTTCGGCCTGGGCGCGCTGCTGGCGTTTGTGTGCTCACGGCCATGGTGCTTTGCGCGGCTGCTTGCCACGAGCCAGCAATTTATCGAATGGGTGATGAACGCGCTCTCCTATCGCCTGGAGCGCGGCAGAGCCTGCCAGCAACTGCTGTGGTTCATCCGCCGCGCGCATCTCGCTTGCGGCGCGCCGCCATGCTCCGCGCTTCTTTCGCCTCTCAGGATGGGGGTTCAAGCGCCAAGCGATGGCCTTGAAACCCCATCCTTTATTTTTGTTTCTAACCGGAGGTCAAGCCATGTCTCTTCTCAATCGTCCTGCACGTGCTCAAGCCCGATCATCGAAGGATGATCTCGTTCCTCTGCTGGTCATCGCTCGGTTGACGGTGCCCAAGCTCGGGGTGGCCTACATGTTCACCCTGTTGTTGAGCGTGTTCAACCGCGTGATGATCAACGAGCTACAGATCGCAGCGGCGGCCATCGGCGGCCTGTATTTCGCCTATCGCATCATGAACGTCTTCCAGGTGATGACCGGCCGCTACACCGACCGGCGGCTGCTGTTCGGCCTGCGCCGCACGCCGATGATGGTATTTGGCCTGATGTTGGCTGCGCTGTCGTTGGTCCCGCTGCCGTTCTTCGCCCTGAGCTATTCCCAGGGCAACACGTTCGCCTTCGTCCTGATGTTGCTCAGCTTGATGGGCTTTGGCTTTGGCTTCGCGGCCAACGGCGACGCGCACAACACGCTGATCGCCGAACTCACCGAAGGGAAGCGCAACCGCCC
Organism: Chloroflexota bacterium; assembly: GCA_017743375.1. Taxonomy (GTDB): domain Bacteria; phylum Chloroflexota; class Anaerolineae; order J036; family Brachytrichaceae; genus JAAFGM01. Next base: position 11,552 of record JAGHYX010000025.1, read on the forward strand.
GGCGGTGGTGGCCACGGTGTGGCTGTTCATGATCGTCTTCACCGTCATCAGCGGCATCGCCAGCTCGATCATCTTGCAGATCGCCGACACACAGGCCGGCGCCCCGCCCGGTTGCACCACGGCGGAGTGCGCCGCCATCCGCAGCCAGGTGGCGATAGACATGATGCCGAAGTTCTTCCTGGCTGCCCCGCTGGTGTCGCTGATCGGGCTGCTGCCCATTTTGGGCCTGGAGCGCCGGCTGACGGCTGAGGCGCTGGCGAGCGCCGAACAACGCCCGCCGCTGCGCTTGGGCCAGGCCTATGCGCACATCATCGCCAACCCACAGGCGCGCGTGTTCTTCTTCTTCATCGTCATCGCCATCTTCGCTCTCTTCATCCAGGACAGCATCTTGGAGCCGTTCGGGGCGGACGTGTTCAAGCTCGCCCCGCGCCAGACGGCCCAGTTCCAGCCGATCATGGGCATGGGCACGATCGTCGCCATGCTGGTGATGGGCATCGTGGCCAGCAAGTGGCCGATCCCCAAGCGCCAGATCGCCGACTGGGGATTGATGATCGCGGCGATCGGCTTTGCTTCTCTGTTCCTCGCGGCTGCGCTTGACCTGCTGCCGGCGCTCTACATCGGCATTGCGCTCCTCGGCGTCGGGATGGGCGTCTTTAACGTCGGCGCGCTCTCGATGATGATGGACATGACCGTGCCCGGTGAGGCCGGCACGCTGATGGGCGCCTGGGGCATGGCGCAGGCTCTGGCCAACGGCGTCGCCCAGTTCGCCGGCGGCGTCATGCGCGACGTGGGCATCCAGCTCACCGGCAGCCACGTCGCCGCCTATAACTTCATCTTCCTGGTCGCCATCGTGGCCAGCTTCGTCGCCATGAACTTGATGGCGCGGGTGAACGTGGAGCAGTTCCGCCAGCTCACCCGCGAGCAGATGGTCGTGACGATGGAGGCAGCCTGAGTTCACGCATGGGGGATGGGCGGAGGCGACCCATCCCCCGTGCAATGCGAGGAAAGCGCGATGAATTACACCCCTGAGCAACTGGCGCGCCGCAATCAGTCGTTTTGGACGCCGGTCCAAGCCGCCGGCGCGCTCGTCCAGTTTCTGACTTTCCTGGCCAGCCTGATCTTGGTCATGCGCTTCCTGAGCACCGGCCAGGGATATGAGATCACCACGGTGGCCAACGTGGCCAAAGTGCTGATGCTGTACTTCATGACCGTCACCGGCATGGCCTGGGAGGACGAGGTGTTCGGCCAGTTCTTTATGGCCAAGCCCTTCTTCTGGGAGGACCTGGGCAACCTGTTCTCGCTGGCCGCCAACACCGCGTATCTGGTGGCCCTCTTCGCCGGCGCGGACCCGCGCACGCAGATGCTGGTGATGTGTGTGGCGCTGGCGACGTATGTCGTGAACTTCTTCCAGTTCGCCCTGCGCGGCGCGCGCGCGGCGCGCCAGAAGCGCGCCCAGGCGCTCGCCCCCGCACCCGTCGGGAGATAACATGCCGAAGCCGATCGTCACGTCGCCTGCGCGCCAAAACGGCAAGCTGGCCCCGCCTGCGCCGATGCCCAACTACCCCTTCACGGCCATCGTCGGCCAGGAGGAGATGAAGCTTTGCTTGCTGCTGAACGTGATTGACCCGCGCATCGGCGGCGTGATGATCATGGGGCATCGCGGCACAGGCAAGAGCACCGCCGTGCGCGCGCTGGCCGATGTGCTGCCAAAGATCAGCCGAATCGCCGGCGACCCCTTCAACCGCGAGGTTGTCGAAGAAGGCGACCCGTTCGCTCCACCCCATCGCAAGCACGAGCGCATCCCTGTGCCGGTGGTTGACCTGCCGCTGGGCGCGACCGAGGACCGCGTATGCGGCACGATAGACATCGAAGCGGCCTTGACTCAGGGCGTCAAGCGCTTTGAGCCGGGCTTGTTGGCCCGCGCCAACCGCGGCTTCCTCTACATTGACGAGGTGAACCTGCTGGACGATCACCTGGTGGATGTGTTGCTCGACGTCGCGGCCAGCGGTTGGAACGTGGTGGAGCGCGAGGGCATCAGCGTGCGCCATCCCGCCCGCTTCGTGCTGGTCGGCTCTGGGAACCCGGAGGAAGGTGAACTGCGCCCGCAGTTGCTTGACCGCTTCGGCCTCCACGCGCGGATCACCACCATCACCGACGTGGCCCAGCGCATGGAGATCGTCCGGCGTCGGCGCGCCTTCGACGCCGACCCGCTGGCCTTCTTGGCGGCCTGGGAACCGCAGCAGCGCGCCTTGCGCCGGCGGATCGTCGCCGCGCAGAAGCGCGTGGCGCATGTGGAGATGCCCGACGACGTGTTGATGTGCGCTGCGAGGCTATGTATGCAGCTCGGCGTGGATGGGCATCGTGGCGAGCTGACCCTGGCGCGGGCGGCGTGCGCGCTGGCTGCTTTTGAAGGACGCGGGCGGGCCACCTTGGACGACCTCAGGCGCGTCGCCGTGCCAGCGCTGCGCCATCGCCTGCGCCGCGACCCCCTGGAGACCACCGATGCGGGGGAGCGCGTCCTTCAGGCGATGGAGAAGACGCTGGGCGCGGAGGCGAGGAGCGGGTCCTTATGACTCTCTCGTTTGCTGAGATCGTCGGCATGGACGTGGCCAAGCAGGCGCTGCTACTCTTGGCGGTGAATCCGGCGCTGGCCGGCGTGGCCATCGCCGCGCCGGTCGGCAGCGGCAAGTCCACCCTGGCGCGCGCCTTCGCCGCCCTTCTGCCGGCGGGCACGCCGTTCGTCGAGCTGCCGGTGGGCGCGACCGAGGATAGCGTGCTGGGCGGGCTGGACCTAGAGGCGACGCTGGCGACTGGCCGGCGCGTGATCGCGCGCGGCCTGCTGGCCCGCGCGCACGGGGGCGTGCTCTACGCAGATGGCTTGAACCTGCTCGACGAGCGCGCGATCGCCCATCTGATCAGCGCGCTGTCCGATGGCGTGGTGCGCGTAGAGCGCGACGGGCTGAGCGAAGTACATCCGGCGCGCTTCCTCTTGGTGGGCACCTACGACCCAGTCGAGGGCGAGGTGCGCCGTGGCCTGCTCGACCGAATCGGGTTGATCGTGCCCGTGCCTCCTCAAACGGGCGAGCGAGAGCGGGCCGAGGTCGTCCGGCGCAACCTGGCCCATCCGCCCAACGGCGACGCGGAGGATGAGACGACCATGCTGCGGGCGATGATCGCCGACGCGCGCGAACATCTGCCCACCGTCCATATCGCGGAAGAACAGATGCAAGCCCTGGTCCAGACCGCGCTCAGCCTAGGCGTGGAGGGCAACCGCGCCGACGTCTTCGCCGTCCAGGCAGCGCTGGCCAAGGCAGCCCTGGATGGACGCGAGGCGGTGGACGATGATGACCTGAAGCTGGCCGTTCGGCTGGTGCTCTTGCCGCGCGCGACGCGCGTGCCGGCCCAGGAGGCGCCGGAGCGGCGCGAGCGGGAAACCACGCCTCACGCGCAGGGCGACCAGCCGGGCGATCCGAATGCCCCGAACCCCGCGCAGGCCACGCTGGAGGAGCTGCTGCTCGAAGCGGCTACGGTGGACTTGCCGGCGGGCCTGCTCGACCTGCCTTTTGCCGGCAAGCGGCGCAGCCATGGCGGCAGCCGCGGCGCAGCGCTCAGCAGCCGGCGCGGACGATTCGTGCGCGCAGTCGCCGGCGATCCGCGCGGTCAGCGCATCGCGCTCCTGCCCACCTTGATCGCGGCAGCCCCCTGGCAAAAAGTCAGACGGGCCGAGCGCAACGTGGGCGCTTGCTTGGACGTCCGGCGCGAGGATATCCGCGTCAAGCGCTTCCGCGACAAAGCGGGGACGCTCTACATCTTCGTCGTGGACGCCAGCGGCTCGATGGCGATCAACCGCATGCGCGAGGCGAAGGGGGCGGTTGTGCGCTTGCTACAAGACGCCTACGTACATCGCGATCAGGTGGGCCTGATCGCATTTCGCGGTCAGCAGGCGCAGGTGTTGCTTGAGCCATCGCAGAGCGTGGAGCGGGCCAAGCGGGCGTTGGACGTGCTGCCCACCGGCGGTGGCACGCCGCTGGCCTCGGCGCTGTTGGCTGCTTGGCGCATGGCGCAGCAGGCCCGCGCGCGCGGCATCGCGCAGGTCACGCTGGTTTTGATGACCGATGGCCGGGGCAACGTCCCGTTGCGCGCCGCACCCGCTGCGCCGCCGTCGCGGGCGGAAATCCAGGCCGAGCTTCAACAGATCGCAACGTGCATTCGCGCGGAGGGCATCCAGGCAGTGGTGATAGATACCCAGGTGAACTACCTTTCGCAGGGCGAAGCCGCGCGGCTGGCTGCCTGGCTGGGCGGTCGTTACGTCTATCTGCCGAATGCCAAAGCCGCGCAGATCGCCATGGCCGTGGCGCCACGTTAGCAGGAGGGATGTTGAAATGAGCGAGAAGCCCAACATTGTCGCCATCGTTGGCTTAGAGCACTTTAATAAGCGCGTTTGGGATGAGGTGAAAGCCGATTTGTCGCCCGTAGCGCATCTGGCGCAGTTCACCGAGATGGCGCTGGAATCGCGCTCGCCGGAGGCCGCCCAGGCCATTCGCGAAGCGGATTGCCTGTTCGTCAGCATGATCAACTTCAAGGATCAGGCCGACTGGCTGCGCGAGCAGGTTCAGCGCTCGAAGGCGCGCGTCGTCTTCGCCTACGAATCCATGCCGGAGGTGATGGCGCTCACGCGGGTGGGCGACTACGTGGTGGCCGACCGACCGGGGCGCAAGGCCGGCATGCCGGAGCCGGTGAAGAAGATCGCGCGCATGCTGGTGCATGGGCGCGACGAAGACACGCTCTACGGCTACACCAAGCTGATGAAGCTGATGCAGACCATGATGCGCTTTATGCCGGCCAAGGCGCGCGACTTTAAGAACTGGATGCAGGTGAACATCTACTGGAACCAGCCGCTGGCCCAGAACATCGCCAGCATGTTCAAGTTCATCCTGCGCGAATACTTCAACCAACCGCTGGACGTGCCGCCGGTCATAGAAGTGCCGATGATGGGGCTATACCACCCCGCCGCCGAGGGGTTCTTCAAGGACATCCGGGCCTACCAGGACTGGCAGAAGAAGCGCAGCCACCACCGCCGGGCCGGCGCAGCAGGCGCTGCGCGCAACGGGCATGCCCCACGCGCGAGCTATCGCGTCGCCCTGCTGTTCTTCCGCAAGCACCTGATGCAGGAGCGCGGGTATATAGACGACGTGATCACAGCGCTGGAGGCCGCCGGCATGGACGTGCTGCCGATCTTCGTCACCGGCGTGGAGGGGCACGTGGTGGTCCGCGATTGGTTGACCAAAGCGCAGATAGACGCGCTGGTAAGCCTGATCGGCTTTGCGCTGGTGGGCGGGCCGGCCGGCTCGACCTCACCCGGCGTCCACCGCGACGCGGCGATTGCGATCCTCGAGCAGATTGACGCGCCATACATCGTCGCGCAACCGCTCTACGTCCAGGACTTCACCTCCTGGCACAAGATGGGCGTCGGGCCGATGCAGGCCGCCGCCACCTATGCGTTGCCGGAGATGGACGGGGCGATTGACCCCGTCATCCTGGGCGCGATCAACCACGGGCGCTTCCAAACGGTTCCTGACCGTTTACAACGGCTGACGACGCTGGTCGGACGCTGGGCGGCGTTGCGCCACACCCCGAACCGCGAGAAGCGGATCGCCTTCGTCGTGTATGACTACCCGCCGGGGCTGGGCAAAAAGGCGACCGCGGCGCTGCTGGACGTGCCGCGCTCCCTATTGAACATCCTGCGCCGGCTGAAGGCCGAGGGCTACGACGTCGGCGAGCTTCCACCGACCCCTGAGGCGCTGCTCCAGATGCTGGACGCTGCCACCACGCCACATGCGGACGGGCTATGTGTGGGATGGGAGGCGTTTAAGGCGTGGACGACGCCGCGCGAGCGGGAGCGCGTCGAGGCGCGCTGGGGGCCGTGGCCGGGCGAGATCGCCCCAATGGGGCATGACGCTGTGTTCATCGGCGGCCTGCGCCTGGGCAATATCTACATCGGGGTCCAGCCCCGCCTGGGCGTCGCCGGCGACCCAATGCGCCTGCTCTTCGACAAGGAGAACACGCCACACCATCAGTATCTGGCCTTCTACCGCTGGATCAGCCGTGGGTTCGGCGCGCATGCGCTGGTCCACGTCGGCATGCACGGCTCGGCGGAGTGGATGCCCGGCCTACAACTGGGCCTGACCCGCAGTTGCTGGCCGGATGCGCTGCTGGGCGAATTGCCTCAGCTCTACCTCTATCCGATGAATAACCCCAGCGAGGCCAACATCGCCAAACGGCGCGGATATGCGGTCATCGTCTCGCACGCCGTGCCGCCTATGGCCCGCGCCGGCCTGTACAAAGAACTGGCCGCGCTCAAAGAAATGCTCCAGGACTACCGCGAGCGCCGCATGGCGCAGCGCAGCGAACCGGACGACGCGGCGCTAGAGGACGCGGTGATGCACAAGGTCGCCTTGGCCAACCTGGACGCCGATTGCCCGCGTTGGGCGGGCGAAGCGTTCGCCGACTATGCGGAGCGGCTATACGCTTACTTGCGGGAGCTGGAGCAGCGCCTGATCACGGCGGCGCTCCATGTGTTCGGGGAAGCGCCGCCGGTGGAATCCCAGGTGGTCACGGTGACCGAGGCGCTGAAAGCGCGCGGCGCCGGGCCGCAACAGCCGGCGCTGTGCGACGTGATGGCGCGCGAGCTGTTCGGCCCTACGGCTTCGTATGCTGAGCTGGCGGCACGGGCGCGGCGCGGTGACCCGGATGCGCTGCGCGCCCGTGAGCAGGTGGACGACGCCTGCCGCCAGTTCGTCGAGCGCGCGGTCTTCCAGGGCGATTCGCCGGCGGCGGCGTTGCGCTGCGCCACAAACAACGGCCTGGCGATCGCGTCCGTAGATGCAATCGCACTGGGCGAGATGACACAGCTTGGCCGGCAGATGGCGCGCGCGCTGAGCGACAACCGCCCCGAGCTGGATGCTGTGATTCGCGGCTTGAGCGGTCGCTACATCCCGCCCGCGCCGGGCGGCGACCTGATCCGCGATGGGTTGAACGTCTTGCCGACCGGCCGCAACATCCATGCGATTGACCCCTGGCGCATCCCCAGCGCGCTGGCCTATGCGCGCGGCGCGCAGATCGCCGACGCGCTGTTGGCGAAGCACCTGGCCGAGCACGACGGCCAATATCCGGAGACCATCGCGCAGGTGTTGTGGGGCTTGGACACGATCAAGACCAAAGGCGAATCGGTCGCGATCGTGCTGCGGCTGATCGGCGCACGGCCGCACTACGACGGCCAGGGCAAGATCAGCCACTACGCCTTGATCCCGCTCGAGGAGCTGGGCCGACCGCGGATTGACGTGTTGATGAACCTCAGCCCGATCTTCCGCGACACCTTCGAGCACACCATGGATCACCTCGATCGGTTGGTGAAGGACGCCGCCCGCGCCGATGAGCCGCCGGAGATGAACTTCATCAAGAAGCACGTCCAGGAGGCGATGCGCGAAGGCATGACGTTTGAGCAGGCGACCGCTCGCCTCTTCACCCAGCAACCCGGCCAATACGGCACGTATGTAGATGACATGGTGGAAGACTCGGCCTGGCAGACCCAGGATGACCTGGCTCAGTTGTTCATCCGGCGCAATGCCTACGCCTACGGCGGAGGACGGGCCGGCCAGCCGGCGTCGGAGGTGCTGACGCGCCTGCTGCGCACCGTCGGCCGGGTCGCGCACGAGGTGGATTCTGTCGAGTTCGGCGTGGCCGACATTGACCACTACTTCTCGTCGTCCGGTGCGCTGCATCTGGCCGCGCGCAAATACAGCAGCCAGCCGGTGAAGCTGAATTACATCGAGAGCTACACCGCCGAGGCGCGCATTGATGACCTGGAGCGCGTGTTGCGCGCCGAATATCGCACCAAGCTCCTGAACCCGCGCTGGTACGAGGGCATGTTGAAGCACGGCTACAGCGGCGCGACCGAGATCAGCAACCGCTTCACTTACATGCTGGGCTGGGATGCGGTGAGCGACAGCGTGGATGACTGGATCTACACCGAGGCCGCCAAGACCTATGCCCTGGATCCGCAGATGCGCGAACGCCTGACCAAAGCGAATCCACAGGCCATGCGCAACATCGCCGGCCGTTTGCTGGAAGCCAACGGCCGTGGCCTGTGGCGCGCCGACGACGAGACCATTGCGCAGCTCAAGGAGATATACGCTGACCTGGAAGATCGCCTGGAAGGAGTTGTCGGATGAACACGTCTGCACAGAAGGCACAACAGCGCCCCCCGCTTGCGCGGATCGCCCGTGCGACGCTGCTCGCCGCTGCCGGCGGGGTCATTGGCAACACGCTTTTGTGGCTGATGACCAGCCCGCTGGGCCGGCTGCAAGTGGGGTTGGCCGAGGTGGTCGTATTCAGCTTGCTGGGCGGCCTGGCCGGTGGCGTCCTCTACGCGCTCCTCTCGCGCCTGTTGCCGAGTCCCAATCGGGCGTTCGTCGCCCTCTGCATCGCCGTGCTGATCCTCTACGCTTTTGGCCCAATCTGGGCGGCGCAGACGCCCTACCGCGAGGGCGCGGAGCCGTTCAACCTGCTCACCGTGCTGGTCACCGAGGTGATGCACCTGATCAGCGGTGGGTTCGTCATCGGCGTCTTGACGCGACTGACGGGGGAGCGCAATGGAAGCTAAAGCCATCGTCATGCCGGCCGCCGGCCAGATCGAGATTCGGCGCGTCGCGCTCAAGCCGCTCGGCCCCGATGACGTATTGATCCGCACGGCGCTCACCAGCATCAGCGCCGGCACGGAGCGCATGTTGTTCAAGGGCATCATGCCCCATCCCATGCTCCAGTTCCCCGTGGTGCCCGGATATGAGACCGTCGGAGTCGTCGTCGAGACAGGGGCAAACGCGCGCGAATGGCTGGGCAAGCGCGTATACGTGGGCGGCAACTACGGCTTTGTCGGGGTGAATCCGGCGTTCGGCGGCCAAAGCGCGCTGATCGTCGCGCCGGCCTCACACCTTACTGACGTGCACTCGCTGAGCGATGAACAGGCCGTGCTGCTGGCGTTGGCTGCCACGGCGCTGCATGGTGTGGAGATAGCCGGCTGTCGGCTGGGCGAAAAGTCATGCACAACCCGCCAAATCTTGATCCTAGGCCAGGGCATCGTCGGCCAGTTGGCTGCCCGCTTCGCTAAAGCGTGCGGCGCGACGGTGCATGTGACGGACAAAGCGGCGGCGCGCCTGCGCTATGCCGTGGCCGATGCCATCCTCCCTGCGGACCCGCCGCCGCCTGGCCCGCCCAGCCCGGGCGCGTATGACGTGCTGATAGACGCGACCGGCAAGATGGACGCCATCGCACCACGCCTGATGAGCGTCAAGCAGGGCGGGCGCGTCGTGCTGTTGGGCTATTACGAGCGGATTGACCTGCCCTATATGCCGGCCTTCCTGCGCGAATTGACCTTCGCCGTCAGCAAAGAGTGGGCGCCTGGCGATTTGGCGCGCGCCCGCGACGCCATCGCCAGCGGCATGGTGGACGTGTCCAACTTGATCACACATCGCCTGCCGGCGGATGAAGCCCCGCGCGCGTTTGAGATGGCGTTCAACGATCCAGAGTGCTTGAAGATGGTTTTGGTTTGGGAATAGAGTGTTGCGTATTGCGTATTACGTAATTCGCAATACGCAATATGTAATGATAGAGTGGAGGAAAGTCCAATGACCCCACGCATGATCGCAATCTACGGCAAAGGCGGGATCGGCAAGAGCTTCTTCACGGCCAATCTGAGCGCGAAGATGGCCCTGAAGGGGCTGCGTGTGTTACAGCTCGGCTGCGACCCCAAGCACGATAGCTGTAATGCCCTGTTCGGTGGGCGCAGCTTGCCGACGATCACCGATCAATGGCGCCTGTTCAAGGACGCTGGGCGCGAGAAGGAGCTTGACCTCCCACACATGATCTTCAAGGCTGATCTCGGCCGCGGCGCGTACGTATTCGGCGCCGAACTGGGCGGGCCGGAGGTCGGGCGAGGGTGCGGCGGGCGCGGCATCTCGTTCGGCTTCAGCCTGCTGGAGGAGCGCGGCATGGCGAACTGGGCGCTGGACTACATCGTGATGGACTTTCTGGGCGATGTGGTGTGCGGCGGCTTCGCCACCCCAATCGCCAAGAGCTTGGCTGAGGAGATCATCATCGTGGCCAGCCACGACCGCATGAGCTTATACGCAGCGAACAACATCGCCCGCGCCGTCAACTACTTCCAATCCATCGGCGGCAGCGCGCGCCTGATCGGCATGGTGCTCAATCGAGACGACGGCAGCGGGGTGGCCGAGCGCTTCGCGGCGCGGGTCGGGCTGCCGATCCTGGCCAAGATTCCGTATAACCCAGCAGCGCGCGCGCTTAGCGACCGCTGCCAACTGCTCTTCGAGCTGCCGGAGATGGACGCGATCTTCGATGCTCTGGTGAACAAGCTACACAGCCGGCAATACACCATCCCCGAGACAATCACGCCGCTGGAATACGATGAGTTTCTGGCCGTGTTCGGCGCCAGCGAACCGTCTGACCCGCCCCAGGGCGCAACGCTGGACGACCTGATGGGACGCGATGGCCAAGCCAGCGCCGGCATTGACCTCAACAGCCCGGACTACAGCGCCGAGAGCAAGCGGCTCGTGCGCCGCATCATGCAGGAGATGGGGCTGAAGGTCACCCGCTTGATCGAAGAGCCGGAGCGCGGCGTAGTGGTGACGACCGAGGCCGGCTGGCAGGCCGTCTTCGGCAACCCAGCTGAGGAGATGGACGCCAAGATCGCGATCTTGGCTGCGCTCAGGCACAGCGGTGAGAAGTTCCGCCTGGCCGATCTCCGCTTCACCGCCGCGCCGTTCTATGAGTGAATTTCGCTGACACGCTGGAGGCCCCGATGAATGCTTATCCCGATTTCCCGTTGTCAATGGCCTTACAGAATTACATGCCGGTTATCCTCTCCGGCATCGGCTTGTTCTTGGTCGCGCGCATGGTCAGCGCTGCCCATGCCGCTGCTGGCCGCCTGGCGCTGGCCGGCGCAGCGTTGATCGTGGTGGCGGGGACGCTCAAGGCGAGCTGGAAGCTGGTCATGGCCCTGTCCCGCTTGGACCTCCCGTTGCTCAGCCAGTCGCTCTTTCCGCTGATCGCCCCTGGATTCACGCTGATGGCCTGGGCGCTCTTCTGGAGCCAGCGCCATGCCAACCGCCCGCTCGTCTGGTGGCCACCGGCTTTGGTGAGCGCCGTCGCGCTGTTGGGGGCGCTCGCGCTGGGCATCACGCGAGCCGACCGCGCCTGGGTGTTCGTCCTGATCGGCCTCTCGACGGCTGCCAACGTGAGCCTGGCGGGGTTGCTTATCCGCGGCGCGCTCCAGCGCGGCAGTTATGTGGCCGCTGGCCTGTTTGCGCTCAACCTGCTGATCACGTTCGCGCTCAGCGGCATCGCGGGTATGCCCAACAAGCCGCTGGAGATTCACTGGACCGAGCAGATCATCAGCACGATCTCGAATGCGGGTTTCGCCTGGGCAGCCTGGACGATGGTTCGCGCTGAACCCAAGCTGCGACCGCTGACCGCCCAATCACTTCATCATCAAGCGCCATGAGTCCTATCACTGTTCCTGAAGGTAACTTAATTACGCCAAGCCTGATCGAGACGCGAGGGAACGCCTCCGCTTCGCTCCCGACCGGGCATAGCGTGTCGCCCGACCACAACCTGACGCCGCAGACGATGTGCCCGGCCTTCGGCAGCCTGCGCGTGCTCACCCGGATTGATGGCGTGCAGACCGCGATGGTCACCGACACGGGCTGTTTATACGGCCTGACCTTCGTGACGCATTTCTACGCCTCGCGCAAGAGCATCGCTGCGCCGGCCTTCGGCACGCGGGAGTTGGTGGCCGGCAACGTCGCCGAAGCTGCGATCGCTGCGTGCACCGAGGCCAGCCGGATGCCGGGCACGAAGCTCGTCGCGGCCATCTCGCTCTGCGTGGCCGAGACCGCCGGCCTGACCGAGGAAATGTTGCCCCCGCAGATCAACGGGGTGGACGTGATCCTGGTGCGCGTGCCGGCCTACGCCATTCATTCGCACCCTGAGGCCAAGGACGTGGCGATCAACGCCATCCTCAAGCGTTACGCGCCGCCCAGGACGGAACTGACCGCCGACGGCGTGGAGAAGCCGCTGACCTACGACGGGGGCAATCAGGACGAGGAGGAGATGCGGCGCAAGGTGATCATGCTGGGCGAGGTCTTCCCTGCTGATCCTATCTCAGTAGATGCTGTGCTCAAGCGGCTGGGGAGCGGCCTAATAGCGACGCTGCCCTCGCGCAATCTGGATGACTATAAGCTTGCTCGGCGCGTGGGTGCGATTGCCGCCGTCCACCCGTTCTACGGCGGCAGCGTGGCGACGCTGCGCGCAGCCGGCGTGCCCATCATCAGCGGCGCGCCGGTTGGCCCAGAGGCCACTTACAACTGGATCAAGGCCATCGGCGCAGCGCTCAAGCTCGACCCAGCGCTGACCGAACACGTGGCCGCCGAGGAGCGCGAGAAATGCCAGGCCGTCATCAGCCAAGTGCCGCTGAAGGGCCGCATCTTGGTGTGCGGTTACGAGGGCAACGAGCTGCTGTATGCCCGCCTCCTGGTCGAGGCCGGCGCGGAGGTGCCCTATATCAGCACCAGCATTCAGAAATCCCTATACACGGCCGCTGACGAGGCATGGCTAAGGGCGCGCGGGACGCGCGAGATCGTCTACCAAAAGACGCTGGAGCAGGACATACGCGCGCTCGATGCCTACAAGCCTGATCTGGTGCTCGGCACTACGCCGCTGAGCGCGGAGGCCAAAGCGCGCGGCATCCCGGCCATGTACTACACCAATATGCTCAGCGTGCGGCCGATGTTCCTGAGCGCGGGCCTGGCCGGCACCATTCAGCTCATCCGCGATGCGCTCGAACGCGCGCCGCGCTACGCCTGGATGCGCGAGTTTTTTGAAGGGCCGATGCCGGCAGAGCCGCCTCCCAGCACCGTCAACACAATGGACTAGTCATACGCACTACGCA
>JAGHYX010000156.1 GCA_017743375.1 Chloroflexota bacterium
GCCTCTAAGTAAATACCGCTGATGTTGCCGGCGCCGATGATGCCAACAGGGACGGGAGGCATAGAGGCATTATAGTGAAGGGGGTCTCCGAGGGCGTGCACTCGGGGGAGTGGTCCAATTCGGAATGAAAGGCTGCGTCGTTGGGCACACGTGTCGGTCATTCGCACGCGCATCGCTCACGTCATCGCTGCGAAGCATCGCGCAGGTCGGTGATGCTTGGCGTGTTGAGCGCACCAGGGTCACCAATACCCTGCCTCACCCTGTCATTCTGAGCGAGAGCGAAGAATCTAAACCCGCGCCCAAGCGAACTGCTGCGAGGTCATCGAGGCTGCGCAGCCTTTGTTTCGCGGCACAGCGACATGTGACTCCATGGGGGCTGGTTAGGCGGGATTTTAGATGCTTCGCTGCGCCGCTCAGCATGACAGGCTGGCGCGGCGAGTGATTCGTGAACAAGCACGTGCACGTCCGAATGTCTTCTCCAATGGACCACTCCCCCTTCAAGTGATCAAGACGGCAAGGGTGGTATAGTCTTTTTGGTTAACCCCACTTACGGAGCGAACAAAATGTCACACGAACGAACTGGCGAACTCACGCTTAAAGGCAATCCACTCACCGTCATCGGGCCGCGCCTGAAGCCAGGGGATAAGTTCCCAGCAGTCAAACTCACCGCGCCGGATTGGAGCGAGGTGGACCTGAGCACATTTAGCGGCAGCGTGCGCCTGATCAGCGTCGTGCCCTCCCTCGACACCGGCATCTGCGACGCCCAGACCAAACGCTTCAACGAGGAGGCCGAACGGCTGGGTGACAAAGTAAAGGTGATCACAATCAGCGCCGACTTGCCCTGGGCACAGAAGCGCTGGATGAGCGATGCCGAGGTGAAGAATATCATCGTCCTCTCCGATCACAAGGATATGGCATTTGGCGATGCCGCCGGCACCCACGTTAAGGAGATGCGCATCGAGCAGCGCGCCGTCTTCGTCGTGGATAAGGACGACACCGTGACCTACGCAGAATACGTGCCGGAGATCGCTCAACATCCCGATTACGACGCCGCTCTGGAAGCGGTCCAGAAGCTTCTCAGCTAGGCACAGCGTGCCGCCATCCGCAGGGCAGGCCGGCGCACGACCTGCCCTGCTTCGAACTTCATGCAAGCAGTCCATCAACTCGCCGAGAGGCTGATCCAAAACGTCGGGCAGGTTATCCTCGGCAAGCGCGACGTGATCGAGCTGACGGTGATCTGCTTGCTCTGCCAGGGCCATCTGCTGATCGAAGACGTGCCCGGTGTGGGCAAGACGATGCTGGCCAAAGCACTGGCGCGTTCGCTCGGCGGCAGCTTCAAGCGCATCCAGTTCACCCCCGACATGCTGCCGTCGGATGTCACCGGCACGTCCATCTACAACCAGAAGACCGGCGACTTCGAGTTCCGCCCCGGACCGATTATGGCGCAGATCGTGCTAGCTGACGAGATCAACCGCGCCACGCCGAAGACGCAGGCTGCCCTACTGGAGGCCATGGAAGAGCGGCAGGTCACTGTGGACGGCGTGACCTACCCTCTCGGCCCGCCCTTTTTGGTCCTGGCCACCCAAAACCCAATCGAATACGAGGGCACCTTTCCGTTGCCCGAAGCACAACTCGACCGCTTCCTCATGCGCGTCTCGCTGGGCTATCCTTCGCCCGAACAGGAGATGGCCATCCTCGATGCGCAGCAGTTTCGCCATCCGATTGAGCAGCTCAAGCAGGTGACGACCGTCGAGGCGTTGGTTGCCACCCAAGAAGCTATCAAGTCGGTTTACGCAGATAAACTAATCAAAGAATATATCGTGGCGTTGGTGGATGCAACGCGCCGTCATCCTGAGGTGTATCTAGGCGCCAGCCCACGCGGCGCGCTCACGCTCTTCCGAGCGGCGCAGGCGCGCGCGGCCATCCACAACCGTGACTACGTCATCCCAGACGACATAAAGGCGCTCGCGCCGGCCACGCTCGGCCATCGCATCATCATCAGCCCTGCTGCCAGGTTGAAGGGCATCACAGCTGGCGACGTGCTAGACGAGCTACTGCGCACGACGCCGGTGCCCGGCGCGCGCGTCAGGTAGTGGTCCATGACCCGCTACCGTGTCGTCTGGGCGCTCTTCCTGATCGCCCTCCTCGGAGCACTGGGCACCGGTCGTGACCTGCTCTGGGCCACCGCCGGCAGCCTACTTGCGCTCATCCTGATCGCGGTTGGCTGGGCTTGGTTGGGCGTGAACTGGTTGCGCATCTCCCGACGCACCTTCGCCCGCACCGCCCAGGTCGGCCAGGTCTTAGAGGAGGAATTCAAGCTCGCTAACCTCAGCCGCCTCCCTAAGCTTTGGGTGGAGGTGCATGACCTCTCTACCCTGCCTGGGCACGCGGCCAGCCGCGTGGTGGGCTTGCTCGGCGGCCATCAATGGCGAGGGTGGCGCGTGCGCACCGTGTGCACCCAACGCGGGCGCTATGCCCTCGGACCGCTGGTCGTCTCCAGCGGCGATCCGCTCGGCGTTTATCAGCTCCGGCGGCGGGTCGGCAGCGTGCACGCGCTGCTGGTCTATCCGCTGACGTTCGAGTTGGCGCGCTTTCCGCTGCCGGCCGCGATCTCAACCGGCGGCGAGGCACTGTATCGGCGCACCCACCACGTCACGCCAAACGCCGCCGGCCTGCGCGACTACATCAGCGGCGATAGCATCAACCGCATTCACTGGCCGACCAGCATCCGCCGGCAACGCTTGACCGTCAAGGAGTTCGAGCTTGATCCAGTTGCGGACGCTTGGATTGCGGTGGACTTGTGGGCCGGTGGGCACTTTGGCCGCCAAGATTTTGAAACGGCGCCCGCGGCAGCGACAGTAGAAACGCTGCTGCCGGCCAGCAGCGAGGAATACGCGATCGCCATCGCTGCGTCCGTCGTCCAGCACCTCGCCCAGCGGGGACGGGCGGTTGGCTTGATCGCGCACGAAGCGCATCGCCTGGTCATCCCAGCCGAGCGCAGCGAGCGCCAGCTCAACAAGGTGATGGAGGCCCTGGCCGTCGCGCGCGCGGTGGGCACGATTCCATTCGATGGCCTGTTGCGCATGGAAGCGACGCTGCTCAGGCGCGGCAGCAGCTTGGTGGCCATCTCCGCCTGGCCGGAGCCAAGCTGGGCGATTCCTATTCAGCAGATCGCCCGCGGCGGCGTGCGGGTGGTCGCCATCGTGATAGACGGCCAATCGTTTGGCGCTGCCCAATCGAGCGAAGCCGTCATTACGGCGCTGGCCAACGCCGGCGCCATCGTGCGGGTCGTGCGTTGTGGCCAGTCCATCCCGCTCGCGCTAGAGAGCGAGCCGGCGCACGCTCGGCAGCAGGTGCGCGGCACGGCGCTATAGATAGTCGCCGATCAACAGGCGCAGTCGCTCGCGCGCCTCAGCGGGGATGCGCTCTCGTGCGGTCATGATGGCGAATTTCATCGCGCCGGCGCTCTCGTGCGGCAGGGTAGGAACGACCGACGCCAGGTTGGCGATGGCCTGCTGCGCCAGCGCTAAGTTGTCGTGCAGGCGCTGAACCACCATGTCCACGGTGACTTCACCCTCTGCCTCGTGCCATACGTCGTAGTCAGTGACATGGGCCATGATGGCGAAGTCCAGCTCTGCCTCGCGGGCCAGGAACGCCTCTGGGCAGGCCGTCATGCCGATAATGTCGCATCCCCAGGCCCGAAAGGCCAGGCTCTCTGCTTTGGTGCTGAAGCGCGGGCCTTCGATGGTGATAAGCGTGCCGCCCTCGTGCACCGTCCCGCCGGCTTGGCGCACCGCCTGGGCCAGCGCAGCGCTCAGCGACTGGGAGAACGGCCTGCCTACTGAGACGTGGCCGACGATGCCGTTCTCGAAGAACGAGTAGGCGCGCTTGCCTTTAGTAAAGTCGAACAACTGCTCGGGCACGACGATATCGCGCGGGCGGAGGTGCTCGCGCAGGCTGCCGCACGCGCTCACGCTGATCACGTGCTTCACGCCAAGCGACTTAAGCGCCCAGATATTGGCACGGTAGGGCACCTCGCTGGGGCTGTAGCGATGGCCGCGCCCATGACGGGGCAAAAAGGCGATGCGCTGGCCGTGGTATGTGCCGATGACAATGGCATCGGATGGTTCGCCGAAGGGTGTGGTGATGCGTCGCTCCTCAACCTCCGTCAGGCCGGGCATCGCGTATAGCCCGCTGCCGCCGATCACGGCAAAGGAAATCGGTTGTGCGCTCTCCATGGCCACACATTATCAGCGCAGCGCGCGCATGATCTCAACCACCTGCGACTGCTTGATCGCCCCGTTCCAGATGCGCTGGATAACCCCGCTGCTATCCACGAACACCGTCGTAGGCATGCCAAGCACGCCATAGGCGTCGCTCACTTCGCTGCTGGAGTCGTCCACGACCAGGTAGGGGATGCGGTTGTTCTCGGCGAACTTGCGCAGGTTCTCCGGGTCGTCGTTCGTGCCGACGCCGATGAACTCGATATTCGGGTCGCTCCGCCGAAGCTCGTCATAGGCGGCGATCAGCGCCGGCGTTTCTTCTAAACAGGGCGGACACCACGAGGCCCAGAAGTTTATCAACACGCGCTTGCCGCGCAGCGCGGAGAGTGAGACCGTTTGGCCATCGAAGGTGCTGAGCGTGAAATCCGGTGCGGGCGCACCCACGCGCAGGCGGCTCGTCGAGGCCGAGGATGAGGATAAGGTGGGCAGATTGGCCGGCTGCGTCGTGCTGCTGCTCAGTATCAGCACGGCCAGGCCGACCCCTACCAAAATCCCTACTGCGCCGAGGACCAAGGGAGCGATCTGCCGAGGCATCATAGGCTTCTCCTTGCCATTGGCTGCGCTGGCCGCTGAACAGGCTGCGCAGCCCCGTCAAGTAAGGGGAAGATCAGCCAAGCCACGCTAAAGCCAAATAATCCACCGGTGATCAGGCGCAGGATCCAGTTGCTCTCCCGGTATGGCAGCAGCCCGAAGGGCGGCTGGCTGAGCAACTGCGAGAAACCATCCAGGCCGATCGGCAGCACGCCCAGCGCCACGAATAGCCAGAAGGGCATTGGCCGCGCGCGGCGGCGGGCTAACGAATAGGCTATCCCGCCCAGCCCCATAGATACATAGATGGCGATGTCGCGCTGGCACAGCGCGACCTTGTATCCCACGCGCGGGTTGCCCTGAAAGTCGCGCGCACGCAACAAGCCGAGAGCATACTGTGAACCGCTGGCGGAGATGCCGGAAAGCTGCTCGAACGTCTCCCGGTCATAAACAAAGCGCTCGCCGAACAGAAAGAACGAGCGAAAGCCATAGGTGTGACAAGTTAGCTTGTAGGGCTGGTAGATGAGCTGCGCTGCTCCATCCAGCCCAAGCCATTTCAGAACAGGCGCTGCAAAGGGCAACAGCCCGTATGTCAGGAGGATAGCGACCAGCGTCGCCAACCAATGACGCTCGAGCCAGCCCGATAGGCGCGCTAGGAACTTGACAATCGGCCTCATTCTAGCGCACGCT
>JAGHYX010000157.1 GCA_017743375.1 Chloroflexota bacterium
AGCTACAACCTCGTCAGTGATGTTGACGCTACCAACACCGTCTTCGCTCCCGTGTTTGTGCGGATCTGCTCTGCGTCGCCTTGTGATCAGAATAACCTGCAGAACTTCAGTCGTGTTTCTGCAGTGCAAGTGATGAACGTGGGCACTGTGCCTGTGACGCTGAGCAGCATTGACCTGATCACGCCGACCGGAAGCATCGCCCTCTCGCTGACTACCCTGCCCAACGGCAATCCCATCACCTTGGCGCCCGGCGCGAGCGTCGGCCTGAACATGCTCAACGGCGGCACGTGGGGCAATACCTACTTGGTGAACAACATTGTGCCGGCAATCGGGACCAACTTCCAAGGCTCGTTGCGCGTCACCGCACCCGCTGGGGCGAAGCTGAAGGCGCTGGTGGAATGGCGCGACGGCAACCGCGGCATGGACATCTTCAACGCCTTCAACCGGTAAACGCACCGTCGGTCTTGACGAGAGGAAAGAGTGATGGCTATACTCAGCCATCACTCTTTTTTGCCGTGCGGGTGCTACACCTCAACCGTTTCAACACCGTCATCGGCGGCAAGGAGCGATACATCGCCGAGGTCAAACCGCTGCTGGCCGAGCGGAAGATGAGCAGCGTGGAGTTCTGCCTGGCCGAGGCCGACAACGCGCCTTCGCCCTGGGCGGCTTTCTTCCCGCCGCGCTTGCAGGTGAATTCGCCGAACCCGCTGCGCCGCCTGGAGGCGGCTGCGCTGCGCGTCCACAACTGGCGCAGCGTGCGCGCGCTGGGCCGGTTGCTTGACCATGCACCCTGCGACATCGCGCATGTTCACTCGGCGCACCACTTCTCGTCGGCCACGCTGCTGGCGCTCGCCCGGCGCGGAATTCCAGCGGTCTGGACGCTACATGACTACATGGCGATCTGCCCAGTAGGAACCTTGTTCACCAAGGACGCGACCTGCGAGCGCTGCCGGGGCGGGCGCTTCCATCAGGCGGTGCGCCACCGCTGCGCGCAAAGCGGCCTGGCCGGCAGCGCCGTCGCTGCCCTGGACAGTGCGTGGATGCGCTGGAGCGGCGCGCTGGCGAGCATCAGGCGGTTCATCGCGCCCAGCGACTTCGTCGCCTGCAAAGCGCGCGCGTTTGGCCTGCCGGAGGACAGGCTGACGACCATTCACTACTTCGCGCCGGTAGATAAGTGGCCGGCCAGCGCAGCGCCGGACCACGGGCCGATCACCTTCATCGGGCGGCTCTACCGCCAAAAGGGCGCGCACGTCTTTCTCGAAGCGCTCAGCAGACTGCACCTGCCCGGCGGTCAGCGCGTTGTGATCGCGGGGGACGGCCCCGAACTGGTGCGCTTGAAGGCACAAGCCGAGCGCCTGGGCCTGGCCCAGGTGACTTTCGCCGGCGCGCTCGACGAAGTCGGCGTGCGTCGCCTGCTCGAAGAGAGCCGTTTTGTCGTTGTCCCCTCCATCTGGTATGAGGTGCTGGGCATCGTGATCCTGGAAGCGTTTGCCGTCGGTCGGCCTGTGGTCGCCGCCGCCGTTGGCGGCATCCCGGAGGTTGTTATCCATGGCCAGACCGGCCTCTTGTGTCAGCCGGGGGATGCAGAGGCGCTGGCCGACCAGATCGCGACGCTGCTGGCCAGCCCAACGCAGGCCGCCGAGATGGGCAAAGCGGCCAGGCGCTATGCCGAGACGGCTTTCTCGCCGGCGCGTCACCTCGACCAACTGATCCAGGTGTATGAGTCTGCCATCGCCGAGGGACAGAGATGACCACAGTGCTTTATCTGGCTGGCGCCGGCCGCAGCGGCGGCACGCTGATCGGCAAGATACTCGGCCAGCACGATCAACTGCTCTACGTGGGCGAGGTCCGCGAGCTATGGACCCCCGGCCTGTTGGTGGACAGGCTGTGCGGCTGCGGCGAGCGCCTGATGGACTGCGCGTTCTGGCAAACAGTGTTCGCCAGCGCCTACGGGGGACTCACCAGCGAAGATGCGCGCTGGATGTGCGCGATGCGCCTGCGATACACGCGGACGCGGCAGGTCTTGCGTTGGCTGTGCTCGGCCGGCTGGCCGGAGGCACTGAAGCGCTTCGCTGAGCGTTTGGAGCGGCTGTATGACGCCTTGCGCATGGCGGGCGGGAAGCCTGTGCTGATAGACGCTTCGCGGTTGCCGACCTACGGACGGCTGCTTCAGCATATACCCTCGATTGATCTGCGCGTGGTGCACCTGGTGCGCGACGCGCGGGCCGTGGCCTTCTCGTGGGGGCGCCAGCGCATAGGCCATACGGCCCGGCGAATCGCAGTGTTGCCGCGCAAAGCGGTCTGGCGCGCCTCAGCCGAGTGGCTGATCCAGAACTGGCTGACTGAGCACTTCTGGGGGGCAGATCCAGCACGCTATTGTCGGCTGCGCTACGAAGACTTTGTCGCGCAGCCGCGGCGCGAAGTCGCACGGCTGTTAGACTGGCTGGGGTGTGCCGAACGGGAACCGAGTTTCATCGAAGGAGCGATGGTGCATCTAGGCATCGCGCACAGCGCTGCTGGCAACAGCTATCGCCTGCTCACCGGAGCGGTTCGACTGGAGCTAGACTGTGAGTGGCGGGACAGAATGCCCAGCCCTGCCCAGTCTTTTGTTAAATTTTTAACCTTTCCTTTGCTACGCAAGTATGGCTACCTATAAGTAATGCATAGCAAGAGCTCATTTCTTAGTCGCTTACCAAAACCGATAGCAAGCCTTTTGGTGCATGGCCGTCAAACCTTTTTAATGCTCTTATCTCCACTTGATAGGTTGTGGTTGATTGCGAACGATAAGCGCGCATGGCCTCCGATCTGGTTGCGCCGCTACGCTGGCCCCCTGCGCACGTTCGATTCGGCGGCTGCGGAGTTCTGTACGCTGATGAAAGTCACGGCCAACCTTCAAATGAACCACACCGTGCTTGACCTGGGCTGCGGGTGCGGCGCATTGGCGCTACAGCTCGTCGGTTACCTTCAACCCGAGCGGGGCGGAAGGTTTGTCGGCGTAGATATCCACCTGCCAAGCATCCGTTGGTGCCAGCGCCATTTGAAGTGGCCAGGCTTCTCATTCCACTGGCTGGATGCCTACAATGACACGTTTAATCCCGGCGGCAAAGTTGATTTTGACTATCGGTCCGCGCTCACTGCACTGGGGAGATTCAACATTGTTGTTGCCAAGTCTTTGTTTACTCACCTGCGCCCGGAGACGTGTCTGGCCTATCTGCAGGGGGTGAGGGATGTCCTCGCACCGGACGGGCTCTTCGTGTTTTCCATCTTCGTCTTTGAATCGGAAGATCAGCTTAAAGATGCCAGCATCGCGTTCAGATTTGGCGATGCGCACTTTCGTTATGCCTACGCCCATCGCGTCGAGTCCGCAGTGGCCTTTAGCCAAGCGTGGCTGGAGCACACGCTCGCGGAGGCGAAATTAACCGTCAAAGCCTATTATCCGGGCACCTGGCGCGCTGCCGACGCGGGGTTGTCCTTTCAAGACATCTTCGTGGTCGGTGCGCAGTAGGCGCGTGATGCGTTAAATGGCTAGCGCTGGGAGTCACGTAGCACTGATTGACGCCCATCTGATCGGGGCGCAGGAGACCGGCAACGAGACCTACACCGCCGGCCTGCTGGGGCAGGCCGACGTCTTCGCCGCGGCCGGCTGGCGGGTCTTCGCCCTGATGCCGGCGCCGCGCCCCGACCTGATCGCGCCAGCGCAGACGGTCGCCGACCCGCGCTGCGCGGATGACCTGTATCGCTTCTTCCGCGCGATCCCGCGCGCGCTGGCCGGGCTGCGCGCCGGCCTGTTACACGTCAACTACCACGCCCCGTTCTGGATCAAGACGCCCTACGTGGTGATGATCCACGACGTCAGCTACCGCGCCCGCCCGCGCTTCACCTCCCCGCGCAACTTCGCCTTGCAGAACATCCTGGGGTGGTTAACGGCGCTGCGGGCAAGCGCGGTGACCACGCCATCGCATTTCAGCCGGCGCGAGGTGGCCCGGCTGTATCCCTGGCTGCGCGATCGCATCGTTGTGACGCCGAACGCGGTGAAATCAGCGTTTTACCCACGCCCACCGGCCGAAGTTGAGCAGGTCAAGAGAGCGCTTGACATCAGCGCCCCTTACCTCCTGTTCGTCGGCACGCCGCAGCCGCGCAAGAACGTCGCCCGCGTGATCGAGGCGTTTTTAGCCGCGACCCGCGAAGGGGAGCACGTTCAGCTCGTCATCGCCGGCAAGTCCACGCCCACGCTGGAGCGGCTGCGTCGCGCGCATCAGGCAGCCTTCGCCTCCGGTCGCGTCGTCGCCACGGGCTATGTGTCAGATGACGATCTGGCCTGCCTGTATAGCGGTTGCATCGCGCTGGTCTTCCCCTCGCTGTATGAGGGCTTTGGCATCCCGGTCCTAGAGGCGATGGCGTGCGGCGCGCCGGTGATCACCTCGAATACCACGGCGCTGCCGGAGGCGGCCGGCGAGGCGGCGCTGCTGGTGGACCCGGAAGATACGGCGGCGATCGCGGCGGCCATGCGGCGCATGCTGGACGAGCCGGAGCTGCGCGCGGCGCTGCGCGCGCGCGGCTTCGCGCACGTCAAACGGTTCACCTGGGCGCGGACGGCGCGCGCCACGGCTGAGGCATATCAAGCTGCTATGGCATGGCATCCAAAGGGTGGTCACCGGCGTCGCAGTTGAGATCGAGGCCACGTTTATTAATTGCACAACTGAGTACAATCCACTAAGTTTGATGGTCTACGCAGTCTTATGTTGACTCGAAGGCTACGGATTCTGGCACACTGGATAAGGGGATGTAGAAACAATGTTGCGCCAAGTGATCTGTTGAGATTTATCTTTAGCCCGACCCGCACGATGATTGCGCGCCGTTTGATTCAGAGCGCAACGCCTCTGGAAGAGGCAGGGCTGTTACAGGTGCAGGCAGTCGGCGTCCGCGCGCCGTTCTTCCTGTTGGGTATGCCGCGCGACGAAGTGGAGCAAGTGCTGTGCGACATCCTGAAGCCCGACCAGTGGCACTTTTATGAGATTCCTCAGACAGCCGTCAGACCAGAAGACGTGGTCGCGGATTGCGGCGCAGCCGAGGGATTGTTTACGCTCACCGTCGCGCATCGTTGCAGACACGTGTTCGCCATTGAGCCGGCGCCGGCCTTCGTCAAAGCGCTGGGGAGGACGCTGGCCGGCCTGGCCAATGTCAGCATCCTGCCGTATGCCCTTGCTGAGAGCGACGGCGCGGTTCGTTTGTCTGCCGGCGGCATTACCTCGCGCGTTACTGACGCGGGCGACGGTCAAGTTGTGCCGTCTCGCGCCATAGACAGCCTGTTTATTCGGCAGGGGCGGCGTGTGGATTACTTGAAGGCTGACCTGGAAGGCGCAGAAATATCCATGTTGCGCGGGGCAATTGAGACCATCCGCGCCTGCGCGCCGCGCATCGCGATTACCACGTATCACCGCCGCGAGCATGCTGAACAGATCGCTGCTTTGCTCAGGGATATTCATCCTGACTACCA
>JAGHYX010000158.1 GCA_017743375.1 Chloroflexota bacterium
GCAGTGAATCTTTCGATACTTTCTATCGCTGCCAGGATATCTTTCAAGTAGAGGGTATAATCCCTCATACAGGGATAGCCTCGTGGAGGATTGCTTCTCGCAACTCCGCCCGAATGGCACTTTTAGGAACAACGTCCACGCGGCGTTGGAGTACGTCTTCCAGATACAATGTCAGGCCTATCAAATCAAATAGGTCTGCTTCTTCGTCGAACTCTGCCAGGATATCAATATCGCTGATTGCAGTTTGTTCTCCCCGTGCGAAAGAACCGAAAAGCCTTATTTCCCTTGCCTTGTAGCGAGTGGCGATGACTGGTCGCAATTCTCTTAGCTTGGCCACAACGTCTTCTGCGTTCACCGTCATCATCCTCTCCTTAACTTAAGCGCTTTGGCGGCTTAAGCTGCGTTGCATTATAACGACTGCGTCGCCGAATTTCGTCCCTTGCTGGACGCGGCGCGCGCCCCTGGCGATGAACGCGCGAGCAACTCCGTGAGCGCTGCTTGAAAGGCGCGCTGGCCGCTGCGCGCCGGGTGGCGGACGCAGTGCGCCGGCACACCGAGCGCGCCCAGCGCATCCTCGGCGATGCGGCCGAGCGCGATCACCAGCGTTGGCTGCTTCCAGGCCAGAAAGTCCCTGAGCATCTCCGTGCCGAGGTCCTGTTCGGCAATTGTGGGCCGGCGGTTGGAGAGCGGCTGGCCGGGTTTGTGCGGATGCCAGGGGACGGCGTTCCAGCAGATCACGTCGTCGCGCCCACCGATCACGGCCTGCACGCGCTGCGCGCTGACTTCGTCGTAGTCGCCGCGCCGGCTGCTGGGCCGATAGGCTGGGTCGCCCAGGGCGAGCATCTGCGCCTCGCTGAGAAACGGGACGCCGCTGAAGCGGCAGCCGCGGTAGCCGGCTGCCTCGCCGATCAGCGCGATCCGCGCCTGGGCGTGCGTTTCCAGGTAGTGGCGCAGGTTGGCCTGTCGGATCGCCGGCGCGTCCGGCAGGTCAAGGCGCGGGTCGCGCTGCGCATACATGTTGAACGCATCGCCCGGCACAGCGCCGATCAGCAGGCGCAGCAGGTCGTTTATCGTAGGCCGAGAATCCATCCTTCTACCTCTGCGATTGCGCGCTCATCCGGCGCAAGGGCCGGATTGAGGTAGTCCGCGAGTGTGCCCTGGCAGTTCGCCTCCCAGAGCCAGTCGGCGACGACGCGCGCGTCGTGCTGATCGGGCGACTGCGTCGTGCGCGGCAGCCGGCCCCGCCACAGCCTGGGATAGACCTCGGCGATCAGCGAACGGCCCTCCGGCACATCCCAGCCGTCGAACGGCCAGACGTGCAGGCGTTCCCCGAGCTGCCGGCGCAGGAAGCGCAGCCAGGGCAAGCCGGCGTGGGTGGACTTTGCCACGCTGCCGGTCACGTCGAAGTGAAAGACCGACTTGGCCGCGCCGGCGCGCAGGTCGCACAGCCGGCGCCAGCGCGCATCGCCCATCCTAGCCCGGCCGGCGCCGCGCTGGCCGCGTCGCACCATGTCCACGCTCACGTCGTCTTGATCGGTAGGCCAGTGGTGGCAGAAGTCGTCCAGGAAATCCGACCAGCGCAATGGCAGCCCGTGTTGCGCGAAGTAGCGCAGCGGGAACGAGAAGCCGTGATCCATGCCGATCACCGCCGGTGGGCCATCGCGCAGTTGTGCGGCCAGCCACTCGGCCAGCGCGCGGCGCGTCCAGTGCCTGCGCCGATCCGGGGACGGCCTGACCTCGACCGGCGGTGATTCGCCCTCGGCGAGGTAGACGCGCAGGCCGGGCAGGCCGTCGGTCGGCGTCCGCGCGCCGGAATAGTCTATGCCGATGGCGCGGGCGAAACGGGGCACAGGCTCAGAACTTGCGGCTCCACTCCTTCGGCCAGCGCTCCACAACGACCTTGGTCTCGGTGTAGAACTCCACGCCGTGGATGCCCTGGGCGTGTAGGTCGCCGAAGAAGCTCTCGCGCCAGCCGCTGAAGGGGTAGAACGCCATCGGCGCAGCCACGCCGATGTTGATGCCAACGTTGCCGGCCTTCACCTCGTAGCGGAACTGGCGGGCGGCCGCGCCGCTGCTGGTGAAGATGCAGGCCATGTTGCCGTAACTGCGCTCGTTGACCAGCGCGATCGCCTCGTCAAGGGTCTCCGCGTGCATCAGGCTGAACACCGGCCCGAAGATCTCGGTCTGGGCGATTTGGCTCTTGGGCGGCACGCGGTCGAGCAGGGTGGGGAAGACGAAGTAACCGTCTTCGTAGCCTTTGACCTTCTTGCCGCGCCCATCCACGATCACTTGCGCGCCCTCGCTTTCGCCGAGCGCGATCAGCTTCTCGATCCGCGCCTTGCTCTCCGCCGTGATCACCGGCCCCATCTCCACGCCTTCGTCCAGGCCGTAGCCCACCTTGCGCGAGGCGGCGGCGTCGGCCAGTTGCTCGACGAAGATGTTGCGCGCTTCGCCCACCGTGATGCCGACCGAGGCGGCCAGGCAGCGCTGGCCGGCGCAGCCGAACGCTGAATCGGCCACGATGCGGGTGGTCATCTCCATGTCGGCATCGGGCATGATCACGACGGGGTTCTTGGCGCCGCCCTGGGCCTGGACGCGCTTGCCGGCCTTGGCCGCGCGCTCGTAGATATAGCGCGCCACCGGCGTGCTGCCCACGAAGCTCACGGCGCGGATCTCCGGGTGGTCGAGGATGGCGTCCACGGCCTCCTTGGCCCCGTTCACTAATTGCACTACGCCCGGCGGGAAGCCGGCCTGCTCCAGCAATTGGTAAATCCGCTGGATCGTCATCGGCACCTTCTCGCTGGGCTTGAGGATGAAGCAGTTGCCGGTCGCCACGGCATAGGGCAGGAACCACAGCGGCACCATGCCGGGGAAGTTGAAGGGGGTGATCGCAGCCACCACGCCCAGCGGTTGGCGGAAGCAGTGTTCGTCAATACCGCGCGCGATGTCCTCGTTGTTGAAGCCTTGCATCAGGCTGGGGATGCCGGTGGCGACTTCGACGTTCTCGATCGCGCGTTGCATCTCGGCCTGGCTCTCGGCGTAGGTCTTGCCGCATTCGTTGGTGATCAGGCGGGAGAGTTCGTCGCGGTGTTCCTCGAGCAGGCGCTTGAGCTTGAAGAGGTATTGCACGCGCTCAACTGCCGGCACGCGCCGCCACTCTTGAAAGGCCTTCGCCGCGGCCTGCGCCGCGCGATCGACTTCTTCCGCCGGCGAGAGCGGCACATGCGCCATAACCTGGGCGGTGGCCGGGTTGCGCACGTCGAGGTGGGTGCTCGCGCTCGACGCCACCCATTGACCATTGATGTAGTTCAGCAGACGTCCGTTGGTTGACATGGGGGATTCTCCTGAAGCGCTTCGTGGCTTGAGTGCTTGGATTATAGGGCTTGCGCGCGAAAGGGTAGGGGTGGGGGAGCGCACTGCTCGAAAGTGCTGGGACGGTGCGAGAGGGATTCACCGCGAAGACGTAAAGAACACAGCGACAAACGCACCCAGCGGGCGGGATAGGCCCACCCCTAAACGCGCCCGTGACAGACCCGCATGCCGCGCGTCAGGTAGCGCGGTTGGTCCTGTGGCACGCCGTCAACGATAAGCGCGTCAAATCGAACGGGCAGGCCGGCCGCCAGCCAGAACGAGGGGCGATCCTGGACGTGGAAGTGCAGGTGCGGCTCGCTCGAATGGCCGCTGTTGCCGCATCGCCCGATGAGCTGGCCGCGCCGCACGTGCTGGCCGGCGCGGACGACGATGCTGCCCGGGATGAGATGCGCCAAGAAACTGTATTCACCATCGGCATGTTTGATGATGACGAAGTTGCCGCGAAAGTCGGGCGCGAGAAAGTCAATCCAGCCGCTGCCGGGGTGGGGCGCGTCTCGCACGCCGTCGCGCACTGCGACGACTTCTCCATCGGCGGGCGCGATGATGTCCTGGCCATAGCAGAAGTAGTCAGTCAGCGCGCGTCCGTCGCCGGTATGTCGGCGCAGCGCGGCATCAGCGATGACAAAATCGTAAGCGTAGCGCTGCGTTAGAACGTCCCAGGAATGTGAATCAGCCGGCGTGGTCCCGCCGTTATAGACCAGCCACTCGCCGCGAAAGGGAAGGGTGTAGCGCGTTTGTTGGACGTAGTGTTCGTCGGGCAGAGCGCGCCGGCTGCTGATGATGGCCTGTCCGACGATCTGGGTGATGATCTGGGCCACCTGCAGAGGATTGAGCAGGATCAGCGCTTGTGAGAGCGCGAAGCGGACTGCAAAACGCGCGGGGCCGCCGGCGGATTGATTGAGGGGTGGAGCGGGAAGCGATGGCGCTGTTGCGTCACTCGCGGCGCGCGCTTGAAGGGTGCGCGCCAGCAAAGCGAGTGGGAACAGCAGGAAAAGCAACTGCATCCCCTCGAGACCGGGGATGAGATAGCCAAGCACGCCCAACAGGCTGATCGCCCCCAACCAGTTGGTGACGAGCGAGAACAAACGTTGACGCTGGTTTTGCACGGTTCAACCTCTGTTTGGGCGCATGATCAAGGCAGATGCTCAAGATAGGGTTTAAGCGACCTCTCCAGACGGTCCATTGCGTCAATCATAGATTCCTGTAGATCATGCCAGTCTGCGCGCGTGCGGAGGCCGCCGCGACCGCGGATGTAGTAGCAGATTCGCGCAGCGCGCCTTTCTTCCAGTCGTTGCCAAGTCAGCGCTGTCCCAAACGCTCGTTCGATGTTCTCTTTGTGCTGGGCGAGGAAGTCAAAGATCGCCTTGTTGCGCTCACCGTCTGGGGTGTCAATATAAAGCTCCACCCGCGCATGGTCTTTAAGGACTACGTAGCTCCAGGTCAGTCCAGCTCGTCCGGCGCCGGCGCTAATCCAATGATCTTTTGACGGGGAGATGTTCGCGAAGAGCGCAGATCGCCTGCGCGCCTTCTCCAGCAACTCCTGCCAGAACTCCAACTGCAAGACGTGTCGCTCGGCCAGCGCTTTGCGTTGAGCGCCAATCTGACGACCCTCGGGACTTGGCCCTGCGACCACCGTGAAGAGAGGTGCGGGGGCGGATTGGTCAATCTGAATCGCTTCCACCCGAACCAGGTAGAAGGCGGTGTCGGCTGGAAGCATCTCGTTGAGCCAATCTATCGCCCGCTCGTGCTCAGGCCGGGGTTGAGCCGTCACCCAGATGGCCGCCTTTGCTTCGTGATTGGCCATGTAGGTGATCAATTTGCCCAAGTGGTCGTGGTCTGTGCGATCTAACTGGTTCTCGATCACCACGAGATTCCCGTTGGCGTCTTCGGCCAAGATGTCTACGGCAAAATCACCAGTGATTGCTTCCGTCTCGATCAATGAGAGCGATAAGCCTGTGCACTCCTCTAGGTAATCGAGGTTTTCGGCCAGCCAACGGCTAAAGTCGCGCTCTTCGTGCGGCCATACCTTGCGCAGGGGAATACGGGTGAGTTTGCCGGTCTTGATCATGTTGGTTTTCTCTCGGGTTTCAATCCCTCACGCGGGATAGCAATCATTCAAAC
>JAGHYX010000159.1 GCA_017743375.1 Chloroflexota bacterium
GAGCAGCGCCGCGCTTCGCTCAAATAGCGGGCGCGCTCCTCGCAGGTCAACTCGCGTGCGGCTAGGGATTGCGCGCGGCTGAGCAGCGCATCGCGCCGGCGCAGGTGCACGCGCACCAGGCCATCGGCGCTCACGCTCACCGCGCGTTCCGCGTCCAAATCGGTGAGCCGCGCCGGTGCAGCATGACCATACAGCGCGAAGTCCACCCCGTTGGTGGCCGGTGGCAGGTCGTCCGCGCGCCACTCCCCCAGCGTTGCGCCATCGCGCGGGTCGAGGCGCAGCGCATCCTGGGGTGTCAACACGCCGATCTGGCCATCGCGCAGAAAGGCCACCCGGCTGATGACGGCGGTCTGCTGGAAGGGGCCGGCCAGCAAGCTGCCCGTCGCCACATCCCACACCCGCACCGCGCGGTCGGCGCCGCCGGTGACGAGCTGTCGGCCATCCGGCGAGAAGGCGACGGCGGTTACCGCGCCGGCGTGACCGCTGAGCACGGCCAGGGGTTGGCCGGTCGTCGCATCCCAGATGCGCGCGGTGCGGTCGGCGCTGGCCGTGGCGATCGCCTTGCCGTCCGGCGAGAACGCGACACTCGTCACCGCTCCCTGATGCCCCCGAAAGGTGACGAGCACCTTGCGCGTCCCGATCTCCCACAGGCGAGCCAGCCTATCCCGGCTACCGGTGAGCAGGAAGGCGCCATCTGGCGAGAGGCGCGCGTCGTTCACAGCCGCAGGGTGCCTGAGCGCGCCCTCGTCCGGGACAGCCAAGGCCAAGGCTCGGCGCAGCGCATCCTCGGACTGCGCCGTGGGCGCGGCACGCTCGGCTTCGATGGCGATCAGCAGCGCGAGCTGTGGGTCGCTGGCGAGTTGATTCACCGCCACCGCTGCCAGTTCGCGTGAGCGGACGATCTTCACCTCTGCCTCCGCCGTGGCGCGGACGGCGGCTGCGCCGGCGGACTCTGCGCTGGCGCGCGTGGCGAGGGCGCTCGCCGTCGCCTGTGACACGATGGCGCGCTGTTCGCGGTCTGCCACGCTGGTGGCCAGCGCGATCGCCGTGGCGCGCTCGCTGAGCGCCGCTGCCTGTCCGGCGATGGCCTGAGTTGCTGCCGCTTCTGCCGCGGCGCGCGTGGCGAACGCGGCCTGTTCGGCCTGCCGCGCTGCGCCGGCTCGCGCCTCTGCCGTGGCGCGGGCCGCCTCGGCCTCGCCGGCCTGCCGGAGGGCGCGCATCGCCTCGGCCTGGGCCAGCGCCTGCGCCGTCGCCGCCGCGTCGGCGCGCGCGCTGGACTGCGCCGCCTGGAAGAGCGCGACCGCGCTGAAGATCAGGGCCAAGCCCACCGCCACCCCTGCGCCGGCGGTGACCACTTGCATCCGCCGCAGGCGCGCCGCCTGGCGCGCGAAGTGCGATTGTGCAGCCTGTTCGCCCAGCGCCCTGCGCAGGGGTTGTGCGGTTGGCGCGTCCGGCAAAAGCGCAGCCGGCTTATCTTCCTCGCGCTCGCGGATCGGCCCGAAGTCAATGTAATCGGCCAGCGTTAGGTGCTTCGGCTGGCCGCGCCGGACGGGGATGGCCAAAAAGAGCTGGCGCAGGCCGGTTTGTAAACGGGTGAGCGGATCGGGGTCGCCCTCCAGATCATTGACCAACCGCGCGACCAGGGCTGGCTCGATCGTCGCGCCCACCTCCAGCGCAGGCAGCACGATCGCGCGCGCCAGCTCTGTTGCGCGCATCATCGGCACCTCAACGAGGTTCGCCGCGATCAGCGCGCTGAGCGCGGGATAAGGGGACAGCTTCGGCAGCGCCTCGGCGCGCATCACCCAGATCGTGATCAGGCGCGCCGGCGGTCGCGCGCTAAGCTGATCGAAGAAGCGCAGGCAATCTGCCCCATCCTGCCCGTCCACCGACGAGCAGACCGCCTCGAGCGGGTCAACCACGAGCACCAGGCGACGCTTGGCATCCTCCCCCAGCGCCATGTCCACGAAGGTATGCAGGTCGGCAGGCGTTCGCAAGCCGCCGCGACGGATCGCTGCGATGATGTCCGCGGCCAGGCCGGCCTGCGCCCCCAGCTCAGCGCAGGTCTCGCACAGACGGCGCAGCGGATCCGCGCCGAGCGCGACGCTGCCGATCAGCCAGCGGTCGCTATCCGGCAGCGCCCCGCTGCGCAAGGCGAAGATCACGCCGGCCTGGACCAGCGAGGTCTTGCCGACCCGCGGCGGGCCGGCGATGGCGACTGCCGGCGCGCCGCGCTCGATGCGCTCCAAGATGGCCTCGAGCTGTTTCTCGCGGCCAAAGTACAAGCGAGCGTCGGCTTCGCTGAAGGGCTGCGGGCCGATATACGGACAGCGACCATCGAAAGGACGCGGCTTGCGGATGGCCTGATGGCGCGCGATGAGCGCCGCAGCCTGCTCCGCTGTGTAGCCATCAGCGGATGTTACGGGCTGTTGTGGCATACTTCCGCCTAAGCATACTCAGGATCATGCAAACGGCGACTCAGTTGGCCACAATTACATGCCCGCACTGCGGCACCGCCAAGCAGGAGCAAATGCCGGTGGATCAGTGCGTGTTCTTCTACGAATGCGTGGGGTGCCATCAGGTGCTGCGCCCCAAGGCCGGCGATTGCTGCGTGTTCTGCTCGT
Source organism: Chloroflexota bacterium (assembly GCA_017743375.1). Classification (GTDB taxonomy): domain Bacteria; phylum Chloroflexota; class Anaerolineae; order J036; family Brachytrichaceae; genus JAAFGM01. Next base: position 2,622 of record JAGHYX010000159.1, read on the forward strand.
ACGGTTCGTCGCCTTGCCCGCCCAGCCAACAGCAGCACGACGGCGCGCTAGGCCACTCGCCCTGCTAAATCGCCCAGCTCGGCCTGCGCTTCCTCCAACGTCACCAGGTGCGCGCCTGGCGCGATCTGCCCTTCGGCGGCGTCGAAGCCCAGCGCGCGGATGTGCTCCATCACCTGAGCCGAGAACTGCTTATGCGTGAGCAGCACCGTGGTCGGGCCGGTGTCGGTTGAGAAATAGACGGGCATACCAGCGGCGCGCAGGTCGTTACAGGCGCGAAAGAGCGTGATGTTCTCCGGCTCCCAGGCGAACAGCTTCTTCTCGACGCCGCCGGTCATGGTCACGGCGTGGAGCACGATGCTATCGGCCTCGGCCATCTGCGCCAGCGTCAGCCAATCGCCGGCCATCACCGCCTCGATGCAGCGCAGGACCTCATCGCGCCGGTTGCGCATCCAACACTTGAAGAGCGGGCTGTTCGGCGCGTCGGCGTGGGCGCTCTCGGTCTTCAAGCCGATGCGCGAATCCAGTGGGATGGTGATCAGGCGCAGGTCGGCCAATTGATCGCGGGTATCGAGCCGCACGGCAAAGCTATCCTCGTGGGAAATGCCGGGATAGGACATCCAGAGGGCGACGCCGCCGGCAGCCGAGCGGCAGCCGCTGCCGGCCAGCAGGCGCGACATGGCGCTGACGAAGCGCGCGTTGTGCACGGCGTGGGTGCCGAGGGCAGCCGCAATGGCCGCCATCGCCAGGGCCGCTGATCCGCTGGCGCTGGTGCCCAGGCCCTTGCCGGCCCGCAGCGCCCCGCCGGCCACCACATTGCGCGAATACACCCGCGCGTGGCTGCGGATGGCCGCCAGGTTGCGCACGGCGTTCAGACTATGGCGGATGCGCTCCAGGTCGCGGCCGGTGACCCGTTGGCCGTCAATCGTCGCCTCATCCTCGGCCAGGTCAGGGTCAAAGGCCACCAGCGTGATCGAATAGGCCGCGCTGTTGGTGACGGAGATGCTGGGCATGAAGGCAGTTCGCCACTGCCAATCGGCCAGGCCGTGGTACTTGAGGATGCCTTGCATCGGGTGGGCTTTGGCCGCCGCGACGCCGCATGGGTTACCCGGCTGGTCAAAGCTGGGGTAGTCGGGAAAGCGAATGCCGTGGCGCGCCAGCGCGTCGAGGATGTCGTCGTGCGCGGCGTGCATCAGGCCGGCGATCTCCCTGAAGCCGCGCGGGACGAAGGTGCCCATCTTGCTACAGCACCCCCTCGGCGGTCTCGTGGATCAGGCGGTCAACCACGGCCTTCAGGTCGCCGGTTTGCTGGTAGGTCTGTAGCTGGCGGTGGGCGCTGGTGCCCTCGCGCATGATGGTGAAAGCATACTCCACCTCTCGTCGGCTGCCCAGCTCGTCTATCACATCGCCGATGAACCACTCGATCATCTCGCTCACCAGCGCGCGGGCCGGCAGCTCCTCCTGCTTGCCGAAGTCAATCAGCTTGCCATCTAACCCATAGCGCACCGCGCGCCACTTGTTCTCCTCGATCAGCTCCGAAGAATACACGCGAAAGGTCAGGTTGCTGCGGCGCAGCTTCCAACACTTGTAGCAGATGGCCTGAAAGATGGCCGCGATGCAGGCCGCCTCATCCACCCGCGTGCATACGTCGCAGATGCGCATCTCCAGCGTGGGGTACTTGTGATTCGGCCGCAGGTCCCACCAGATCTTGGTGCCGTCGGGGATGCTGTTGGTCTTCACCAGCGTGTCCAGGTAGTGCTGAAACTCGGCATACGAGCCGAAACGCGGCGCGGTGCCGGTGCGCGGGAAGTTGCGAAAGACCACGCTGCGGTAGCTCATCAGGCCGGTCTGCTGGCCCATCCAGAACGGCGAGCTGGTGGAGAGACAAAGGATGTGCGGCATCAGGTAGCGCGCCACGTTCATCACGTCAATCAGCACCTCGCGATCCTCGATCCCGATGTGCACGTGCGTGCCGAAGATCAGCAGTTGCTGGGCCAGGATCTGCATGTCCTCTCGGACGCCGGCGTAGCGCTCGAAGGGGGTGATCTCCTGCTGCATCCAGTTGGAGAACGGGTGCGTGCCGGCGGCGACGATCTTCAGCCCGTGGCGCGCGGCCAGTTCGATGACGCCGCGGCGCAGGCGGACCAGCTCTTCGCGCGCCTCCGCCGGCGTCTGGCACACCTTCGTGCCCACCTCGACGATGGACTGATGCAGCTCCGGCTTGATGTCCACCTCGATCAGCGCGCGCGTCTGGTCTTCGATCATCTGGGTGATGTAGCTGCGCAGCTCGCGGGTGACGGGGTCAACGATCTGATATTCCTCTTCGATGCCGATGTTGAAGGTGGGTTCTTTCATTGGCGCGTCCTTGCCAGCGTAGGCGCAGAGTAATCGGAAGACATGCAGGAGCATTCTACCCAGACTAGCCAGCCGGGAGTGCTCAAATTCGGAGTGATATAAACTCCATGATGGTATCCGAGACAGCGCTGTCTAAAAGAGCGTTCGCACGAAGAGGGCAATAGAAGCTCTCAGCGCTTGGCAAATCCTCGCGTCAAGCTGCGATACAAAACAGCGCAGCTCCTTGCCTCGACCGAGTAAGACCTGCCACGCGCTATGAGACGACGACTGCGACGATAGTTCGCTTGACGGGATATCCGTCTGAGCAGAACCGGAACGTGTCGATCAACCAGCTTTTGAATGGCGCTCAATCACCAGCGCCCAACCCAACCCGTTTCGCGGTCCACCGCTGTAATCAAACAAT
>JAGHYX010000160.1 GCA_017743375.1 Chloroflexota bacterium
GGCAGCAAGCGTGTTGCCCTTGTGTGTGAATGTAGCCCGCCAGATCGTGTGCTCTAGCGCATGGTATACTCAAGGCGAAAAACTGAACAGCGCTTGTTAGGTGAGGCTCCTGGCAGAACATACGCTGCCGCCCGGAAACGTCGAGAGACGCCAACTGGGTAAAACAGTTGAAGCCGGATTAAGGCTTCGACCGCAGCAGCTGATTCCGAAGCACACAAAGGAATCTACGTCGGCCAGTGCCAAAACTCTGATGAGGAGCGCGTCGTGACGCAACGCTGTTTGACGTTGCTGAGTTCAAGAGCGCCCTCATCGGCGCTCTTTTTATTTGAGGTGATCGCTATGTAAGTACAGAGCAAGGAGGGCAGCATGAACCCGATCAACTTCGTCCACAGCAATCTCGCCGTCTTGATGGGGCGCACCGGTCATGGGCAGCCGACGCGCGCGCGCCTACGAGGCCGGCTCGTCGCCTATCTACAGTCGGTTTATCAGCACGAACACATGGTACTGGCGGTGTACCAGGGGTTGGCACTACGGGCAACGCATCCCACGCAGCGCGACCTGCTGCTCAATCTAGCGCAGGACGAGGCGCGGCGGCTGGAGCGCTGGGCAGACATCTTTCAGCAGTTGGGCGCTTCCGCGCCTGCTGATCGCCAGGCGCTGTCTGCGCGCGCTTGGCAGCAAATGCTGGTCTACCTTGGGCCGCGCTGCGCCTTGGCGTGGATCACGTGGGTTAAGAAGCGCGATTTCCATCGCTTGACGCGGATGTTGAAGACGCTGCGCGCAGATCGAATGCTGTCCGCTGGCTAAGTCATACCAGAGGAGTTTGTCATGGAAGGGCTGCTGTTTCTCGAGACTATCGTCGCGCAAGTGGTCCAGGCGCTCGCGCCGATCCTCGGCACAGTTGACCCTGTGCTGGTCGGCCGGCTGCTCGTGGTGATGGTTCTCTGCGGCGCGATCGGGCTGGAGCGATCGGAACACGAGCGCGCCAGCGGGTTTCGCCCGCACATCCTGGTTGGCCTAGGCGCATGTCTGATGACGATGGCAGGGGCGTACGCCCTCTCCGATGTCCAAGTGCGCGATCCGATGCGGGTAGCGAGTTACGTCGTCTCTGGCATCGGCTTCCTAGGGGCAGGCGCCATTCTGCGACACGGCACAACCGTGCGCGGTTTGACGACGGCTGCCAGCATCTGGGGATCGGCCGGCATCGGCATTGCAACTGGTGTGGGCATGGGCGCGCTGGCGGTGGTCACGACGGTGCTCATCCTGTTGACGTTGACGGCGCTGGAGCGTCTAGAGGCTCGGCTGGGCCGCAGCGAGAACGCCAACGACCTGAAGATTCATCTCAAGGATGATCATCGCGCTGTCGGCAAGGCGCTCACGGCGCTAGACCGCCTCGGGCTACCGGTCAAGAAGGCCACCGTGCTGCCTGCTGCTGGCGACGCCGCTGTCTTGAAGGTGGAACTGAGCCGTCCGCTCAGGGCCGATCAGGTGCCGCGGTTGGTCAAACAACTGCTGGTCGTGAAGTCCATCAGCCGCGTGGATGTGAATTCGCTACAAGTCGAAGAGGTGGAGGCGCTGAACGAGCGCAGCGACGAGCTAATCAGCAGCATCCACGCGCAGATCGAGGAGGTGAAGCTCAATGACGAGAACTTGCTACGGGATCTGAATGACTCGGAGACGGGCGCGCTAGCGTCGGCGGAGAAACGATCTTGATTTTGGGTGGAATAAATCAAACAAATCAATTGGTTCGTGTGCTGCCCTGCTTGCTTTCTCTTTGGCGGACAGGAACGCGATGACGATGATAAGGGAGGTGTGTGATGAGCGACATCGCTTTTGCTCAGATTGACGAGCGTCAGCTTCAGACAAACTGGATAAGGTTGGATCGGCGCAAGTGTGAGCAGTTAGCAGAACTAAAGCACGTGTATGGCATTGACCTATCAGCCAGGGCCGGACGCGCTGCGGTTGAGGAGAATGGCTTTGTGATCATCCCGGTGAATCTGATCATCTATCGCCAGGATGCCTATCGAGAGACATGCGTTGTGTTCGCGCTCGGCAAGTCTGTGTTGATCAGCGTTGAGGACGATCTGCGCCTTGGCGCGCTGGACGTCGCAAGCCGCGCTGTGCGCGAAGCTGGCGGGCAGCTCCCCCCGGCTACTGTCCTGTTTCTCATCCTTCAATCGCTCAACGAGGTGGCGTACGCAGCCGTCCGTGAGATCTCTGAGCGCCTCGACGAGATCAGCGAGACCGTCGCTGGGGTGGGTGGTGGCTATCAACTCACCGGTCGCCAGGTCGGTGTGGCGGACATTGCCGACACCGTGGCTAAGCTATCCGAGGCCGAGGAGCTGGTTGCCAAGACGGTTGAGGCGCAGCTTATGCTCGCGCGAGCAGTGCGCTGGCTGCGGCGCGTGGCCGGCGATGTCCAGTTCCTGCCCGTGCTGTTGTCCGACATTCACAGCCTGCGACGCTACGCGCAATTTCAGCACGACAAGATTCGTAACCTTCAACAGTCCCTGATGACCTCTCTTGACCTTAAGCAGAACAACGTGATCAAGGTCTTCACGATCGTCACGGCGGTCTTCACGCCCCCCACGCTGGTCGCAGCGTTCTACGGACAAAACTTCGCTGAGATGCCAGAGTTGCTTCTGCCCTGGGGGGAATGGTTCGTGATAGCGCTCACCGGCTTGAGCGCAATCCTGCCGCTGTTCTATATCAAGAAGAAGGGGTGGATGCGATGAAAGTTATGAATGAACTGCCTGCCTGGGTGCGCCTGCAGGCGAATAGCCAACAGGAGCTTGAAGACCTCGCTCGGATGCACACACTGACTCTGACGGAGGAGAGCGACCTTCACGCTGAGGGCGTCTTGCGGATGCGCTGCCCGCGGCTGGACGGGTCGCGCCTATTGGTGACGGAGCTATGGTGGGTTCAACGCGACGACCAGACGCCGCTCTATACAGTGGAGACTGCCTATGGTGAGCTTCGGGCGGGTCAGGCGCGTGCGTGGTTGCAATCCCAGGGGCTAGCGCTCGACAGCGCACACGCGACGGCGCTGGCTTTCCTGCACCAGTTGGCCCAGCAGACAGCGACCGTGCTCGATGCAATTGACGCTTGCTTGAGCGTTGCCGGGCGCGCAAACGCTCGCCTCCTGAGGAATGCCGGCACCGACCAGGCCGGCGGCATCGAGGATGTCGAGGACCTTGGCGTCTACCTCTCGACACTCAACATCCCGCTCTCGCTGGTCGTGCAATCGCTGGAAGACTTGGAGCGCGCGGCGCGCCAGTTGCGCCGTGCAGTCCTGCGCCAGTCGTCCCTGACGGTTGATCGAGTGGATGAACTGATTGCCGAGATCGAGCGTGTGCAGCGGCGCGTGCATTTCCTGTTGGATCGCCAGCGGTTTCACCAGCGGACGGCGCAAGAGGTCGTAGCGATGAGCGATTTGAACGTAGTCAAAGTGTTTACCGTGCTGTGGGCCATCTTCGTCCCTGGCACCGCCCTGATCAACTGGTATGGCCAGAACTTTCGGTTCATGCCGGAGTTGTCGTGGTTTGCGTCCTCGTGGGTGCAAATGCTGGGCGTGCTGCTGGTGACGGCGGTGCCTGTGCTCATCATCAGCAAAGCAGGGGCGCTTAGATAACAGCGCGCAAAAGGAGGTCAAGCGATGCAGGACTTTCCCAAAAGAGGACAACTTCAAACAAACAGCGACTTCGCGGGGGCGCTGGTTTGGACGCGGGTCATCCCTCGCACGCGAACCCAGAGCCGTCCAGAGAAGCACGCAAGGCCTTGGACCCGCTATGAACGGCTGTCATTCCTCATGATGGCGCTTGCCTGGGGCCTCACGATCGCAATTGTGGCAGCGCTTCACTTCGGTAACTATCACTTGGAGACGCGCACATCTTCCACGGCGGCAACGCACAAGGAGTTTTACGCCGGGAAAGATGTCGCGCCTCAGACCGCGAATCCATCTGATGATCAAGAAGGAGGAGGGCGATGATCCAGGATAAAACACTACGTTCGGTTGGGCGATGGCTGCGCTTTAGCGCTGCGCAGGCAGATGCGCCCGCAGCGATCGAACAGCATCTGGGGTTTGACCTCGTTAGGGCGCTCAAGAGCGGCCTTAGCCAAGAAGGGGAGTTTCTGATTTACCCGTTAACGTTTCTGAGCGTTGAAGGAGATAGGAAGATGGCCAGCAAGGTCATCTTTGTGATCGGGCGCGCGCTACTCGTGTCCCTGGAGCCTGAGCCGGCGCCCCGGCCGCTGAACATCGCAGCGCTGCGGATGCAGGATGATGGGCGCGCGCAGGACGCCTTCGAGGCTTTCGCTGTCGTCTTGCAGTCGATCAACGACGCCACCGATGAGCTGCTCGATGCGCTGAACGATGACCTCGGTGAATCGTTAGTGCAGACCAATGCTGTGCTCAATAGCCTCGAATCGCAGACGCGCGACTTCGGCGTCAGCGATGTCGTGACAACCCAGGCCAATCTAGGTATGGTCGAAGACCTGCTCTCGGAGTGCATCGAAACCCAGCTCCAACTTGCGCTGATCGCCAGACAAACGCTGGCCCGTCTGCCGCGCGAACACGCACACCTAAAGCCGCGCTATCAGACCCTCATTGACGACATTGAAGGGGTGGAAGAGCACGTGCATTTCGTTCACGACCGAGTGCGGTTGCTGCAAATGTCGAATAATCTCGCGCTTAACCTTAAGCAAAATCAGATCGTGAAAGTTTTTACAGTGCTCACTGCTGTCTTCCTGCCTGCCATTCTTATTTCTACGTACTACAGCATGAATTTTGCGTATATGCCGATTCTGGAATGGCAATATGGCGAACCGATGGTGATTATCTTAACCGCGTTGATGGCGCTGTTGCCGCTCCTCTACGTGAAGCAGCGCGGGTTGCTTAGATAGTGATTGCGCACAAACAAGAGGAGGTGTTCAAGTCATGATGAAGCCTTCACGCGATGTTATGGCTGAGGCACTCAATAATGACTCAGCCGGCTTCGGCCTCGTCTGGAACGCTGATTTAACGCTTCAGGATGATGTCGCCGGCGCTGCGCGCAGCCGGCGCGAGGCTATCACACGCGCGCACGCCAACCGCCCGCGCACGGCGCAGCTCGAACGGGAGATCATCCAGGCTGTGGTTGTGTTGTACCTGTTGATCCTAGGCAGCTTTGCAGGATTGCACTTGTACGCCAGGTTCACGCTACCAACGCAACCGCCACCAGCGGAATCCGTCGAGCAGGCCGACCCCGCAGCGCGGTGACCCCAACAGGTGTTTAAGGTCGCGCGCGTCGTGCTGCGAACCGACGTGCGCGACCTGCAGGGCTGATCAACCCTCTAATAAGCACTCAGCCAAGCTAACCCCCGATCTGAG
>JAGHYX010000026.1 GCA_017743375.1 Chloroflexota bacterium
AATGAAAGGGGGCTGTCATGCGGAGCGCCATCCGCCGGCCTGCGGCCTCGGCCACCCTTCGGTTCGCCGTGCGCTGAGATGCTTCGCCGGCGCTAGGTATGATGAAGTTGGTGGACACGGCGTGCCGCGCTCGCGCTGGTGTGACGGGCTGGCGCGGCGAGCGCGCATCCTGCACCCCTGTGCATAAACGCGCCCGCGATCACAGCTTCGCATATAGGAACCAGAACTTATCCGCTGGCGCGGCCTCAACCAGCTCCGGCTCCCAGAGAAATGCGCCAGGGCGAAAGCGCGCCCGCAGCCGGGCGTCCAGCGTCCGTAGCCGGTCGAGCTGCGCGCTGAGCTGCGACACGTCGTCCTTGAGCAATTCCAGACAAAAGCGCGTGCGGACGCGCTCGGCGTAGCCAGAGTGCGGCGCGTTATAAGGCTCGTCGCGAACGGTCGCCTCGCGACGGTCGTCCAGGAACATCTCCCAGCTATCCAGCCGGCTTCTGAACTCGCGGCGGGCCTTGTGCTGATACTGCTCGGCAAGCCGATGGCGAACTTTGCGGACCTCGGCCTGGGCAGCGCTGAGGACCGGCGCAATGGCCTCTGGATAGCGCGGGCGCAGGGCATTTAGCCGCCATTCGGTCTCTAACCAAGCGCCGATGGTGAGCTGAGGCATCGGCTGGCCGTCCACGCTGCCTACCGGGTAGAAGAGTACCTCGGCATACAGATAGTCTTTCATTTGCTCGGCAGCCACGCGGGCAAAGATCAGGTCGCGGCTCAGGTTCATGCCTTCTGTGCGTCTGCTACGAGCCCAGCGATCACCCCTCGAACGCGCCGGCCAGCAGCGTAGAACTCGGTCCACTCCTCCTGACGGTGGACGATGATGCGCTGGTATGGGAAGAGCGCACTGCCGATCGCGCCAACGACGAACAGTGCGCCGCCGAGCAACCACAGCTCATCGCCGGGTCGGTAGCGCGCGCTGATCACCGCGCTGGTCGCCGGCTGAAAGCGCAGCGTCGTCCTCTCGATCGTGATCTCGGCTGTGACCTCGCCGTCGTATAGCAACTGGCCGCTGGGGATGGCATAGGCGCGCAGCCGGCTGTCTGCGCCCTCGGCGCGCAAGGCCAGCGCCAAACGCGCCTGGGGGATGGCCAGATAGCGCTCCGGTTCATCCGGGCCGAGCGTCACCAGCAGCTCAGCGTTGGGGGAGAGGAAGGTCGAGGCCTGGATCGGCAGCGCAGTTCCGCTGCCGTCCGTCGCGCGCAGGCGGTAGCCGGGCAACTTCTGCTCCAGCGTCAGCGCAATGCCGTTCGCTGTCCGCACGGTCTGCCCTGGGCCGATGGTGAGGCGCTGGTCGCTGGGCTGGAGGGCGACGATCACACCGGCGGGATCGTCACCCTCGCGCAGGGTGAGCGATGTGCCGCCGGCCAGGTTGACCGGCCCATTCGCAGTGACCATCTGCGAGGAGACCTCCCACCCGATCGCGAGATTCAACAGCAGACCGCCCGCGGCCAAGATCAGGCCGCCGTGGAAGGCACAGGTGAAGCCCAGCGCAGGCAGGCCGCTGCGGGCCACCAACAGGTCAACCGCCGGCTGTGCCACTCGGTAGCCCTGAGCGCGCAGGCGCGCAGCGAGCTGGTCGAGCGGTGGGGCGTTCAACATCACGCGCAGGCGCGGCTCATCTTGGCGCTGGGCTGTGCGCCAGCCCACCAGGCGGTCGGCCAGGCGCAGGCCGGCCAACGGGATCAGCGCGGCCAAGGCCAGCCGCCACCAGGGGCTTTGGGCAACGGCGTTCAAGCCCAAGCCGTTCAGCGGGGCGAAGAACGCGCCCTGGCGGCTGCGCGCCTCGGCCTCCCAGCGGCTGTAGGCCACCGGCGCAGCAGGACCGCCAAAAGGCTGCTGTGGCAGCACGACCATGGCCAGCAGCCCCAGCAGCGCTAGCGCGCACAGCGTCCCCAGAAAGGCATCGCCTGTCAGCGCGCGCCACAGCGCCCACCAGACATCGCGCCCCTCGCGGGCGTCCAGTAATGAGTTCGCCGCTTGCATGTCCTGCGTTGCCCCTTCACGCTTGCCTCAGCCTAAGCTAAACGTCCTGGGCAATAATTTAAAGCGGCGCAGATTATAGAGGTAACGTTTGCTCGCTCCGAGGTGCTGTGAGCATAGGTGACTAGCCTCTGATAGCGGTTAAGGAGGTCAAACAGAGATGAACAGAAAACTGATTGGGGTAATAACTGCTGCCAGCCTGCTGCTGGCCGGCTGTGGCGAAGCGAGCGCGGTGCTCTCCTTGGCCGAGGAGGCAGCTCGGCGGGCGCTGGCGACCATCGAGGCGCAGGAGGCTCAGGCAGAGCCGCCGGCACAACGCGAAGAGGCAAGTGTTCTCCGCATCTCGGTCGAAGTCCAGCCCACGCCGACGGCCATTCCGCCCGCTGCCCGCGCCAGGCTCGACGAAGAGGAAGCGGTGCTCGTCAACTTATACGAGCGCGTCAGCATGGCCGTGGTGGCCATCTCGGTCCAGCGCAGCGGCCGGGGGTTTGGCACGAGCGGCTCCGGGTCGGGCTTCGTGATCGACAAGCAAGGCCACATCGTCACCAACAACCACGTAGTGGAAGGGGCAACGCGGATCACTGTGCTGTTTGCCGACGGCACGCGCGCGCGCGCCCAGGTAGTGGGCACCGACGGCTACAGCGACCTGGCCTTGCTCAAGGTCGATCGTCCAGCCGAGCGCCTGGTGACGGTGGAGTTGGGTGATTCGGACGAGGTGAAGGTCGGCCAGCGGGTGGTGGCAATTGGCAACCCGTTCGGCCTGGCCGGTACGATGACGCTTGGCATCGTCAGCGCTCGCGGGCGCGTGCTGCCCGAGTCCTCCTCGTCCGGCGGCGCGACGTTCTCTAACCCCGACATCATCCAGACCGACGCCGCGATCAATCCAGGCAACTCCGGCGGCCCGCTGTTGGACACGCGCGGGCGCGTGATCGGCGTGAACACCGCCATCCGCACCGATAGCCAGACCGGCTTCGGCCAACCGGTCAACAGCGGCATCGGCTTCGCCGTGCCGTCAAACACCGTCAAGCGAGTGGTGGAGGCGCTGTTGACGGAAGGGCGGGTGCGTTATCCATACCTGGGCATCCAGGGCGCGTTCAGCCTGGCTGAGCTGAGCGAAGAGTTCGACGTGCCTCTCGAGCGCGGGGTGGTGGTCGCCGGCGTGGTGGAGGGCGGCCCGGCGGCGCGCGCCGGCTTGCGCGGCGCAACGGTCAGCAACCGCACCGGCGCGATCACCCGCCTGGGCGATGTGATCGTCGCCTTCGACGGGCAACCGATGCGCAGCTACGAGGAGCTGATCGCGTTGCTGGTGAAGAAATACAAACCGGGCGACCGCGTGACGCTGACCGTATGGCGCGATGGGCGCTTGGTGGACTTGCGGGTGACGTTGGGCGAGCGGCCGCGCTAAAGCCTAGCTCACCGACCAAAATGAGGGCGCAGGAGTTTCCTGTGCCCTCGTCGTCTTTCCAGCCCACAGCGGGCGTTCACAACCGCAGCAAGGCTCTATAACAGCAAATGCGCTCGCGCTGATCGGCGACCCATGGGTGGTTCACGCACACGGGCAATAAGGCTGCGCGTTGGCCGCGCCCGCGCGTGAGCAACCGGCGGAGCATCCGAACTCCTTGCCAACTTCCCCCCAGCAGCCCATCGGGCGCCGCCTGCCTGACTAAAGCCCAGGGTGCATTCACGGATAGGGGCAGAACCCTGTGTGGGCGACGGCACTGCCGTCGCCCACCCTCTACAAATCAACGCCGCGGGTGCACGCGCCGCAAGCTACGCGCGCGGCAGGTGCATCGGCATGATCAAATGAAAGAACTTGTCGTCGCCGGCAGCGCGCAACACAGCCGGGCTGCGCGGTTGGGTGGTCTCGATGATCACCTGCGCTGTGTCTATCGCGGAGAGCGCATCTATCAAGAAGCGCACGTTAAAACCGATCTCCAGCCCTTCGCCGCTGATCGCCGCCTCCAGCTCGCTGCGGTTGTCGCCGGTCTCGCCGGCTTGTGCGGTGACGGTGAGCTTGCCCGGCTCCAGCTCGTCGCTGGGGGTAATGTGCAATCGCACGGTGTCTTGCGCATCGCGGGCGAAGATGCTGGCCTGGCGGCAGGCTTTCAAAAGCTCGGCCGTGTTCACCACCGTGCGCGTGTCGTGGCGCTTCGGGATGATCGGCTCGTAGTCGGGGAACTTGTGGTCAATCAGTTGGGCGACCACGTCCACGTCCTTGAGATGGAAGAGCACCTGGCCATGCGAAGGGGTGAGGACGATGGCGACGGGTTCTTCCTGATCGCTCAGGACGCGCGCCACCTCGTTCAGCGCCTTAGCCGGCACGACGAACGCGCGCGGCTCATCCACCGGCGACTGGAGCCGGTCGCTGCGCACGCTCAGCCGGAAGCCATCGGTGGCGGCCATGGTGATCGTCTCGCCCTCTAGTTTGATCAGCGCGCCGGTGAGCGTGGGCCGGCTCTCATCGGTCGCTGCAGCGAAGGTCACCTGCGCGATGAGCTTCTTCAGCACGCCGGCCTCGACGTAGGCCGCCCCATCGCTCTGAAAGGTCGGCACGATCGGGAACTCCTGCGCATCAATGCCCTTGATGTTGGCATCGGTGCGCCCGCATTGCACGCGCAGCGTCTGCGTGCGGATGTTCAGCTCCAAATGCACGATGTCGTCGGCGAGCAGAGCCACCAGGTCGCCGAAGGTGCGGGCCGGCACGGTGATTGCCCCTTCGTTCTCCACCTTTGCCCCGATCCAGCAGTTCATGCCCAGCTCCAGGTTAGTGGCGCAAATCCGCAGCCGGCCGTTGTCGGTGGCCAGCAGGACGTGCGTGAGTATAGGCAGGGTTGCGGAGCGCGAAGCCACCGCGCGGTTGACGATGCTCAATCCGCGCGCAAGGTGTTCTTGCAGGCAGGAGAGTTTCATGGTATCGCTGTGGTCCCAGAGATGTCGGGCGTGAATTATAGGTCGAGGGCGCGCGTTCGCCGGGAGGGCGCTGAATCCGGGATGAAAGGCCGGCTCAGCTCGTCATCCTCAGCGCGACCGCTCCGCCGCGCTCCGCGCAGCATCTCAACTCCCCCAGCCAAAGCGCAATAGAGTTACCCCCTTCCCGTGAATCCTCGGCACAGCCAAACATCTGGGCGTGGCTGCGTTCGCTATCTTTGCGTCGCTGTCGGCCAGGCGCGCCTTGGCTCTTCACCATCAGCAAGCTAAGTGAGCGTGTGCATGGACCGCTCTGGTCAGCGGCCCGGCGCGATCCCCAGCCAATACAGCGGGTAGAAATACTTTGCCGACTGAGCGGTGTAGGCATACGGGGTGAGGGCCAGGTTGACCAGCGAGAGCGCGCACAGCAGCAGGACGCTGCGCAGCGCCGGCGGCAGATCGGGCCAGCCGTGCCGGATGCGTTGGCGGTTCCAAGCGTGCTCCAAGACCAATAATAAGCCCAGCCCTATTCCCCATGCCGCGCCCAGCAGGCTGACCGAGTGCCACAGCCCGCAGGCGGTCATCGTCAGCATCACGTTGCGCACGGGATGCCGGCGATGCCCGCCCAACGGCTGATACACGTAGTCATGCAGCCAGCGCGTGGTGGTGATGTTCCAGTTGCGCCAAAAGTCGCGCATCCGGTTGATCCGGATCATCCGGCTGACCGGCGCGAAGTTCTCCGGCAGGACGATCCCGAACAGCCGCGCCGCGCCAATGCCCACGTCCATGAACGCCGAGAAGCCGACGTAATAGAGCACGGCCGAGGCGATCGCAGCCGCGAATAGCTCACCCGCGCCGCGGCCGGTGGGCGCCAGCAGGACCGCGTTGGGGTTTAACGTGACGAAGGCCAGCGCGATGAGGACGCCCTTGCATAGGCCCTGGCCGATGCGATAGCACCCCACACCCAACGCGCGCAAGGCGAGCCGGCGCGGCAGCTCGGCAAACTGCTCCGCCCATGCCTGATAGCGGATCAGCGGCAGGTGCACGAAGGTGGAGAAGAACACACACCAAGCGCCGAATGTCAACAGATCGGGCAGCGGCGGCCGCGGTGTGCTCGGTCTGGCGTAGTCGGCGCTGAAGTGCACCAAGCGCAGGAAGGTGAAGGCCGTCGTCAAGCCGATCGTAGGCAGCACAGACTCCGGCGTCAGGCCGGACCAGTCCAGCCATGGGGTGAAGGTGAGCAGGCCGAACAGGCCATGCAGGACGACGTAGAGCGCCACCAGAGAAGCCAGAATCGCGGGGCGTGGGCAGCCGGCCCGCACGGCGGCATAGACCAGGCCACAGACCGCTGCCGCGATCGCCACCAGCCAAAACGGGCGCTGGTAGCCCACTAAGATGATCGCGATGCTGATGGCAACCAGCGTCAGCCGGCGGTAGCGATAGGGCGTAAGCCAGTAAGCCAGCGCGCCCAGGCCGATCGCTGCCAGCGTCCGAAAGGTCACCAGAACCTGGAGCGCGGCGGCGACAGAGGCCCAAGCCTGATCCAAGGACATGCTGGATGATGATAACGCTGCGAGCATAGCAGCCGTTCTCGAGCGCATCACCAACAGGGTCACCTTCTACCAAGCGATGCTGCCGGCGAAAGCGAATCTCATAGAGGGTGGGGGCGACGGCAGCGCCATTGCCCGCCCAGGGTTCTGCTCCCAGCCCTGAATGCACCCACTTGGATCTGGGTGCGTTCGCCAAGAGGGGCAACACAGCGCGCCTCTGGGCAGCGACCAAGGATGCTGTGCTTTCATATTCTTTGCGTTCTCCGCGCCTCTGCGTGAGATCAGCCTTGGCCTCAACCGCGCGCACCCCTCTGGATTCGTAATAGTGCGACTGCGCTATAATGCCGCTTAACTGAATAGTTCGGGGAGTCCGCGGACGCGGGCTGAGAGGGCGCCCAATCCGGCGCCGACCCGTTGAACCTGATCTGGGTCATGCCAGCGGAGGGAACATAGACGAGCGATGTGCGCGATCGCATCCATCCCCACTGGCAACCCGGTGGGGATGTTCGTTTATGCGCATCGTCATCATCGCAAATGGAGACCCGCCGACCAGCGATGCACTGGCGCATTGGCTGCGAGAGGGCAGCGCCCTGATCTGCGCCGACGGCGGGGCGCGCGTGGCCTTATCTCACGGCCTTAAGCCGGCCCACGTGATCGGCGATTTCGATTCGCTCAGCGAAGCCGATCTGCGCACCCTCGAAGCAGGCGGCGCCCAACTGCATCGCCACTCGCCCCGCAAGGATGAGACCGATCTGGAGCTTGCCCTGTTGCTGGCCGCTCGTCTGCTCGCCGACGACCCGCAACCGGAGATCGTCATCCTCGGCGCAGTAGGAGGCCGGCTGGATCACGAGCTGGCCAACATCATGTTGCTCGCCATGCCGGCGCTCAAGCGCATCAAAATCTGCCTGGTGCATGGCCGAGAGCGCGTCCTGCTCCTGGACGCGCGCGACGGTCCATCCGAGGTTGTGCTGGAGGGCCGAGCAGGCGACGTGGTCTCGCTGTTGCCCTTCGGCGGCGATGCCCACGGCATTCGCACCAGCGGCTTGGAATATCCGCTGAACGATGAGCCGTTGTTGTTCGGCCCGGCGCGCGGCGTGAGCAATGTGATGCTTGGATCGCAGGCTACGATTGCGCTGCGCCAGGGCATGTTGCTGTGCATTCAATCCACTGGATGAGAGGTGTAGAGGGTATGCGTAAACACTCTTTGCTTCTGTTGTCAATGGCGTTTGTATTGAGCGCGTGCGCCGTTCAGGCTCCACCGCCGCGCGCGCCGGCGCAGCCGCGCACCCTGACGATCATGACGCACGATAGCTTCAGCGCCAGCGAGGCGGTGATCGCCGAGTTCGAAAAAACTCATAACGCCAAAGTGGTCGTGCTCAAGTCGGGAGATGCCGGCTCCACGCTGAACAAGGCGATCCTCAGCAAAGACGCGCCGTTGGCCGATGTGCTCTACGGGGTGGATAACACCTTCCTCGGGCGCGCCTTGGCCGCCGACATTCTGGAGCCGTATAACTCCCCCGCACTGGCCGCTATTCCTGACCGCTTCAAGCTCGACCCACAAAACCGCCTGCTGCCCGTGGATTACGGCCATGTGATGGTCAACTACGACAAAGCGTTTCTGCAAGCCAGAGGGCTTAAACCGCCCACCTCGCTGCGCGCGCTGACCGAGCCACAATGGAAAGGGATGCTCGTCGTTGAGAATCCGGCGACCTCATCACCAGGGCTAGCCTTCCTGCTGGCCACCATCGCGGCCTTCCCCGAAGGCAGCGCGTACGACTGGCGCCAGTTCTGGCGCGACCTGCGGGCTAACGATGTGTATGTCAGCCCGGACTGGAGCGATGCGTATTACAACCAGTTCAGCGGCAGCAGCGGCAAGGGGCCGCGCCCGCTGGTCGTCTCTTACGCCACCAGCCCGGCAGCGGAGGTCTTCTTCAGCGAGGGCAAGTTGCAAGAGCCGCCCACCGGCAACGTGGAAGGCACAGCCTTCGAGCAGATCGAGTTCGTCGGCATCTTGAAAGGGACGAAGAACCGCGACCTGGCCGAGAAGTGGGTGGACTTTATGCTCAGCCGGCGCTTCCAGGAAGATATCCCGCTGCAGATGTTCGTCTATCCAGTCCTACCGGAGGCTGCGCTGCCCGAAGTGTTCGTCAAGTTCGGCCAGCCCCCAGCGCAGTTCTTTACGCTCCCCACGGCTGAGATTGACCAGGGCCGCGAGCGCTGGATTGAGGAATGGGAGCGGATCGTGGTGAAGTGAGCTTGCTTCGAGGAGAACGATGAAGCACGTTGCGCCGGCTATGCCGGCGCTATTGTTTTTGGCCGTTTTCTTCGCCTGGCCGCTGGTCGCGATCGGTCAGGTGAGCTTCACTTCGGGCGCATTTGGGCGTGGCGCGACGCCGCTGACGGTGCTGCAGGACCCCGCCTATCTGGGCATCTTGGCCTTCACTTTCTGGCAGGCCGCGCTCTCTACACTGCTCACGCTGCTCGCCGGCTTGCCGATTGCGCTGGCCTTCGCCCGCTATCGCTTCGCAGGACAGCGCTTCTGGCGCACCATCGCTGTGGTGCCGTTCGTCATGCCGACCGTCGTCGTAGCGGCTGCCTTTAGCGCGCTGCTTGGGCCGCGCGGCGTGATCAATCAGCTCCTGCAATCGCTGTTTGGCCTAGAGCAGCCGCCGATTCAACTGCTCGGCTCGCTCCCGCTGGTCCTGCTGGCCCACGTCTTCTACAACGTGTCCGTGGTGATCCGCGTTGTGGGGGGCTTTCTCAGTGGCCTGAGCCCGCATTTGGAAGAGGTGGCTGCCAACCTGGGGGCCAACCGCTGGCAAGTGGTGCGCAGCGTCCTGCTGCCGCTGGCGCTGCCTGCGATCGGCGCGGCAGCGGCGTTGACGTTCTTGTTCACCTTCTCCAGCTTCGGGGTGATGCTTATCCTGGGTGGCGCGCGCTTCGCCACGCTGGAGGTAGAGATCTACCGACGCGCGACCCAGATGCTGCGCTTGGACGTGGCCGCATCACTGGCCATCATCCAGATGGCGATCACGCTGCTGGTGGGGTGGACCTCGGCCTGGTTGGAGGCCAGGGCTGGCCTCCCGTTAGAGATGCAGCCTGCCGACCACGCTCGACGCCGGCCATCCACTCCTGCGGAACATGCGCTTGTTTATGGCAGCCTGACCTTCATCATCCTCGTCTTGCTTGCGCCGATGGCCACCTTGGTCCTGCGCTCCTTCGACTGGGAGAGTGGCCCTCCCTGGCGCTACTACCTCGCGCTTGGCCAGAACGTCCGCGGCGCGTTGTTCTTCGTCCCGCCGCAGGTTGCGATCGGCAACTCGCTACTCTTCGCCTTTGCCACCATGCTTCTGACGATGCTGCTGGGTGTGCCGCTGGTTTATGCGCTGGCGCGCCTGAGGCGGGGACAGGCTTTGGAAGCCATCTTGCTGCTGCCCCTGGGGAGCAGCGCGGCGACGCTGGGGTTGGGCTTCTTGATGGCGTTTGATCAGCCGCCGCTGGCGCTGCGCACCTCGGTTGTTCTGCTGCCGATCGCCCACACCTTGGTGGCATTGCCATTCTTCGTGCGCGCGGCGCTGCCAGCGTTTCGAGCGCTTGATCGGCGCCTGCGCGAAGCAGCGCGCGGGTTAGGCGCGGGCCCGCTCCAAGTGATGTGGCATGTTGACCTGCCCCTGCTTGCGCCGTCGCTCGCAGCAGCAGCCATCTTCGCCTTTGCTGTTTCGCTGGGCGAGTTCGGCGCGTCGCTGCTGATCGCCCGCCCTGAATACCCCACCATGCCGATCGCCATTTACCGCTTCCTCGGCCAACCGGGCGCGCTCAACTACGGCCAAGCTTTGGCGATGAGCAGCTTGCTGATGCTGGTGACAGCGAGCAGCGCAGCGCTGATCGAGTGGATTCGCCTGCGCTAGCTCTTGCCGAAGCCTAAGCTCTGGGCCACCGCAGCCAGGCGCGTGCTGAGGCTGGCCGTGATCGGGCTGTAGTGCGGGATTAACTCTGCCTCGCGCAAGGCGGCGACGAAATCCTGGGGTGAGGTGTATTCGCGGATGCGCGTGCGGCTAATGCCGACTTCCTGGAGGGTGTGTGCATCGCTGGTGCAGATGCCAGGGACGCCCAGCTCACGAGCGATGGCTGCGGCCTCTTCATTCTTCCCAGCATCGCGAATGCGCGCGTTGAACGTCTCAATAAAGTCAAACCTGTGGCCATACTTCAACAGGTTCTCACGCCCAATCCCAATCCGGCGCGGGTCAAGCGGATGCGACGGGCCGCAGATGCCGCCTTGGGCATGCACGCGGTCGATCGCCTCATCCAGGTCCAGACCATCCGGAATGCGCTCGCTGATGAAGTAGCACAATAGCTCGCCCTGCTTGGTCATCGCCTCTTCACCAACGATGATCAGGTCAGGAGCCAGCTCATAAGCCAGCAACGCGCCTTCGATCTCGCTGTGGTCGGTGATCGCCAGCTTTCCTAGACCGATGCGGCGGGCGTGTTCGATGAGGTCGGGGACTTTCACCAGGCTATCAGGGGAGTAGCGCGTGTGGCAGTGGAGTTCGATGTCTAGCATATTTCGATTCTAAACGGCGTAGGTTAAGCTGTGATGTGAGCAGGGAATGACTTGCGGGAGTGGCCCAATTAGACGAGAATCACTCGCCGCGCCGGCCTATCATGCTTAGGGGCGCAGCGACGCCGCGCCCCACGCGAAGCATCTAACATTCTGCCCACTTGGCCCCTATGGATTCAGCCATGTTGCTGCGCCGCGAAGCTGGTGACGCCCTAGCAATTCGAGCGGGCGCGGGTCTAGATGCTTCGCCGGCGCCAGCATGACAGGGTGAGGCAAGGTAAGGTAATGGTACCTCTGGTGCGCTCAATGCACTAAGCATCACCGACCTGCTCGATGGTCGGCTTGTCTCTCAGCGCTGACGTGAGCGATGCGCTTATGGATGACCAAGGCGTGTGCCCAATGACGTAACCTCTCATTCCGAATAGGAACGCTTCCCCGTCAGCTAGTGATGGGGGTGTTCACGGTTGGGGGCAAGGCCGATCTCACGCGGAGACGCGGAGAACGCGAAGAACTTGAAGGCACGGCATCCTTGGTCGCTGCCTGGAAGGCGCGCTATGTTGCCCCTCTTGGTGAACGCACCCTCAGTAATGTCACAGGACTGTATAATCGCACACATACGTCCCCTATTACTGAACGCAGTCGGAGCACGCAGATTCAGTGCCGGAGGCAGGTGCGTTGTCCGAGTTTGCTGTTGAGCTGCGCGACGTGAGCAAGGTGTTCGGCGACATCGTCGCCGTGGATCACGTCTCGATGGGCATCCGCCACAATGAGTTTTTCGCCTTGTTGGGCCCTTCTGGCTGTGGGAAGACCACCTCGCTGCGCATCATCGCCGGCTTCGAGCGGCCCACCAGCGGCGAGGTCTATATAGACAACAAACCGATGGGCAATACCCCCCCGTTTCAGCGCAACGTCAATACCGTCTTTCAGTCCTACGCGCTGTTCCCTCACATGACGGTTGAGCAGAACATCAGCTTCGGCCTGGAGATGAAAGGGGTGAGCAAAGCGGAGATCGCACGGCGGGTGGGCGAGGTGCTAGAGCTGGTGCGCCTGCCGCACATGGCGAAGCGCTATCCCAGGCAGATGTCGGGGGGCCAGCAACAGCGCGTTGCGTTGGCCCGCGCCTTGGTGAATCGGCCCAAGGTGTTGCTCCTAGACGAGCCGCTGGGCGCGCTGGATGCTAAGCTGCGCAAGGAGATGCAGATAGAGCTGAAGACCCTCCAGCGCGAAGTGGGCATTACCTTTATCTTCGTCACCCATGACCAAGAGGAAGCACTTTCGATGAGCGATCGCATCGCGGTCTTCTCCAAAGGGAAGGTGCTCCAGATCGGCACGCCGCTGGAGATCTACGAACGCCCAACCTCGCGCTTCGTGGCCGACTTCATCGGTGAGACGAATTTCCTGACCGGCAGGGTCACGCAGGTCGATGGGGAATTTGCCCAGATCACCACCAACGGCGGGGCAACCTTTCGGGGACGCGCGATGCCGGGCGTGCGCGCCGGCATCGAGGCCACGCTCTCGGTGCGCCCGGAGAAAGTGCAACTGGTTGAGCAACCCGACGACAGCGTGAACTGCTACGAGGTCGTCGTGCGCTCAATTGCCTATGTCGGCTCAGACACGCGTGTGGTGGTGATGCTCGGCGAGAACCGCATAGACGTATGGGAGCAGAACACCATCAGCACGCTCGACCCTAACTATTTCTTCAAGCCCGGCGAGCGAGCCTGGTTAACCTTCAAGCCGGAGAACGCGCTGGTGCTTGCCGAGTGATGGCGAAGATACTGCGAGTCCTGCGAGAACAGCCGGGGATACGCCTTGCCGGCCTGATGGCGCCCGGCGCGTTTTGGCTGTCCGTCTTCTTCCTCGTCCCCTTGCTGATCATGGCCTGGATCAGCTTCCTATCGCGGGACCCACTTGGCTTCCCCACGCCACCGCTCACCCTGCAAAACTACTGGGAGATTATCCGAGACATCCGCTTTGCGCCGTCCATCTCACTGGCTGACGGCCTGGCGATCCGGCTATTCGAGGGGTTGTATCTGGAGCTGTTCTGGCGCTCCATCTGGCTTTCACTGCTCAGCACCGTGATCACACTGTTGATCGCCTTCCCGGTGGCGCTGTTTATGGCGCGCCTGCCGCCGCGCTACCGCAACCTGGCGCTGTTCCTGGTGATGATCCCGTTCTGGACGAATTTCCTGGTGCGGACTTACGCCTTGCAATTCATGCTGCGCAGTAATGGCCCAATCAATACGTTGCTGCGCGCCCTCGGCCTCGAGCCAATCGAGCTGCTCTTCACGCCCACTGCGGTGATGCTCGGCTTGGTTTACGGCAATCTGCCGTTTATGATCCTGCCACTCTATACCTCGCTGGAGAAGTTTGACTGGACGATGATCGAGGCAGCGCACGACCTGGGCGCGGACACGCTGCGCGCGTTCCAGCGCGTGATGTTGCCGTTGATCTCGCCGGGGTTGTTGGCCGGTTCTATTCTGACCTTTGTCCCAGCCATCGGCGCCTACATCACCGTGGAGCTGATGGGCGGCGGCCGCACCAACATGATCGGTTACGCCATCGCCCAACAGTTCAGCGCCAGCGTGAACTGGCCATTTGGCTCGGCGATGTCCCTGTTGATGATGATCATCGTCACCTTCGCTGCGGTGCTTTACTTCCGCAGCGGTCGCGGCGAATACCGCAACGCGATCTGAGCGAGGAAAGCGCCCATGGCCTCGGATGTCGTCCTCCTCGGCGAGCGCAGCGAGATCAAACCGCGACCACGCAAAGAGTCACGGGGAATCGGCCTCGGCCGCTTTGCGCTGGTCACCATCACCTTCTTCACGTTCGCCTTCCTCTATGTGCCGATCGCTGTCCTGATCGCCTTCTCGTTTAACAGCGCGCGGACTGGTGCGACCTGGCAAAGCTTTAGCCTACAGTGGTATGAGCGCGTCTTCAGCAACACCCGCATCCTGGAGGCGGCGGCCAACAGCTTGATCGTCGCCGCGCTGGCCACCGTCGGCTCTGTGGTGATCGGCACGTTGATGGCAATCGCCATGGAGCGCTATCAGTTTCGCGCCAAGCTGGCTTGGGATGCGCTGCTCTACCTGCCGGTCATCATCCCCGAGATCGTGATGGGCATCTCGCTGCTGATCTTCTTTGCTGCCATTAACCTCAGCCGCGGGATCGTGACGTTGGTGATCTCACACATCGCCTTTTGCATGCCGTTCGTGTACCTCACTATGCGCGCGCGGCTGGCGGACTTCGACAGGTCGCTGGAGGAAGCGGCCCAGGACCTGGGTGCGGATGAATGGACGACCTTTCGGCGGATCACGCTGCCGTTGCTGATGCCCGGCATCATCAGCAGCGCACTATTGGCCTTTACGCTTTCACTAGATGACTTCGTGATCTCTTTCTTCGTCACCGGCGTCGGCTCGCAGACGCTGCCGGTGTATATCTGGGGGCAGATTCGTCGCGGCATCACGCCGGAGATCAATGCCATCTCTACCCTCATGCTCCTGCTCTCCATCGTTCTGGTCGTCGTCGCTCAGCTTATTCAACGCCGACAGCGGGCTTAAGCGATAATAGGCCGCAGTCGCAGCGCGAAACAAGCATTCGTAAAAAGGAGGTTGTAAATGAATCGCCGACAGTTCCTGCGCCTCGGTTTAGGCTTGACCGGATCGACTGCACTGTTGGCCGCCTGTGGGGGCGCCCCCGCGACTCCCCAGACGCAGGGCCAGCAGGCGCCGACCACTGATACAGCCCCAGAAGCACTCGCCAAGGAATTGAGCTGGTACAACTGGGGCAGCTATATCGCTGATTCCGTGCTGGAGAAGTTCAAGGCCGAGTTCGGTGTGACGGTGAAGGTAGATGTCTATAGCTCGAACGAGGAGATGGAGGCCAAGTTCAAAGCCGGCGGCAATCCAGGGTATGACCTGATCACGCCGTCTGACTATATGGTGTCAAAGATGATCGCCGCTGGCTTGCTGGAAAAGCTCAACTTCGACCGCATTCCTAACTTCAAGAACATAGACGATAGCCACAAGAACTTGTACTTCGACCCAACCAACGAATATTCTGTGGCATATAACTGGGGATGCACCGGTTTTGCTTTTGATAAGACCAAGCTGCCTGAGCCGATCACGAACTGGAAGCAGGTCATTGACTGGCCAGAGGCGCTGCGCGGCAAGCTGGGCATGCTCGATGATGTGCGCGAGTTGCTGGCCGTCGGTTTGCGCGTGCTCGGCTATAGCGGCAATGCCACTGATCCCGCGGAGATCAACGCCGCCCGTGATTTGCTGATCAGCCTCAAGCGCCGCGCCAACTACGCGCTGACCGATAGCCCCAACGCTGCGACCAACCTCGTGGCCGGTGACATCTTCGCCACGCAGATCTACACCAGCGATGCGGTGACCGCCCGCCGCGAGAACCCGAACGTGGTGTACGTTATCCCCGGCGACGTCAGCACGATCTGGCAAGACAACCTGTGCGTGCCCAAAGGAGCGCCCAGCCAATATACCGCTGAGGTGTTCATCAACTTCCTATGCCGGCCTGAGATCGCAGCCGAGAACGCCAACGAGATAGGTCTGGGCACGCCCAACGCAGTCGCGCTGAAGCAGGGCTTGATCGCGCCCGAGCTGGCCGAGGATAAGGCGGTGTATCCGGACGTCGTTGCCCTGGGCAGCGCGCTGGAGTTCTTGAAGAAAGGCGACCCGCAGGCGGACGAGCGCTATCAGCGCGCCTTTGATGAGATAAAGGCCGCCTGATCGCTGCGCGATGGCTGCGGAGCATTCGCGTCCGCCCGACATCGTCCTGCAGACCGTCGGCCCGATCGCAGAATCGCTTATTGACCTGGGCTTTATGTCCACGCCGCTGATCGCGCCGGCGGCAGGGGCGGCCACGCTGTACTTTGCGCTCAAGGGCGCTTGGTGGTCCGCGCTCTTCGCCGGCCTGGTCGCCGCCGGCGCAGCGCTGGGCATCTATGCGCGCTTTGTAGCTCCCTGGCAACTGCGGGTGACCCGGCTTGATCTGGGCCTCTCGAACCCTTCGCTGCGGGTGGTCTTCTTCTCCGACCTCCACCTAGGGAAGTTCAAGCGCGGTGACTGGCTGCAGCGCGTGGTGGAGGCCGTGAATGCGCAATCCCCAGACTTGGTGTTGATCGGCGGGGACTTCCTGGGGCGCACGCGGGGCTTTCAGATCGCTGAATTGCTCCAGCCCTTGCGCCAACTACGCGCACGGCACGGCGTGTATGCGGTGCTGGGCAATCACGACTACGGTCTGCATGGGCCAGATCACTCTGCCGATCTCATCCAGCTTCTGCCTCAACTCAACGTCCGGCTGTTGCGCAACGAGTGCGCGTCTATCGGGGGCAGGCTGTGGCTGGTGGGGGTAGATGAGCTATGGATGGGCTACGACGATCTGCCGTCTGCGATCGCGGCCTGCCGCCGCTGCGGGGCTGCGGAGCGCATGTTGGTGTTTGGCCACAATCCGGACCTGATGCTGACGCTTAAGCAGCCTCCTTCGACTGAGGCTTTCTTTATCTTTGGCCACACCCATCACGGTCAGATCCATATCCCTTTGTTGCCCAGCTTGGCCGTCCCGATTAGGTCGCGCTTCTATCGCGGCTTGCACCGCACGCGGCATGGTCTGGTCTATGTCTCCTCGGGTTGCGGCGAACACCACACGCTCACCCGACTGAACACCTGGCCGGAGATAGTCGTCTTTGAGGTCTAGCGAGGCGTCCTCGCCCATCCCGCTGACCGCCAGCGCGCCAGCACCTCAAAGGGGTCTTCGGCGATCGTGTTATGGGCGTATAGATCCAGCGCGCCGATGTCGGCGGAGATCGCGTCGGGCAGGCCACGATCGCCCAGCCGGGCAATGACGGGGAAGCCGCGCCAGTCTTCTCCGTCATCGGCAGGAAACAGGGGCGGCATGAGGATGGCGACGTTGAAGGCGCGCATGTCCGCCCGCGTCACCAAGCCGTGCAACACGGCGTAGAGCGCGTCGGCCAAGTCGTCATCCATCGCCTGGCCGTAAATCCAGGCGTCTTTGGGGCGGTTGGCAGCCAGGTAGAAGAAGCCGCGCAGCCGGCCAACCTGAAAGCCTAAGCCGATGTCCTCGTGGGCGGCAAGGAGATCGTCGAAGAAGTTAGTCCTGTAGCGCTCCCGATAGGCCAACGCCGCCCGCCTGAGCCACTCTACCTTGGCATAGTGCATCCCGCGCCCCAGCGCCAATTGCGCATGGGCGTGTGGGATTGACGCGCCGCCTTTCGGCCCGCCATTCCAAATCCAGATGAAGTAGCGCGCTTGAGGATCATGCTGATGGGCGCGCTGCGCCCATGCCAGCGACGTGCGAAGGTAGTCGCGTAAGTCGGCTTGGGTAAAGGCCAGCGGGTCTGGTTGGTCGAAGATCAACACCGCGCATAGCCCTTCCCATCGGGCGATATTGCTGGCAGTGATGCATCTTTGGCCACGCACGCGCCCAAAGGGGTCTTCGGGCGTGTGGCGCAAAGGGTCGGCGAAGCGGTCAACGGTCTGCGTTGTGAAGAGTTTGGTCGCGCTCAATTCCTGCGGTCGCCAGCGCCGCAACGGGTTGTACAAAGCGCCGTCGAACGTGACGAGGTTGGTCACCCGCACCACGTGTTGGCGCATGACGGCGTCTAATGAGCCGAACTGCGCCTCGACCCATGCGCGCATTGCGTCGGGAACCAGGCAATCGCCTGTCACGCGATCCACGCGAAAGAGGCGCTTAAAACGCGCCTGGCACGCCTCGGGGAGCGCTGCGATCTGCTCTGGCAGGTCAACAATGCTCGGCGAGTGGCCCATGGCTCACCCAAGCAGGGTGTTCAGAACTGCGACGGCCTTACTAAGTAGTCGTAGCGAAGTCGAAGATCCCGCTGTGCTGCGACCAGAAGTGTGGCGCACGACGGGCCAGTTGATGCGCGGCCTCCGGCGTGAGCCAGAACACCAGCCCATGGGGCTGCTGGGCCAGCAATTCGCGCTGGTAGTCGAGCGCCTTGAACGCATCGGCGGGGGCGTCTTCCAGTCCCAGGAAGAAGATGACCGCTCGCTCCGTGCGCTGCGCTTCGCTCAGCTGGCTCAGATAGTCAATCGGATGAGGGTCCAGCGCGGAACAGGTCCACGTTAGAGTTGCGATCGGCGATAGCATATTGCTCAGCGTCTTCATCACGCGCTCGCGCGTAGCAGCGTCGTCCCAAAGCGCGATAGCGAAGCAACCATCGCGTGCGTGGCGCAGGAGCGTGCTGAGCTTAGCGAGCGTGTGCATCGAAGCCCGTCCTGGCCGGACAAGGCGGGCGTTGAGCGGCCTCATGCGCTTTCGTTGATCTTGAAGCCGGCCACGCGCTCCTCCAGCAGCGGGAGGATGGCCGGATGCACATCACACCAGGTGTCGTCATTCTCATACTCCAAGAGCGCACGCATCTGCAGCAGCGGTTGCAGCGCGTCGTCGTTGCTCAGGCGCTTGTCTTTATAACGCGCGGCCAGGATAGGGTAGTCTTCGCTCCTCAACGCAGCAACGAAATCCTTGCGCAGATCGGCAAGCGCAGCCATGGCATCGCTGTGCTCAATGCGCTGCGCGCCGCGTGCGTGGGCATTCGTCGCCGCGCTTTGTACCAAAGCTATCAGCAAGCCCATGATGCCGCCGCTGGCGCGGATGATGGTTTGTCTGGCCTTTGGGGCGATGAGCGCTGGATCAAGCCGCCGATGGATGACTTCGCCCAGCACCCGCCAGCTCCTTCTGTTGATTGTCCCGTCCTTGTGAACCAACGCCAGGTTGGGCATGCGGAAGATTTTGAAGTAGCGATCTAGTTCGATGAACTGGGAGTTGTAACGGAGTGCCACCGGAAAGGTGTAGATCGTGAGCGCTTTGAGCGCAGTGAGCGATTGCGGATGATCGAAGAAGATCTCCTTCGCCCGCCCTGGGTCGGGCTTGTCAGTATCCTCGACGAGCAGCAACACCGGCAGGCGGTGGCGACGTTGAATCTCTTCGATTAAGCGGTTGGCTTTGTTAATGACCTCCGACAAGTTGTCGCGCAGCCGCTCGCGGATCTTGGCGCGGGTGTCCACTTCGTTCTTAAAACGCGCCTCGAACTCCAGCGTTAAGCCAAAAATGGTCTTGGGAATGCTGAGGTTGAGGCTGGCCTCGCTGCTGGTCGTGGGGTGGGTCGGTTGGTGGCCGAAGATGACGTGCTCGATCACCTGTTTGACCTGTCGCCAGACTTCTTCGGCAATTTGCGCCGGCGCGCGCTGGATCAATTGTTCGTTCGACGCAGCGCGGAAGAGCGCCATGGCCGTGATCAGGATAACGTCAACATACGTTAGATCAGCGCGTGCCACGATGTCGCTCGTACGGACTTTGACGACCAGGTATTCCTTATCGAGTTCCTCTATGAGCTTGTTGAGTTCCGTGCTCTTGCCGCTTCCGCCATGGCCGGTGAAGAGCATGCTCGAAGGCTCGCCGCTCGTGACCTCGATGTGGATGCGCATTCTCTTGCGCGTGTCGCCGCCGCGTTCGGCGTAGAATGCGCGCAGGGTTTCGCCCTCCAGCGGACGACGAGGGTCAAAGATGCGGATGGCGTCAGCCAATGTGCGCGCTGGACCTATTTCCATAAAGCTTTGCTGCTATTGTATGCGAGCGGCGCTCTCCGCAACCCTATCGGGTGCGTTCACGGTCGGGGGCAAGGCTAATCTCGCGCGGAGACGCGGAGAACGCAAAGAATCTGAAGGCACAGCGTCCTTGGTTACTGCCTAGAAGGTGCCGGCTGTGTTGCCCCTATTGGTGAACGCACCCGCCCTATGGTGAATGCAACCTCTGCGCACGCGTGTGTTTACGGCTGGGGCCAAAACCTTAGATAGGCGACGATACCGCTATCGCCCACGCTCTGAGGCCGATGTTCGCCGGCCGGCATCGTTGCGAGTGGTTGCCTCTATTGTGGTTGCTTCTTGTGGTACGGCAGCCACCAGGGCTTGGGGCGCGCCTCGATGTCCCAATGCACGTGCTTGGTCTCGCGGAACTCGTCCAGGCCCTCTTCGCCCAGCTCGCGCCCGCCACCGGTGTATTTCATGCCGCCGAAGGGGCCGGCGTAGTTATCCGTGAGCGGGTCGTTGATCCAGATCGTGCCGGCTTTGACATCCTCAAAGAAGCGCCGCACTTTCTTCGCGTCGCTGGTATATAGGCAGGCGCCCAGCCCGTAAATGCTGTCGTTGGTCAGCCGGATCGCTTCGTCGAAGTCGGTGTAGGTCATCAGCGGAATGACCGGCCCGAAGGTCTCCTCGGTCATCACCTTCATGCTGTGGTTCACGTCGGCCAGCACCGTTGGCTCGTGGAAGTAGCCACGCCGGTTTGGCACGCCGCCGCCTACCAGCACGCGCGCGCCCTTGGCTTTGGCATCGGCAATATGGTCCACGACCTTCTGACGGTACTTGTCGCCGATCATCGGGCCGATGTCGGTCTCGGGGTCCAAGCCGTCGCCGAGGTTCAGCGAGCGAACAAGGTCCACCAGGTTGTCGGTGAAGCGGCTGGCCAGCGGTTTGGGCACATAGACGCGCTCCGTGCTGGTGCAAACCTGGCCGGCGTTGATCAGCGCGGCGTAGGCGACCGCCCGCGCCGCCAGCTCCGGGTCCGCGTCGTCGGCGATCACAAAGGCGTCCTTTCCACCCAGCTCGAAGTGCGTCTTCTTCATCATCGGCGCAGCGATGCTGGCGATCTTCTGGCCGGTGCTGAGCGAGCCGGTGAAGGCAATCATCGGCACGTCGGGGTGGCGCACCAGCGCCTCGCCGGTTTGCCCGTCGCCGGTCACCACGTTCACCACGCCCGGCGGCAGATGGTCGAAGGCCACCTCGCACAGGAGAAGCGTGGTGAGCGGGGTCAATTCGCTGGGTTTGATCACCACCGTGTTGCCGGCGGCCAGGGCCGGCGCGACCTTCCAGGCCAGCAACAGCAGCGGGTAGTTCCACGGCACGATGCAGCCCACCACGCCGTATGGCTCTTTGATCACCATGTTGAGCACGCCGTCTTCGGTGCTGGGGATCACCCGCCCGCGGCTATGCCGGCCCAGCTCGGCGTAGTAATCAAAGGTGGAATAGGTCCAGACGACTTCCTCTTCGTTCTCTGAGACGGGCTTGCCTTCTTCACGGGTGAGCAACTCGGTGATCTGGTGAGCGTGGGCGCGGATCTTGCGGCTCACCTCGTGCAGCAGCTCGGCGCGCTCGCTGGCCGAGACGCGCTTCCAGCTTTCAAACGCCGCCTTTGCTGCTTGCACTGCGGCGTCTATGTCCTCGGCTGTGCCCAGCGCGACGTGCTCGATCACATCGCCGGTCGCGGGGTTGTCCACAGCGATCGCGTCTTTGGAATGGCCGGAGGTAAATTGGCCATTGATGTAGTGCGTCTTCATAATCGGATTCTACAGATAGTTTCTATAGATAGTCGCGGATGTTATGGGCCACCGCATACGCAGCCGCCTCGGCACGGTTGCTGACGTTGAGCTTGGCGAAGATGCTACTGACGTAATTGCGGACTGTGCCTTCGCCCAGGATCAGGAGGTCGGCGATTTCGCGGTTGGTGCGACCTTCGGCCAGATGGGCCAACACGCGCAACTCTTGCTCGGTGAGCATGGAGAATGCGCTCTCCTCGCGCTTGCGCGCCATCTCGCGCATGCGAGCGAGCACGCGCGCGGTCGTGGTGGGGTCAAGCGAGGCCTCGCCGTGAGCGACGTGTTCGATGGCGCGGATGAGTTCGTCGCTGCCGATCTGCTTGAGCACGAACCCAGATGCCCCCGCCGCGATGCTCTCGAAGAGCGTATCGTCGTCTCCGTATGAGGTCAGCATGATGACCTTCACGTTGGGAGCCGCCTGGGTGATCTCACGGCAGACCTCAATGCCACTCATCCCCCCAAGCCGAACGTCCAAGATCACGATGTCTGGGCGGTGCATAAGCACCTTGCGCATGGCTTCTTGGCCGGTGGCCGCTTCGTCCACCACTTCAAAATCCGGATTGCGCGCCAACAGTGTGCGCAGACCGATGCGCACGACCTCGTGATCGTCAACGATGATGATGCGTAGTCTGGCCATAGCAATTACCGATTACCGATGAGCAGACTTTGCTTATCCTGTTGTGAGTAACCAGATTGTCTCGATTCAGCAACGATCGTCAGCGTCACCGTCGTTCCCTTGCCGGGTTCGCTCTCCAGCTCCAAGTTGGCTTTTAGCAGGGCTGCGCGCTCACGCATGTTTGACAGGCCGCGTCCGGTGACCAAGGTGGGCTGGGTGAAGCCCTTCCCGTTGTCTCTGACTCGGACTTGTATCCGCTGCGCCCTTGCATCTCCGTTGCAGTCATCATAGCGCAGCTCCACCCAGGCGCGGGTGGCCGCGGCATGCCGCGCGATGTTGCTGAGCGCCTCGCGCACGATTTGGTAGATGTGCTGGCGTTGTTCCGCCGGCAGCGTGATCGCCCGACAGCCCTGCACGTGCCAGTCGGTGGGAATCGCTGTGCGCATGCGGAATTCGGTGACGATGTCGAGCAGGCCACGGCTGAGGTCTTCGTCACCGACGACCGAGCGGCGCAGGTCGTAGATGTAGCTGCGGATTTCTTCGTTGGTCTTGTTTAACACGCGCAGGATCGCATCGAGCTGACCGCGCATGTGGCCCAGCAGCGGATCGCCCGTGGTCGAGACGTGCTCCGACAACCGCGACAGGCTGTGTCGGAGGTCCTCCACCATCAGGCCGGCTGCGTAGATGGACTGGATCGTGCCGTCGTGCAGGTCGCGGCTGATGCGCTCGCGTTCTGCCATCAGCGATTGCTGGCGCTGCAGCTCCTCGTTTAGCCGCTCGCGCTCGATGCGAAAGGCATCCATGGAGAGGAAGAGAAAGCTGGCGATGACCGCGCCGACGATGCTGCGGTAGATGCCGATGGGAATGCCGGTCAGTTCGAACAATCGCTCGGCGTTCACGTCTGTGGCCGGCCAGAACGGCGCCTGGGGCACGAACACCCCTTCAAACAGGGCATAGAAGACAAAGCCAAAGCCGGCCACGCGCAGCACATTGATCAGGTGATTGTTCTTCAGCGGGCCAACCAGCCGGCCAGCCTGCAGGCGCAGCCCATAAGCCACCAACAACGCCGAAGGCAAGCAAAGCCCATAGCGCAACAGCGCCTCCATCGTGGCATTGTTCACTGCGTCCACCCCGCTCACCAGTGCTCGGTTCGTGGCTAACACAGCGGTGAACACTAACACGATGACGAGGGGCACGTATAGCGCTGCCCATGACGGCACCGCCGGCTCGCTTAAGCGCAGACCGAGGCCAAGTAAGGTGGCAAAGGTGAGCAGATGCACCACCAACTGCAGAAAGCGCAGGTTCTGGATAATGTCGGGCGGCAACAAGCGCTGCTGAATGGGGATGAAGACGTTGCCCCACACGCCGACCGCTTCGAGCGCGCCGAAGGCGGCCAACCAGGGCAGCGCCCGACCCAGCTCCAACCGGCTGCGCTGGATGAACCACTGGACGCCCATCATCATGGCCAGCGCGAAGAACACCTGACCGTGCACGAATTGCACGATCGTGTCGTTGATGGTGAAGAAGACTTTGAGTGTCTCTACCACTCTTTAAGATTATCCTTCGCCTTTGCCTGAATGGGGGGAAGCTAAATCTCGGCTTAAGGGATGCCCTCGCCCGCCTGCACCCA
>JAGHYX010000027.1 GCA_017743375.1 Chloroflexota bacterium
GCGTTTAGCGATCGAGACTTCGCCGCAGAGTGCGACTTCCTTGCCTGGTGCCTGGCGCAGCATTCGCCGGTCACCCAGCGGTCGTTTCTGGAGTTGGCGTGCGGGCCGGCTCGCCACGCACGCGAATTCGCGCGGCGCGGCTGGCGAGCGATTGGACTTGACCTCTCGCCGCACATGCTCGAATACGCCGCCCAGGGCGCAGCACGCGATGGGGTGCGCCTGGAATGCTTGGCCGCCGACATGGTTGACTTCACGCTGGACCAGCCGGTTGCGCTGGCCGCGAACTTGATGGAGAGCATCGCCCACCTGCTCACCAACGAGCAGGTTGTGTCCCACCTACGCGCCGTGGCGCGCAACCTATTGCCGGGCGGTCTCTTCATCATTGAGACAGCGCACCCCGCGACGATTTGGCGGGATAGCCTGCCCAACACATGGGTATCGCGCACCACCGACACCCCTTACTTCGCAGGTGAACCATACACAGAAGTTGAGGTCCTGTTTGGCGCAGCGGACGATCCATACGACTGGATCACGCAACAATGGTTGGTGACCGTGCACCTGGTCGTGCGCGAGGGGGACAAGCCGGCGCGCACGATCGCGCAGCGCTGGCCGCTCCGCTGGTATCAGGCTCAGGAACTGCGCGCGCTGATCGAGCTCTCCGGCGCGTTCTCGCAGACGTGGTGGTATGGCGACATGCTGATCCCGCCCCCGCCGCTGGACAACAGCGACGCCGCGCAGCGCATGATCGTCGTGCTGCGCAAGTAGAAAGGGACATCTACAATCAACCGCATGGCGCTCACAACACCACACGGCCTGTACTTCGAGGAGTTCGCCATCGGCGACAAGGTCATTTCGCCCTCGCGCACGATCACAGAGTCGGACATCGTCGCCTTCGCCGGCTTAAGCGGGGATTACAACGAGATCCATACCAGCGAGGCGTTCGCCCAAGGCCACCTCTTCAAGCGGCGGGTGGCGCATGGGTTGCTTGGCCTGAGCATCGCCAGCGGGCTGGCTTTTCAAATGGGCTTTCTGCTGCGCACGGTCGAGGCCTTTCGCGGGCTGGAGTGGGAGTTCACGGCGCCCCTCTTCATCGGCGACACCGTCCACATCGAAGCAGAAGTGGTCGAGACGAAGGCCTTTCCCCGCCTGGGCAACGGCAAAGTCACCTTCAAGGTCAGCCTGAAAAAGCAAGATGGCAGCGTGGCCCAGCGCGGCACGTGGACGCTGTTGGTAAAGTGCAAACCGCAGGCATCCGACGATGGCGATCTCGGGAAGGCAGAGGCACGCTGACCTTCTCTTTGGCCTGGCGAGCGGCAGCGTTGGGCTGGCGCTCGCGCTGCTGCCCTGGCCAGAGGTGGTGACCCTGGCAGGGGGGCTGGGGTTGCTCGGCATCCTCGCCCTCATCTTCGCCCAGCCGATCTGCGGCTTAGGGCTGGCGTTGATCGTCGGGCCGCTCCAACCGCTGGAGCGGGTGACGCTAGGGCTGCCGTTGGATAGCGGCCAGGCTGTCTTGGCCATCACGCTGGCCGCCTATGGCGCGCGATGGCTGGCTCAGCGCACAGGACAAGCCAGCCGGCCCTCTATCGGCGATCTGCTGCGCCAGCACAAAGCGATCGCGCTCGGCTTATTGACCTTCCTGGCAATTGCTGCGCTTTCGTTCTTCGTCGCCCGCGACGCGCGCGACTGGGCGGCGGAGTGGATCAAGTGGCTACAAATCGGCATCGTGGCGCTGCTGGTCGCGCGCGAGTCCGAGCCACGACGGCGCGCGGTCGTCTTAGCAGCGGCGCTGCTGGCAGCCATCGGGCAGGCTGCTGTGGGGCTGTTTCAGGCCAACTGGCGCGGGGTTGGGCCGCCGGAGTTCCGGGTCCTCGGCGCGGAGGGCTATCGCGCTTACGGCAGCTTCGAGCAGCCCAACCCGTTTGGCGGCTTCATGGGCCTGACCTGGCCGCTGGCCGCCGCGCTGGCGGGCTGGGCTTGGGGGCAAGTCTGGTCGGCGCTGCGCGGGGCGCGGAAGCGCGCTGCGCCGCTTGTGCTGATCGCCGTCGCCACGACGAGCGCCGCAGCGCTGAGCCTGGCCGCGCTGAGCGCCAGCGGATCGCGCGGCGCGCTCATCGGCGCAGCCGGCGCAGCAACCGCGCTCGCGCTGGCCGCCTTTCGCCCGGCGCTGCGCTGGGCCGGCCTGGGCTTGGCCATCGGCCTGGCGCTCCTGGCCACAGGCTGGATCGCCATCCCCGCCTCGCTCGAAGCGCAGTTGGCTTGGTTCAGCGCGCCCGGCGCGACGTTCGGCATAGACGTGCGCAACGCCCACGTCACGCCGATCACCTTCTCCACGATCGAACGCCTGGCCCACTGGCAAGCCGCAATTCGCATGATCGAGGCCAGCCCATGGCTCGGCCAAGGATTCGGCAACTACGCCGCAGCCTATCCAGACTTCCGCCTGCTGCCCTGGGAGAACGCGCTGGGACACGCCCACAACTACTACCTCAACATCTTCGCCGAGCTGGGGCTTATCGGCCTGCTGAGCTACGTGGCATTTTGGGCTGCGGCCATCGCGACGACCTGGCGGGTCGCACGGCAAGCCGGCCTACGGACATGGCCGTCGGCCCTCGCCGTGGGCATCCTGGGGGCATGGGCACACTTGAGCGTCCATCACCTGTTCGATAAGCTCTACGTGGCCAACATGCACCTATATGTGGGCGCTTATCTCGGCGTGGTGATGGCCGGCGCGCAGCACCTGCGCACGGTGGGCACTCCCGCCCAGCATGACATCCCGTCGCAGCAAGCAACAACGTGATAGATCTCTCCGCGCGAGATCACGCTCACCGTCAGCGCAGCGCAGTTGCTGCGATAATCGCGCCTGTGAGCACATCAGCGGCAGCGCTCAACCGTCCGGCCCTGCCCCCTGCGCTTGGCATCTTCGTCGGCGTGATCGCTGTGTCCACGGCGTCTATCTTCATCCGATTTGCCCAACAGGCCGGCGCGCAGTCGCTGGCGATCGCGATGCTGCGGTTAATGCTCGCGGCCCTGGTGCTGTTGCCGTTTGCGCTCGGCCGCTGCGGCGACGAGTTCCGCCGCCTATCCAAGCGCGACCTGCTGACCACGGTCGCCAGCGGCGCCTTTTTAGGCGCGCACTTCGCCACCTGGATCCTCTCGCTAGAGTTCACTAGCGTGGTCAGCTCGGTGGTCCTGGTCACGCTCTCGCCGCTGTTCGTGGCGCTGGCGTCGGCGATCTTCTTGCGCGAGCCGGTGAACGGTCAGATGGCGCTCGGCATGGTGATCGCCATCGGCGGGGGGATTTTGATCGGGGCAGCCGATAGCGCCGGCAGTTCTCCTGGGCAAAACCCGCCCCTGGGCAACGCGCTGGCGCTGACCGGCGCGGTGTGCATCGCCCCGTATCTGATCATCGCGCGCGCCCTGCGCAGCAAGCTCTCGCTGCTGGCCTATATCACGCTGGTGTATGGGGCGGCCGCCCTCATCCTGTGCGCGGTTGTGCTGCTCACCCAAACGCCGCTCGGCAGCGATAGCCCGCTGGCCTATCTCTGGATCGCGCTGTTGGCCCTGGTGCCGCAACTGGTTGGGCACACGTCCTTCAACTGGTCGGTGCGTCGGCTGCCGGCGGTGTATGCCACCATCCCCGTGCTCGGCGAGCCAGTTGGCTCCACCATCCTGGCGGTGATCCTGCTGGGCGAGACGGTGACCCCGCTGACGCTGGCCGGCGCAGCGCTGGCGCTGGCCGGCATCGCGCTGATGAGCCTGAAGAAAACCTCGGCGCAGGGAGGATGAAGCCGCTCTCGCATCGCGCGCTGGCGCTCCTGGCCGTTGCGCTCGGCTTCGCCCTGCGCCTGCCCGGGCTGGGCGACGTGCCACCGCGCTGGGATGAGGGCTGGTCCATCGCCCATGCCGCGCTGGGCGTCGCCGATCTGCTCGTCGTCACCGCGGCCGACGTCCACCCGCCGCTGTACTACCTACTCCTCGGCGCATGGCAGAAGGTGATGGGCATTGACCTGTTCGCGGCGCGCGCGCTCTCCGTCATGCTGAGCACGACCGCGGTCGCCCTCGCCTATCCGGCGGCCAAGGTGTGGTCTGGCTCAGCACGGGTGGCCGTCTGGGCAGCTTACTTGATGGCCTGGTTACCGCCGGTGGTGTATTACGGCGGCGTCGTGCGCATGTATGCTGCCGTGCCATCGCTGGTGCTCCTGGCGATCTACGGGGCGCTGCGACCTGGGCGACGGCTCGCGCTGATCGTCGGCGCGGCCGGCGCGATGCTGACGCTATATCATGCCTTCTGGGCGCTCTGCGCGCTGGCGCTTCACGCGCTCGGACGTGCGGCCTGGCGGCGCGATTGGCGCACGGCCGGCGCGCTGGCGGCTGCCTTTTGCGCGGCGGGCGCGCTCTTCGCGCCATGGGGCATCTTCGCCGTGCCGCAGTTCCTGGCCCGCGCCGCGACCGAAGCAACCACCAACATCGGCCAACAGTTGCCGCTGGACTATTTCATCCGCCTGGGGCTATATGACCTCACGCTGGCGCAGCCCGCCGGCCCGCCTGCCCTGTTGAGCGTCTGGCTAGTCATTGGGCTGGGGCTGCTCGTGGGGCGGGGACAACGGCGCAAATCAACGCTGCCTTTGGCGATGATCGCGCTCACGATCCTGGGCGTGGCGTTCGCCGCCCGCCAATGGGCCTTCAACGCCCGCATGCTGATCGGCGCGGCGCCGGCGCTGGCCATGTGGATGGGCTGGGCGCTCGATGCGACTGCGCACCTGAGCAGGCAGCGGGCACAGTCAGCCTGGGTGTTGCCATCCATCCTGACCGGCATGTTGCTCGGGACGCACTGGCCGATCAGTACCGATCTGGTCTATGCCAAGACGCTGGAGGTGTTCGATCCCTACAACCCCCACACTTACCACCAGCACATCGCCCCGCGCGCACGCCCCAGCGACCTGGTGATCTTCAACGTGCTCAGCCCGGCCGGCTTCTACGCCCTGGATCGCAGCGCGCACGATCCGGGCTGGTCATACGCCCTCACCTGGGATCCGGTGATCGAGCCGCGTCAGCGGTGGGAAGCGCGGCTGGGCCAGGCCGCCAGCCAGCACGATCGCCTCTGGCTGGTGCTCTACCGCGGCCTGGCCGGCGCGAATGGCCATCTGCGCGGTTGGATGGACTCGCACTTCTATCCAGCCTATGCGGCCTGGGGTGAGGAGGAGGTGTTCTATGGCCTCTACGGCGTCGCTCACGAGGCGATGCGCCGCGTCCCGACCGAGGATGCTGATTGGGGGGAGGTCGCCCTGGCGGCCGCTTGGTTGCCCCAGCGCGTCGCCGCCGGCGCGATCCTGCCCGTTCAGCTCGTCTGGCGCGCCGAGGCGCTGCCCGATAGGAATTACAAAGTGTTCGTCCACGCCGTAGCGGCCGACGGATTTCTGATCGCCCAGCACGATGCCCAACCGCTCAACGATCTGCGGCCGATGACGAGCTGGCAAGTGGGCGAGGCCGTGCGGGATAACCACGGCCTAGCGCTGCCGGCGGACTATCGCGGCCCGCTGCGCGTCGTCGTCGGCCTCTACGACCCCGACACCGGCCAGCGCCGGCGCACCCGCGCCAGCGAGGAGGCGCTGACGCTGGCCACGGTCGAGGTGCGCTGAGCGCAGATTACTCCTCCGCGAGCACGGCCTCCGCCTTGTGGCTGGCGATGATGGCCTGGGCCAGGTTGGGCGGCACCGGCGCGTAATGGTCAAAGGCCATTTCGTAATACCCGCGCCCCTGGGTGAGGCCGCGCAAATCGGCGGCGTAGCGCTGCATCTCAGCAAGTGGTGCGTTGGCCGTGATGATCGTCTTATTCCCGCGCTGATCCATGCCGATGATCTGCGCGCGCTTGGTCTTCAGGTTATTCATCACGTCGCCCGCGTAGGTCTCGGGCACGACGATGGTGAAGCGGTAGATCGGCTCGAGCAACACCGGGCCGGCCTTCTCAAACGCCTCGCGGAACACGTGGCGAGCAGCGATCTCAAAGGCGATCGGCTTGGAGTCCACCGGATGTTCCTTGCCGTCTAAGACGATGCAGCGCACGTCTTGAATTGGGTAGCCGGCGAGCACCCCTGCTTCCATGACCTGCTTGATGCCCTTCTCGATGCTGGCCTGGAACGAGCTGCTGATCGCGCCGCCGAAGACGCGCCACTCGAACTCGTAGCCGGCGCCCGGCGTGCTCGGCTCCACCAGCATCTCAATCTCGGCGAACTGGCCGGCGCCGCCGGTTTGCTTCTTGTGGCGATAGCGCGCCTGCCCCTGGCGCGTGATCGTCTCGCGGTAGCTCACTTTGGGAATGGTGGTGTCCACGTCCACTCCGAACTTGTTGTGCAGGTGGTGGACGGCCACGTCTATGTGTGCCTGGCCCAGGCCCAACAGCAGCGTCTCTTTGGTGCTCGGGTCATTGACATGGCGCAAGCTGGGATCCTCTTCGCACAACCTGGCCAGGGCGTTGCTGATCTTGGCCGCGTCGCTCTTGGTCTTGGGATGCAGCGCCACGGCGAACAGCGGATTGGGGAAGGGGATCGGCTGGAGTTTCATGCAGTGCGCGCGGTCGCAGAGCGTGTCGCCGGTTTGAACGCTGCTGAGCTTGGACACGGCGCCGATGTCGCCAACATGCAAGATCGGCACGGGGATCTGCTCTTTGCCGCGCTGGACGAAGAGGGTGGCCAGGCGCTCCTCCTCGTTGGTGCGCGTGTTGACCAGGCGCGTCTCTCCGCCCTTCACCGGGCCCTCGATCACGCGAAAGTAGTTGATCTTGCCGACGAACGGATCGGCCACGGTCTTGAAGACGTAGAGCACGGTGCCATGCTGGCCATCGTCGGGGTCTGCGCCCATGTCGAAGGGCATCGGCGCATAGCGCACGAGCGAATAGAGCATGGCGTGGATGCCGATGCCCGAGGCCGGCGCTGCGCAGAACACCGGCACGAAGGTGCGCTTGCGGATGGCGCTGCGCAGGCCGCGGATGAACTCTTCATCGGTGAGCGTGCCTACGTCGAACCACTTCTCGATCAGCTCATCCTCGCCTTCAGCAGCGGCTTCCATCAGCCGCTCGCGGGCCTTCTCGGCGGTCGCCACAAGGTCGGGGGGGATGTCGGCCACCTCGCCCTTTGGCCCCTTCAGGTACTTGCGCGTCACCAAGTCAATCACGCCGGCGAACTGGTGTTGGCTGCCCACCGGCAGCATGAGCGGCACGATGTCTTGGTGAAAGGCGTCGTGCAACTGGGCGAGCACGGCGTCGAAGTTCGCGTTCTCGCGATCCATGCGGCTGATCAGGACGGCGCGCGGGATCTTGGCCTCGTCCACCGCTTGCATGGCCAGCTCGGTGCCCACCTCGACGCCGGCCACGGCGTCCACGAAGATCAAGCCCAGGTCGGCCACGCGCACCGCGCTGAGCACTTCGCCGTAGAAGTCGGCATATCCCGGCGCATCCAGCAGGTTGATCTTGTGATCCTTCCACTCGACCGGCACGATGCTCAAGTAGATGGACTGCTTGCGGCGCTTCTCCTCTTCATCATAGTCGGAGACGGTCGTGCCATCCTCGACTCTGCCTTGGCGCGTGCTGCCGCCGCTGGCAAACAGCATGGCTTCGGCGAACGTGGTCTTACCACTTGAGCTATGGCCCAGCAGGGCGACATTGCGCAACTGTTCAGTAGCGTATTCCTTCATCACCACAGAGCCTCCAGCGATATTATGGGGATTTTAACGATTCCCCAAGCAGGCCTAAGCTTGTGTATGCACCCCGCGAGGTGTGCGCGTCCCTGCGACAAATCCTGTGGGTGGCGCATTCCCTCCTGACAAGGGAGTCACTGGTGGCGACTTAAACAACTAGGCCCGGTCTACGCCGGGCCTAGGCGAGGGAGGGCAGAATAAAACGGAGGGAAGAGAGAGTAGCGGGAGTAGGATTCGAACCTACGACCTTCAGGTTATGAGCCTGACGAGCTACCGCTGCTCTATCCCGCAGTGACGCCCCAAATTATATGCATCGGCGTATTTTTGTCAAGGGCCCATTCGCCAATAAAAGCTGCCCGCCCGCCGGGCCAATCCATCATCCCGACGGATGCGTTTGCCGAGGCCGCGCAACTTTGGCGACTGCTTCACTCAGGATGACAAGGGGGAGGCTCGTGATGACGCCGCGTGTGAGTGCGGATTCTGCTGGTGCAGACATGACAACCCAACCTCGGCGTTCGCATGCGAGGGAGCGCGCACCTAGCTGTGGACGCACTCATCTTCGAGGCGCAGCGCGTCTTACAATCCTCCTTCCTGACGATGAACATCGGCATCCTGGGCGGCACGTTCGACCCGCCTCACATCGGTCACCTGATCATCGCCGACCAGGCCCTGGCCCAGCTCCAGCTCGATGAGGTCTGGTTCATGCCGGTCGGCCAGCCGCCGCACAAGGTCAGCAACCACATCACCCCGATCCATCATCGCGTCGCCATGGTCAACCTGGCTATCGCCGACCACCAGGGCTTCCGCCTGTCGTTGGTGGATGTGGAGCGCCCGGCGCCGCATTATTCCAGCACTGCGCTGGAGATCCTAGCGACGCGCTATCCCCAGCACAACTGGTTCTTCATCATGGGCGCGGATTCATTGGCCGATTTACCGCGCTGGCATAACCCGAAGCGGCTGATCGCGCTGGCCATGCTGGGCGTGGCCAGCCGGCCAAGCGTCCGCCCCGATCTGGATAAGCTCGAATGTGCCCTGCCCGGCCTGCGCGCCCGCGTGCGCTGGATAGACACTCCGTTGATTGACATCGCGTCCAGCGATCTGCGCCAGATGGCGCACGCCGGCAGCTCGCTGCGCTACCTGGTGCCCCACCCCGTCGAGACCTACATCAAGCAACATCGGCTCTACCGCGCTTGAGCTATGGCGCTGAAGCGCGCGTAGGCCGCCTCCCACGCCTCTGCGTCGCGCGGCACATACGAGGCCAGCGGCGCCGTCTCCGCCGCGAGGCGGCCTGCCTCCTGGAGCGTGCCGATCTCGCCGCTGGCGACCATCTGCACGAGCAGGTTGCCCAGCGCTGTCGCCTCCGCCGGCCCGGCCACCACCAGCCGGCTGCAGGCGTTGGCGGTGAACTGACACAAGAGCGCATTCTGCGACCCGCCGCCGACCACGTGGATGACCTCTATCGGATAGCCAAGCAAGGCTTGGAGCTGATCGAGCGTGTAGCGATACTTCAGCGCCAGGCTCTCCAAGATGCAGCGCGTCATGGCCCCGCGATCTGCGGGCGGGCGCTGGTCGGTGCGCCGGCAATAGTCGGCGATCGCAGCCGGCATGTCCGCCGGGCTCAGAAAGGTTGGGTCGTCGGGGTCAATCAGCGCGACGAACGGTTGCGCTTGCTCGGCCAGACGAAACAGCTCGGCATAGGGGAGCAATTCGCCCGAAGGGTCAGACCAGCGCCGGCGACACTCTTGCACCAACCACAACCCCATAATGTTCTTCAAGAGTCGAAAGGTGCCGCCCACGCCGCCCTCATTGGTGAAGTTGAACTGAAGGGCTTGAGGCGTGATGACGGGCTGCCTGACCAAGGCGCCCATCAGCGACCACGTGCCGGAGCTGATGTAGGCGAAGTGCTGGCTCGACGCCGGCACGCCGGCCACCGCCGAGCCAGTATCGTGCGTGGCCGGCGCGATCACGCGGGTCCGGCGCAGGGCTGCCGGCTCGTCCAGCGCGCGCTTGACCGAGGCCAGCAACGGCCCCAGGTCCGTGCCCGGCGGCACGATGGGCGGCAGCACATGCGTAGGGATGTCCAGCGCATCGAGCATGGGACGCGCCCAGTCGCCAGCGCGCGGGTCGTAGCATTGCGTCGTCGTGGCGTTGGTGAACTCACACACCTTGCAGCCAGCCAGCCAGTGGTGAAAGAGGTCGGGCATCATCAGAAAGGTGCGTGCGATCTGGAGCGCCGGCGCACCCCCCTGAACCATCGCCAGCAGTTGGTAGAGGGTGTTGATGCGCATGAACTGGATGCCGGTGAACTCAAAGATGCGCGCGCGCGGCAAGCGCGCAAAAGCAGCCTCCAACATGCCCTCGGTGCGCGGGTCGCGGTAGTGATAAGGATTGCCGATCAGCGCGTCGTGCGCATCCAGCAGCGCGAAGTCCACGCCCCAGGTGTCCACCCCCACGCTGGCGATCTCGTCAAAGCGAGCCGCTGCTTTGCGCAGGCCCGCCTGTATCTCCGCCCACAGCGCGAGGGCATCCCAATGCACATGCGCGCCCACCTGCACGGGCCGGTTCGGGAAGCGATGCACCTCCACGAGTTCCAAGTGCGCGCCGTCGAAGACGCCGGCGATCGCGCGCCCACTCTCCGCGCCCAGATCAAAAGCCAGGAACGTCCGAGAGGCCATGT
Source organism: Chloroflexota bacterium (assembly GCA_017743375.1). Taxonomy (GTDB): domain Bacteria; phylum Chloroflexota; class Anaerolineae; order J036; family Brachytrichaceae; genus JAAFGM01. The sequence goes on from JAGHYX010000027.1 coordinate 10,367, forward strand.
CGGCCAGTGTAAAGGCAAAGCGAACAATGGACAACTGCGGCGCGCGTTCGCGCGCACGGGGCGGCCCTGCCGGCCAGTCGGCTGAGCGCCCCCTCTTACTCCCACGCACATGGGGAAGCCCCCTTCTGATTCCCACGCAACATCTCATGATGGCGGGGCCATCATTTGGCCTAGGGAAATAGCGGCGCGGTGGCGCAGTCGCTGTTTCCCAGGAACTCAGAGGGAGCCTTTTATAATCCCGTAACTACGTCTCTGGTTATCCTGTAGCTAGGCCAGATCCTGGCGAGTGGCCAGAGCGAGAGAGAGGAGCACACTATGCCGAAGCGAACCTATCAACCTAAGAAGCGCCGCCGCTTACGCGTACATGGCTTTCGCGCGCGCATGGCTACCAAGAGCGGTCGCAAGGTGCTGGCCGCACGACGGGCAAAAGGCCGCAAGATGCTGACCGTGAAAGCCAATAACCACGTGAAAAAGGTGAACTGGAACGCGGTGTATTCGCCGGCGCGCAGCAAGCGCGGCACAGCCGGCAGCAAGCGGGCCTCATGATGAATGCTGGGCACGCTCAGGCGGGCGACGGACTTCGACCGCGTGCGCCGCGAGGGGACGCGCTGGCGTGGACGCTACTGCACGCTCAGCGTGGCCCGCGCTCCGCAGGCCGACACGCCAACACGGGCGGGCTACGTGGTCTCGCGCGCTGTCGGCAAGGCCGTGAAGCGCAACCGCGCCCGCCGGCTGCTGCGCGAGGCGATGCGCCGGCTGGCCGATCGCCTGCTTCCTGGATGGGACATCGTTCTGATCGCCCAGCCGCCGATCGCCGATCCAAAGACGCGCATGGCACATGTGTATGACGAACTGATATGGCTGCTCGACAAAGCGCGCCTCATTCAAGCACCGACTACCGAGAAGTGACGCTGGCTGCGTATCCTCGCGCGCGCACAGCCCTGCCGGAGCGCATCCTGACCGGCTTGATCCGTTTCTACCAACTTGTGATCTCGCCGGGGTTGCCGCCTTCTTGCCGCTTCTACCCCTCGTGCAGCGAATACACCTTACAGGCAATTGCCAAATACGGCGCGCTCAAGGGGCTGTGGCTCGGCGTCAAGCGCATCGCACGCTGCCATCCGTTCCACCCCGGTGGCTACGACCCCGTGCCTTGACATGGCGATGAGGACATCGCTTCGCACTGCTTTGATTGTTGCTGCTGGCGCGCTCTTGCTCAGCGCCTGTGGTGGAGAAGTCCCCCCTACCTCCTTCCCGGGGTTGACTGTTGAGGGGGAGGCAGCTTATCTCTCCAGCAACTTACACGTTTATAAGTTCGACCCTCGCAGCGGAGCGGTGGCCTGGGTGTTTCCCTCGCCCACTGAGGACAGCGAAAGCCGGCGCGGTCCCTTCGCCGGCCCGCCATTGCGGTTCGGGGACGTGGTCATCGTCGGCGAGACGGTCGATCCGAACGGGCGACCACAACACATTCTGTATGCGCTCTCCATCCAGGATGGCAAGGAGCGCTGGCGATTCTCCGGCGGCCAGCGCGAGTATGTGGACGGCGTCAGCAGCGACGGCAAACTGATCTTCGCGCCGAACGGCGATCACACCCTCTACGCCCTTGATCCTAACCAGCTCGAGAACGGCGAACCGAAGGTAGTCTGGAAGTTCACTGCCAAGAATAAGCTCTGGTCGCGCCCGCTGGTCGCCAACGGCAGGGTCTATCAAGCATCGCTTGACCACAACCTGTATGCGTTGGACGCTGCGACGGGCGCGTTGCTGTGGACCTTCACATCTGGCGCCTCGATCGCTGCGCAGCCGGCGTTACAGGATGGCACACTCTTCATTGGCTCGTTCGACCAGCATGTCTACGCCATCAACGCGGACACCGGCGCCCAGGTGTGGCGCTCGGAGCGGTTGGCCGGCTGGATCTGGTGCGACCCACTGGTTGTGGACGGCAACGTGTTGGTGGGGGATGTGAAGGGCGGCTTTTACGCTCTCGATACCCGCAACGGCAGCCTGCGATGGCGTTCACAGGTAGGCGGCGCAATCCGCGCCCAGCCAGTCGTGGTGGGCGACAGCATTTACATCGTGGCCAGCGATACATACCTGTATCGCTTTGACCGGCGGCCAACGCCTAACCCAGACGGTTACGTACCGCCGGAGCGCGTGCTAGAGAACGGCTTGGTGCGCCGGCTGTTCTCAACGCCGGCCTATGTTGACGACGCGCTCCTCGTGCCGCTCTTCGACGGCGAGGTGAAGTTGACAGCGGTGAACTTGTCCAGCAGGCAGAAAAAGTTCGAGGTCCCGCCGCGTTCGGCAGGTCGGTAGTAGGCAGATGGCTTATACCCCGGTCGTCGGCACGCTCGGATACGTGCTCTCCCCTGACCGTCGCTCCGTGTTGATGATCCATCGCATTACGCGGCCCGATGACCAGGCCTTTGGCAAGTACAACGGCCTGGGCGGCAAGATGGAAGCGGGCGAGGACGTGGTCACCTGCATGAAGCGCGAGATCCGCGAAGAAGCCGGCCTGGACGTCGTCGAGATGCGCCTGCGCGGGACGATCAGTTGGCCGGGCTTTGGCAAACATGGCGAAGACTGGCTCGGTTTTGTCTTCCTGATCACCGCCTTCACCGGCCAGCCGCTACGTCGGAATGCAGAAGGCACTTTGGAATGGGTGCCGGTGACGCAGGTGCTCAACGACGAAATCCCAATGTGGCCGGGCGACAAATACTTTCTGCCACTGGTCTTCAGCGAAGATCCGCGCCAGTTCCACGGCTTCATGCCCTATCGGGACGGTCAGCCGATCGGCTGGTCCTATACCCTCCTCTAGCGAGTCATCTGCGCTTGAGACGGCAGCGCATCAAGCACGGGCCAACCAGCCAGCGTGCTTCGCGCGCAGCAGAGGAGCGTATGCAGACCGGCTGTCCCTTGGGTTTGCGCAACCTCTTCTGGGCCATACAATCAGGAAAGTCTGATGAAGAAGGTTCACGACAATGTCTTTTACCACGCAGCGGCGGACGGGCTGAACGTTGGGTGCGTGATAGGAGAAGACGCCATCGTCTGCATTGATCTGCCGTTCGACGCCGAGGAGGCGCGCAATTGGCGCAAGCAAATCAGCGAGCTGAGCCGTCTGCCGATTCGCGCCGTGGTCTTCACTGCTTCCGACCGAATGAGCAACGAAGCGGTGGACGCCTTCAATCCGCCCGTGATAGTCACCCACAGCTCAACGCTTGCGCCGGTCGTTGTGCCAGAAGAGCCAACATCGTTGCTCTTTTACGACGTGCTGCCCGTCAACCTGCCCACTTCTGGGTTGGAGAGCAAACCGCGCATCGCGCTGAGCGACGCACTGAGCATCGTGCTCGAGGGCAAGCACACCCTTTTCATTGACATCACCTTTCAGGGCGGATATTCGCCCGATGCATGTTTTGTCACCATCCGCGACTCAGGGATCGTCTTCACCGGCGACCACGTAGCGGTGGACCAGCCGCCCAACTTGACAATGGGTCAGTTCGATCGTTGGTTGGAGGTGCTGACCGAGCTAAAGAAGAACCGCTTGGTGAGCGTCGTGGTGCCCGGCCGCGGACCGGCGAGCGAATGCGCCAAGGCAGCCGAGGCAACGATGGACTTCATCAAGACAGCCATGACGCGGGTCAAGGCGCTGCTGCGCGCGCAGCGGCCGCCGAGCGAGCTGGGAGCGCTGGTCCCTGACCTGATGGCCAAATATGCGCCCCAGGCAGCACGCAATCCCGATTCGCCGGAATACGCCCTATTGAGCCGGGAGATGCGCGCCGGCCTTGAGCATCTCTACGACACGCTGCGCCAAGGCGCGGCGAGCAAGTGAGCCATGATCACGGTCGTCGGCAGCCTCAACATGGACCTGATCGTCCGCGTTCCGCGTTTCCCGGAGCCGGGCGAGGCGATTCACGGCGAAGACCTACAGACAGCCTGCGGCGGCAAGGGGGCAAATCAAGCTTTCGCGGTCGCGCGGATGGGGCACCCCGCCTTCATGCTGGGATGCGTGGGCCAGGATGGGTTCGGCGAAGCGATGCTCGCTAATCTGCGCGCAGTGGGCGTGGATACGACGGGCGTCCTGCGGCGCGCCGGCGTGCCCAGCGGCACAGCGCTGATCTTGGTGCATGATGTCAGCGGCCAAAACGAGATCGTCGTCGCCAGCGGCGCCAACCGCACCTTAACTGCCGACGACGTCCAAGCTGCTGCGGACGTGCTGCGCCGGTCAGACGCGGTGATCGCACAGCTAGAGACCACGCTGCCGGCTACCAGGGCAGCGCTGATGCTGGCCCGCGCTGCGGGCCGGCTGAGCGTGCTTAACCCCGCGCCATTTGCCCCGCTGGACGATGCACTCCTCGCGCTGTGCGATTACCTGGTGCCCAACGAGAACGAAGCGGCTCGGCTGGTCGGCAGCGAGGTCAATGATGTGCCCAGCGCGGCGCGCGCGGCAGAGACATTGCGCGCCCGCGGCGCGCGCAACGTGTTGATCACGCTGGGCGCGGCTGGGGTGTGGGTGGATGCTGAGGGCTGGCGCGGCCACGTGCCGGCGTTCCCGGTGAAGGCAGTGGACACGGTCGCCGCTGGGGATACTTTCATCGGCGCCTTTGTAACCCGCCTCGTGGAAGGCGCGGCGTTGCATGAAGCGGTGCGGTTTGGCTGTGCGGCAGCCGCGATCGCAGTCACCCGTCCAGGCGCACAGCCCAGCATCCCTGACCGCCAGGAGGTCGAGGCTTTTCTATCGGCGCAGCGCAAATAAAAGCTCCCCGCAGAAGGGGAGCTTTTTAGGTTGGCGCAACCTAAGCCCCTTGGCTTTGGCGCTTCTCCAAATAAGCCACCGCTTCGCCGATCGTGGTAATCTTCTGTGCATCTTCGTCTGAGATTTCGCCGCCAAACTCCTCCTCAAAAGCCATGATGAGTTCGACGAGATCGAGAGAATCGGCTTCTAGGTCTTCGCGAAAGCGAGCCTCCATCGTGACCTTATCCGGGTCAACGCCGAGCAACTTAACGGTGAGCGCTTTGACGCGTTCAAATGTGGACTGGTCTGACATCAGTCTGTTCCTCCTGTGATGATGCGTTAGGCTTATTAGTCTACTCTACATGTCTCCCTCTAAGGAACACCGGAGTCAGCCGTTCGTTACGTTTTTGAACGATGGAGAACAACCAATTAGCTGAGCACGTGACAGCGGACGAGGGCCAAATTTTGGCCACCCGCAAGTCCGACCACATCCGCATCAACTTGGAAGAAGACGTCGCCTCGCGCGTGACCAATGGGCTGGAGCGGTATCGCTTTATGCATCAGGCGCTGCCGGAGCTAGATGTGCGCGAGATTGATACCTCGCTGGTGCTGTTCAAAAAGCGCTTACACGCGCCATTGCTGATCTCCTGTATGACCGGCGGCACGGAACAGGCGCGGCTGATTAACCGCAACCTGGCGTTGGCAGCCCAGGAAGCGGGCGTCGCTATGGGTGTGGGTTCAACGCGCGTAGCGGTTGTCCGGCCAGAGTTGGCGGATACCTTTTGGGTGCGCGATGTCGCCCCGGACATCTTACTGTTTGCGAACATCGGCGCAGTGCAACTGAATTACGGCTTCGACGCTGAGCAATGCCGTCGCGCGGTCACTGCGATCGGCGCAGATGGACTGGTCTTGCACTTGAACCCGCTTCAAGAGGTGCTTCAACCGGAGGGTGATCACAACTGGGCGGGGGTGTTGGCCAAGATTGAACAGGTCGTGCGTGCCCTACACGCCGAAGGCATCCCTGTGATCGCCAAAGAAGTGGGATGGGGCATCTCACCGCGCGCTGCGCGAGACCTCGCCAACGCCGGCGTGGACGCGATTGACGTGGCCGGCGCAGGCGGCACATCATGGAGCCAGGTGGAGATGTTCCGCGCGCGCAACGACGTACAGCGTCGGATCGCCGAAGCGTTTATAGATTGGGGAATCCCGACGGCTGACTCGATCCGTCACGTGCGCGAAGCAGCGCCGGAGATGACCATCTTCGCCAGCGGCGGCTTGAGGAACGGCGTGGACGGGGCGAAGTGCTTGGCGCTGGGCGCGACCATCTTTGGCATGGCTCGCCCCTTCCTCCGCGCTGCCACAATCTCCGCCCAGGCGGTGGCCGACGAGATCGCGGTCATCGTCGGCCAGTTGCGCGCCGTCATGCTGTGCACCGGCTCGCGCGACCTGGATGCGCTGCGGCGGGCAGAGTTGGTTTGCCATCAGCCCTAACTTTCACACGTCGCTCCAACGCGAGCGCGCCATAAATAAACATAGTCGCGATGTTGATCCTGGACGCCATCCGTGCGCACGTTGCGCCGATTGAGGAGCGGATCGCTGCCGGCCAGGTCTTCGACGGCCATGAATCGCGCGAAGGATTGCTGTGCGCCTTCATGACGCAGGTCCTGCGCCCGCTGTTGCCGCTGCGCTATGGCCTGGAAGTGGGTCGGGCGTTCTCGATGGACGATGTGACCACGCGGGCTGATAGCATTTTGATCTTCGACGCCGTCTTCGCCCTGCCCACCGGCCGGCTGATGCCCTGCGAAGGGGTGTATGCCATCTGCGAGGTCGTCCCCATGCTCAATGAAACGACGTTCGGAGAAGCGCTCAACAACGTGGCCTCGCTCAAACAGCTACATCGGGCCAAAGCCACTGCCCATGATGTGACGCCAATTCACCACCTGGGCATCTTCGGCGCGCGCTACGCTCAACTCTCCGATGACAAGCTCAACCCCTATCTGGGTTACATCTTCGCCGACCGGGCGGCCGGCCCCGAGCAGCTATTGCGGGCGATGAAGGCCATGATCGAACAGGACAGCCTGCGGCCGGAGCACACCCCGGACGCGATCGTGTGCTTCCGCGATCGGTGGATGGTGGTGCGACAAACTCTGAGCGGCGACACGGCTGTGCCACGCAGCAGCTTCGCCAAATTCGGGTTGCTCCATCCACAAGCGCACCTCATGCCTTTGCTCTACACGCTGATCAACGCCAGCCTCTCGCAAATTCAACTGCGCAATCCCGACCTGCTACGGCCGCTGGCTGCGATGACCAGAGCGCTGCGCGCCGGCGGACCGGCCAAGCGTTAGGCGTCGTGCGCATCACCAGCCTGACCAATCCGCGCGTGAAGCATGTCGTCGCCCTGCGCGATAAGCGCCAGCGCGACGAAGACGGCCTGATGCTGGTTGAGGGCTTTGACCCGCTTGCGCTGGCGCTGGACTGCGGCGTGCGACCGACGATGGTGTTCGTCTGCCCCGAACTCTTCAAGCCAGCCCATCAGCCGAGCGATCACGATCAACTGCTGGCGCGCATCCGCGCAGCGAACTGCCTAGTCATCGAAACCAGCCGGCCAGTCTTTGAGAAGATGGCCTACCGCGACGGCCCAGACGGCTGGCTGGCCGTCGTGCCGCGGCCGGACTTCGCCCTGAGCCGACTCTTGCTGCCGGGGGACAAGCCGGCCCTGCTGCTGGTGGCCGAGGCCGTGGAGAAGCCAGGCAACCTGGGCGCGATGTTGCGCACCTGCGACGCCGCCGGCGTGGATGCCTTTTTGTTCTGCGACCCCAAGGCCGACCTGACCAACCCTAACGTGGTGCGCGCCTCTCAGGGGGCGCTCTTCAGCGTGCCCGTGGCGCAATGCACCAGCGCCGAAGCCATCCGCTGGTTGCGCGCGCAGCGCGTCTTCATCGTCGCCACCACGCCGCACGAAGTGTGCGGCCGGCCGGCGCTGGACTACGTCGCATACGACTATACGCGCCCCTGCGCGATCGTCGTCGGCGAAGAGAAATACGGTTTATCGGCACGCTGGCTGGAAGACGCAGATGCTGCCGTGCGCATCCCGATGTTCGGGCGGATCAATTCCCTCAACGTGGCCACCAGCGCGGCGCTTGTGATCTACGAGGCGGTCAACCAGCGCCGTGGGCGGTCATTCATCTCGGCCCAACAGGTGGGGGCGCAGCGTGATGCGCCCGACGTGGGGGGCACAAGGTGATGCGCCTGTGCTGGTCATGACCTGTTGCGGCGCGGCCAGGCCGCAAACAGCACGCCGGCGATGACCAGCACAGCGACCAGGCAGCGGGTGGATTCAGGCCAGCCGGCCAGCGCGCCGATGAACAGCGGCAGGAGCACAACCATCATGAACACGCCGACGTTCAGGATGACCCACGGCCAAGCTACATCCCAGCGGCCCTCTTTGACCATGTCGAGCAGCTCCGCAGTGCTCAGCTCAGCGTAAAACTCGACCCGGCGCTCTTTGCCTTTGAAGTAGTCGGCGCCGACGCCGATCCCGAGGTTGCCCTCGTCGTCTGTCCCTGCATCCAAGTTCACATCCGTTTTGCTGCCCTCGAACTGCGTCGTCTCAAGAGCCATTTGCCGGCGCCTATGGATTGCCACTGCACCGATGGCGATGAGGGCAATAGCGGCCGCTATGCCGATCATGATGATAGTCATTATGAAAGCGAGCATATCAGCCAATTGTTAAGCAGGGAGCATCTGCGTACACCGTTAGGCTAGTTGCATCAGAGGCTGCTGGAATAGACACCCCGGCTGGCGAGGCCTTTCGCGCCGGCTGAGCAGTTGGTTGAGCACAGGCAGTAATACAACAGCACAAGTATGTGGCTAGATCGTCGGGGAGTGGCCTATTTCAAAACGAAACAAAAGTATTCCGGATGCAGTCCATTTGCTTATAACTGCCTTCCCCACCATACCGCTGAGTTGGAGCGCTGATAACGATTGCCCCTACGCGCTACTGCTCCACAAGTCTTGATAGGATCGCACCCATGACGACGGGCAGAAAGATCAAGCTCACGTCGCTCGCCTCGTGCGCCGGCTGAGCGGGCAAGCTCAGTCCTGCGACGCTGGCCGCCGTGTTGCGACCACTCCAACAACAATTCAATAAAGCGTCCTACCCAGACCTGCTGATCGGCCTCGACCAGCCGGACGATGCAGCGGTCTATCGGCTGTCTGACCGACTTGCCATCGTCCAGACGGTGGACTTTTTCACGCCGGTGGTGGACGATCCCTACGCCTTCGGCGCCATCGCGGCGGCCAACGCGCTGAGCGACGTATATGCAATGGGCGGCGAGGTGCTCTTCGCGCTCAACATCGCTGCGCTGCCCGACAACCTGCCGCCTGAAGTGACCAGCGAGATCTTTCGCGGCGGGGCCGAGAAAGTGGCCGAGGCCGGCGCTGTGATCGCCGGCGGGCACACCATCCGCGACCAGGAGCCAAAGTATGGCCTGTGCGTGACCGGCATCGTGGACCCTGCGCAGGCAACCACCAAGGGCGGTGCACGCCCCGGTGACCTGCTCGTGCTCACTAAACCGCTGGGCGTGGGCGTCGTTACCACGGCCATCAAGCGCGACCTGGCGACGGAGGACGAAATCGCGGCGGCCACGGCCAGCATGCTGCGGCTGAACCGCAACGCAGCACATGTCGCGCGGCAAGTCGGCGCGCGGGCTGTGACCGACATCACTGGCTATGGCTTGCTGGGCCATGCCTTGGAGATGGCCAACAGCGCCGGCGTCTGCTTTCGCTTCTCGTGGTCCGCTTTGCCCTTCCTGCCCGGCGCGCTGAAGCACGGCCAGGATTGGGTGTTCCCCGGCGGGGCAACCAGCAACGCCCAAGCCTATCAAGCTCAGGTCCAATTCGACCAGCCGCTGGAGGAGTGGCAGCGCATGATGCTCTTCGATCCGGAGACCAGCGGCGGGCTGCTGATCGCCGTCCACGCCGCGCGCGCCGATCAACTGCTGGAGGCGCTGCGACTGGGCGGTGATGATGCATGCCTCGTCGGCGAGGTGATCCCCGGCAGTGGTATCGTCGTCGCCACTTAGCCGGCGATGTCCGCTGAATTGCTCACTATCCTGCCTGCGGAGTTCGCGCGGTGCTGGCTGCCGGCCAACGCACCGATGCCCGCTTGGGCCACGGACCAGGGCATGCTCGTCATTCCAGACGACATGGGTATATGGATCATCGGAGAAGCCGAGCGAATGCCTGTAGAAGCGAATGGGGAGCGCGGTTGGCGCGCACTGAGGCTTCAGCCCGCTGCTCGCTTGGCTTCAGCCGCCGGCGCGCTGGCCCACGCGAACATTCCCTATCTAAGCGTCACCCAGGACGACGTGGGCTATCTGCTGATCAACGCGGCGCACTTCGAGCTGGCCTTGACCATCCTCACCCGCGCCGGCGGGATCAACAACGTCCAAACAACCGACGAGCGCATCGTCATCAAGTGCGCCTGGCGCACGCCTAATGGACGGGCACGGCTGAGCGCCACCTTCGAAGCGGAGGTGATCGAGTATGATTATCGCCAGGATCGCTGGCTGGTGCGGCTACGCGATCTGCGCGCCACCGATGCCGACCCCGACGCGCGCGCGCTGATCGAGGCCCAATTGGGACGTTGGGCTTATGTGCCCAGCGAGGCACGCCGCGGCTTGACGCTGCCGCTAAAATACGAGACGCTCACCGGCCAAGTGCGTTACTTTTACCCAAGCGATCCGCGCCAGAGTAAGTGAATATGCCCACGACCAAAGCAACCTCCAAACGCGCAGCCCGGCGCAGCAAGCCATCCAAGCCGGCTTTTCAGATCACCTATGCCAACCTCAGCAGCGCTCTGAGCGACCCTGGGATGTTGGCGCGCTTCGATAAGGCGTTTGCCCAGGTCAGCACGGCCATCGGCGAGCACGCCCGCACCTACCCGATGGTCATCGCCGGCGAAGAGCGCCTGGCCAGCGCATCGTTCACCAAAACCACCCCGATCAATACCGAGCTGCCGATTGGCCACTTCCAAAAGGGCAGCGAGCAAGATGCCCACGACGCAGTTGCCGCGGCCAAGGCGGCCTTTCCGGCCTGGAGCGGGTTGCCCTGGAAGCGGCGCGTCGCGCTGATGCGCAAGGTGGCCGCGCTGATCAACCGCCGGCTGTTCGAGCTGGCTGCCTGGGTGAGCATCGAGGTGGGGAAGAGCCGCGCCGAGGCGCTCGGCGACGTCAAGGAGACCGCCGACCTGATTGACTACTACTGCGACCAGATGGAGGCCAACAATGGCTTCGTCCGCCCTCTGTTGCCCGAGGGCGGCAAGGGCCAATCCCAAAGCGTGCTGAAGCCGTATGGGGTGTGGGTGGTGGTCTCGCCGTTCAACTTCCCGATGGCGCTGACCGGAGGGCCGGCCGGCGCAGCCCTCTTGGCCGGCAACACCGTCGTCATCAAGCCGGCCAGCGACACGCCGATGGCGAGCTGGCTGTTCACCCAATGCCTGCGCGATGCGGGCCTGCCGCCGGGCGTCTTCAACTACGTCACTGGGCCGGGCAGCACGGTGGGCGAGGCGCTGGTGAACCACCCGGACGTGGCCGGCATGACCTTCACCGGTTCCTTCGAGGTCGGCTTTCGCCTCATCCAACGCTTCAATCAGACCGTCCCGCGCCCCCTGATCGCCGAGATGGGCGGCAAAAACCCCGTGATCGTGAGCGACAAGGCCGATTTAGACAAGGCTGCCGAGGGCGTGGTGCGCGCGGCATTTGGCCTGAGCGGCCAAAAGTGCAGCGCCACCAGCCGCGTCTATGTCCATCGAGCGGTCAAAGATAAGTTCCTGGCGCTGCTTAAGCAAAAGACCGAGGCGCTGCGCGTCGGCGACCCCACCCAGGCCGGCGTGTTCACCGGCCCGGTTTGTAACGCTGGCGGCTACCAGACCTTCCAGCGCGCCTGCGACGAAGCGCGCCGTGATGGCGGGCACTTCATCACCGGCGGCTACACCTTGACCGAGGGCGAGCTGGCCAAGGGCTACTTCTGCGCCCTGACGATCGTGGATGGCTTGCCGCTCGACCACCCGCTGTTCTGCGAGGAACTCTTTGTGCCGTTTCTGCTCGTCGGGACGGTGGACTCGCTGGAGCAGGCGATTGAGGAAGCCAACAAGGTGAAGTATGGCCTGACGGCCGGCTTCTTCAGCAAGGATCGCAAGGAGGTGCGCTACTTCCTTGACCATATTGAAGCCGGCGTGGTCTACGTCAACCGCGAGCGCGGGGCGACGACGGGCGCATGGCCGGGCAACCAGAGCTTTGGCGGCTGGAAAGCCAGCGGCAACACCGGCCGTGGGGCCGGCGGGCCGTATTACCTACAGCAATACTTGCGCGAGCAAAGCCAGACTGTGTTTTGATCCCAATGACCACTGCCATCGAGTTCTGCAACGTCTCGAAACGCTTTCGGCTGGATAAAGACAAGCCCCGTTCGTTCCAAGAGGTCTTCTTGCGCACGTTGCGCGGCCAGTTTAACGGCAACGGAGGGCAGGACTTCTGGGCGCTGCGCGATGTGTCCTTCGCCATCGAAGCCGGCGACCACGTGGGGTTGATCGGCAAGAACGGCGCCGGCAAGAGCACCACGCTCAAACTGATCAGCCGGATCATCCAGCCGACCTCCGGCACGATCAAGGTCAATGGGCGGGTGACGGCTCTCCTGGAGCTGGGCGCCGGCTTCCACCCCGATTTAAGCGGGCGCGACAACATCTATCTCAATGGCGCAGTCATGGGCCTGACGCGCCGCCAGATCGAGCGCAAGCTCGACGAGATCATCGAATTCGCCGAGATTGATGAGTTCATAGACGTGCCGGTGAAGGACTATTCCAGCGGCATGTATCTACGGCTAGCATTCGCGGCAGCGGCTCATCTGGACCCCGAGATCCTGCTCCTGGACGAAGTGTTCGCCGTGGGCGACCAGGCTTTTCAACAAAAGAGTCAGGAGCGCATTCAGGAGCTGCGCAAGCGCGGCATCACGATCCTGTTCGTCTCTCACAGCATGGAGGCCGTGTTGCAGACGTGCAAGCGCGCGATCTGGTTGGAACGTGGTCGCGTGCGTGCTTTCGGCGATGTCTCGGCGGTGAGCGCTGCCTACTACGAAGATACGCTGGTCAAGATGGCGGCCAAGCAGGAGGCTAAGGCTACGGCAAACGCTGATCAGGCTTTGGCCGACCAAGAGAAACGCCTGGGCAGCGGCGAGGCGCGGATCGAGCGCGTGGAGTTCATTGACGCGGATGGCCGCTCCACCCGCTTTACCCACACCAACGCCAAGCTCACCGTGCGTCTGCACTACATCGCGCACGAGCGCATCGAGCGACCAATGATTGGCATTGCTTTCTTCCGTGCAGATCAGCGCATTCGCATCGCCGGCCCAAATAACACCATGCAACCATATAAAATCCCTTATATTGAAGGACGCGGTTATGTAGATTACACTATTGAGCGACTGCCTTTTCTACCAGGAGAATACTTGCTAGACGCTTCTATTTACGACTGGGACGACACGCATCGTTATGATTACTGGAAT
>JAGHYX010000161.1 GCA_017743375.1 Chloroflexota bacterium
ATCTCGCCGCCCAGCGGCAGGTCTCCGGTCCACAGATCCTTTAGCAGCAGCAACAGTAAACCGATCTCATAATCTTTTGGCGATAGAAGCTCTAGATAGAGAGTAAGTTCGGTATCGTCTTTTGCAAAGACCGGCTGTTCACTAAACAGAGCTGTGGGATATGCCCCGCCAGTGAAGCGATCGATCTTGATGCGGCTTTGCACAAGCTCCGGCGTCACTGGCTGCTGGATTACCGTTTCGTGCACGACAAGCCGGCTCGCCGTCAGCGTGCGACGTTTGCTGGGACTACGCTGTTCCTCCTCAGTATGACGAACGCCAAAGAGGGCATCTACCAACTCCCAGTTGGCTTGGTATGCGTCGGGACGCAGCGTGTTGACGATGCGTAGTGCGCGCGCGCGCAACGCACCGGCCAAGCTCGTGCCACTGAGGATGGGCACGTCCTTTCCGTTGCGCCGAGAGTGCAAATGCACGCTATCGGGAGCGTTCAGATCACCCCTGCTTGAGCGGATCAGCAATGAGCCTTCCAGCGCAAAGGTGGCGCGCAATGTCAGGCAGCTACGCTGATCGAGGTTGGCCCTTTCGGATACACCCAGCAAAGTCGCAATGTCACTCCCTGTTTTGAGGTGAGGGCGCTCGCGTTTTAGCCAGGCGATCAAATCGGATCGCCGACCGCGCAGGTCGTACTCCACCACGGTCCATTGACCGAGGATACGACACCGACCCAAGCCGCGCCGCTTGCGCGCGCCCAGCCCTATCTCGCCGCGCTCGAATCCTTGTAAGGCAATCGCAAGCGCCAGGAGCAAGCGCTGCTGTTCCTCTGGATGCTCGGGCAAGAGCAGCTCGAAGCGCAGCGTAAAGCGTGTGCCGGCTTCCAGCAACTCGATGTCGAATTTCTTTTTGTCCTCGGCCGTGCGCGTTCGCGGGTCAATGGCCACGCCATCGCGCAGCTCGGTAGCGGGGCGGCCTGGTGTCTCGCTCAGCGCGTCATGCGTCAACAGCACGCTGTGCAGCCCTTCTTTTGCGCCCTGTTCTCGACCGAACAACGCAACGCACAGAGAATCGCTGCCCTCCTTTCGTCCATAGCCCACTTCACGGACGCGCAGGTAGTTTCGCAGTGCACCGGCGATGGATGTGCCTGTCAACAGCGCGCGCTGCTCTACTGGGTCGAACAACAGCGGCATGTCCAGCAGATCATCCGGCTCTCCCCCGCCGAAGCGAGCCGGCGTCACCAGCGCTAGCGTGCCCTCTACCAACACGCGCTTGGCGATCTCGCGGCTATTGGCAAATTGTGGAATCATCTTATTCCGCCTTTTGCTTTATTGCTTTGCGTAACACGCCATCAATCAACCGGACCGCGTACTCTAGAGCATCTGGATTTTCAGGCTTGACCCCGCCGATCTGCGGCTGCTGCGACAAATCTATCTGAAGCATCTGCCAGACCATCTCTGGCTGCTTGGCCAGCTTTCCTAGCCAATCAATTAAGGACCAATTTTGGCTGGCGATACTGATGTGCGCTCTCTTGAATTGTTCTCTCGCTTGGCGCTTCATCGCTTTTGGACTTTCCGATTCCTCTTTAAGAACATCCAGGAGCAATGCAGAGTTACTTGACCGCCAGGCTTCTCGAGCCAGCACACGCATCCGCGAGAGCTGCGCATTCTGAGGCGCCGAATCCAACTTTGCGCTGCTGATCGCCGTGCGCAGCGCGTCATCGAGTTGTGCGCGCCATATACGATTGACCATTCGCTGTGCCAGTTGCCATTCGATAGAGTCTTCTTTTGTCAGCATCACGTCTTGAACATCCTGCTCCGGCTCAGCCTTCAGCGCACGCAACTCAAAGTCAGTATGCCAGTTGATGGCAATTCGACCGAAGCCCTCACGTCGCCGCTCGCCAATACCATTCGATTCGGCGGCCTTCAATCGCTCGAATAGCTCCTCGCTATGTTCAAAGACGAATACGCTGCCGGCCTGAATCGCGCGCGCCTGTGGCAATGGCAATCCCCAGGCCAGGTTAAAGCCTCCGACCACGCAGGTGCGCACAAACGCCTTCAGCAGCCTCCCTGAGAACAGCGGGGCGAGAGAACCACTGTATTCACCAGTTATCGGGTCACGGACGATGGCATCGCTGAGCAGGGTGACGACGATGCGTTCACTTGGCGTCGTCGCCATCGGCACATATTCACACCAATCGGAGTGAACGCCGACGTTGGTGACATTGACTGCGCCGTAGCCGGCGGAGCGCGATTTGCCCAGCTTGATAAGCTTATGCAACAGTTCTGCAAGTTGATGCAGCGCATCATCATCCCGAGCCAGGATAGCTCCGGCAAAGCGCTGTCCGGCGGCAAGCGCCTCATACCGATATACGCTGCTCGCGTCCTTCTGCGCCGCCTTTCGCCGATCTAACTGCAAGATGTGAACACGTATGTCGCGCTTGGGCGCATACAGGTGCGCCGTCGGCTTCTCGTCCGCTGTTTCATCTTCGCGCGCATCCTCGCCGATCGTGGGAGAAAGCGGTTCTAAGCGAGTAAATGACTCATGCACCTCCGCTAACTGTTGTCTGTTATTCGGCTCACCATTCGCAAGGTCGAATATCGGATCGTTGTCGCCGGCGCCCTTCTCGCGCTGCCAAGAGCGCGGCACCGGTAGGCTGCGTTGACCGTCAATGAGCGGGTAGGCGTTTAGAAAAAGCACATCGCCGAAGAAGAGACGCTTGAACTGAGGGTCGCTCAGATCAACGCGCCGGCCGTTCGTGAACACATGGGCCAGTGCACCGCGGATCACACTGCCGGGGATGTAATTTAGGCCTGTGGCGCTGTTCTCATCGCCGCTGACCGGATCGGCGATGAGCAGAGGTTCCACGAGTTCCAGGGTGTAAGTCAATGTCTTCATGCTTGAGCCACCTCAGTCATGAAGCGCTCGAGATACTTAGCCGCGGGATTGCCTTGATCATCGGTCAGCCAAGCCTCCACTTCACCGCGCCCGCGGTTGCGACCCATGCCCAGCCGGCGCAGACTTGCTACGCAAGCCGCCAACAGCGCCAAGGCATCTTCGCTCACTGCGGTGCGAAAGCGCAGCGGCGCGATGAACTCCGTTCCACGCAACACCACGCGCATCGCACGCAACGTTTGATCCATGGGCGCGCCCGTCTCCACGCTGTTTGCTGTTTGCTTGCGCACCGTGGTCAAGGAAGCCAACACCTGGGAGCGAGAGATGCCCCGCGTTTTGATGACGGCGTAAGCTATCGCTTGGCGTAGCTTTGGCGGCAACTGTGCATCACCGACGATGAGCGCGCCGGCGTCATCGTTGCTGCTGCCTGGCCGGCCAAACAACATCGCAGCGGCTTGCCACCAGCGATCCTTCTCGCTCTTCTGACCAAGCGCATAGAGCAGGTCGGCGCATTCCTGTGCTAGCACGCCCTTGAGCGCGCGCGCGCCGAAGTAGGGCATCCCCAGGTCATCGTGCTGTACCTCGGCGTCCACCTCGCCCGGCACACCCTCGCCGCGCCCAAACGTGGCGTCGCTCAGCAGCTTAAAGCGAAGTTGTAACCGCGGGGGCACTGTGATGACGTCCTCTGTCATAGCGGGATAAAGAACTCCATTGCCTCTATCGCGTCGAAATAGGCGCAATGCCCGCCGATCCAACCGTTGTCAGTGGTGTAGGACGGAATCTGTGGTAGTTGCGCTTCTAAGAGGCGGGCAGCGATAAACCTTTTTGTGGTCTCTGGGCCGCCGCGCAAGGCATCGCGCAGCGCCATCACTTTATTCCTCGGATACTTGCTTTCATTTTGCAATTCGCTGACTAGTTGGGCAAAGTTAGACCAAGTACGCCATTCAAATGAATCACTTGAATCACTCTCTAGGCGCAGGGGACGCATGAGCAACAAGTGTGCGCTTTGCCCATCCCAGGCCATATAGTCACGCTCACGTATTGTTTGTAGGTCACTCACAACGCCGTTGATGCCGAAGTGCCAGTCCATCGTGCTATATCGGCCGTCATCGTTGAAGAACTTCGCCAAGCGTGCAAGCTCCGCGGCCAGGTGGTAAGCCTGCCCAAACGGGAAGTGCGTCTTGACGATAGCAATACCTGCGCGCGCGGTAGGATGCTCCTTGCCCGACGGCATATCGAGCGTCTGGTGTGTGAACGCCTCTAGGTATCTCGCCGTTGCGGTCAGGCCCAACCGCCCATCGCAGACAAAGGTGACGTCATCACCGCCAAAGACAATCGGACGAAACGGCAGCCTGCCATTTTGCACAGGGACGACGCCTGCGAGTTTGCCATCCACGAGCGGCAAGGAGCGAATGGCATTGACCGTTGTCTTCAACGCCTCTTGCGCGGCCTCATTCACCGATTGCGACAAGGCACGCACCGCCTGGATGTAGTCCCGATTCTTTAGTCCAAGCTCGGTCAACGCCTGGAATCGCTTGCCGATGCGGTTGCCGTCGGTATGCACAACAGCAATGTAGCTGGATTCGCCCTCCGTACCGAAGTCGCCAAAATCCAGCACGCACTCTTGGTCGCTAATCCCAATCTCGTGCTTCAGACGGCTGTTCGCTGCATCTACAACCGCTCGCTTTGCCTTGATCTCGGCGGAGATGCGATGGCCTTCGTCATCCCACCCAACAGCCGGCAGACCCGTGAACTCACAGTCCGCCGTCACGCTGAGGCCCAGCATTTCGCTGTGGGTGAACCCTGACTGCTTTTTGCGGCGAAGGTCGGTGCTGAGCAGTTCGCCAACCTGCGCGCCGAGATCGTTGCCGTCTTCTCGCCACGTGAATGGCCGGTGCGCGACCGTCACGTTTAGGCCAGGGCTGTTGAGCAGCGCTGTGCGGGTCAGGCCCGCGATGAAGTTTCCGGCTTTCTCTGAATCAGAGAACAAGATCACCGCGTTGCCGCCGCCGCTGTAGAGCACCTCAGCTTCCAACTGGCCGTGCTCGATGTGTTTATCGCGCAACAGCTTGTCGTCGCTGGGCATATTGTTGGGTGCGGGCAAATGCGCACGCACCCATGTGCTGGTCGCGCGTCGCACGAGTTCACTCGCGCCAAGCTGATGCTTTAGGTTATTGCTGCGAAATATGTAGTCCTGAATGCCGCTGACATCAACAGCGACCAGCGTGTACTCACTTGGCATAGTGTGCTCTCACGGTTGATTGTCCAACCATTCCTTTATGCGGTCTGCGAGAGGGATTAGATCCTCTTGTCCGAATACGCGGATCTTGCCTGCGGCGTCCAGGTCACTGGCAATCTCCTCCTGCAACGCTTTGGGGTCTTTATAAACGCATACCAGCCCAACTCGCGCCTCATCCCCACCAGCCTGGCG
>JAGHYX010000162.1 GCA_017743375.1 Chloroflexota bacterium
CCTTACACCATCGGATGCCGGAATGCGGCGGAGTATGCGCCGGTCACGTGGTGCTCGAGCTGGCGCTCGATGTCGGTCAGCAGCGCGCTGGCCCCCAGCCGGAACAAGCGCGCGTCCAGCCACTCATCGCCCAGCTCCTCTTTCATCAGGATCATCCAGTCCAGGGCTTGCTTGGCCGTGCGAATGCCCCCTGCCGGCTTGAAGCCCACCTGGACGCCGGTGCGCTCGGCGTAGTCGCGGATCGCCCGGCACATCACCAGCCCGACCGCCGGCGTCGCGTTGACCGCCGCCTTACCCGTTGAGGTCTTGATGAAGTCCGCGCCGGCCATCATGCACACCAGGCTGGCCTGATAGACCTGGCGCAGGTGGGCCAGCTCGCCCGTCTCCAGGATCACCTTCAGCGGGACTTGGCCGCACGCCTCGCGGAAAGCGCGCACCTCGCGGTAGAGCGCCGGCCAGTCGCCGAGCAAAGCATGCCGGCGGGAGATCACCACGTCAATCTCCTGCGCACCCATCTCAATCGCGTACTCGACCTCCTTGACGCGCAGCTCGAAGGGCGCCAGGCCGGCTGGAAAGCCGGCTGCGACGCTGGCCACCGGGATGCCGGAGCCGCTCAGCGCCCTGGCCGCCGCCGGCACCAGCTCGGGATACACGCAGACAGCCGCGACGCGGATGGGCAGCGCCGCTGCGCCCAGCGCCGCCAGCAGGTCGTCGCGCACGGGCCGGCGGGCCTTGGCGCACAACCGCTGGACGTTGCCCGGCGTGTCATCCCCTTGAAGCGTGGTGAGATCGATCAGCGTGATCGCGCGCAGCAGCCAGGCCGCTTGCCACGCCTGCTTAACCGTGCGGCGTCCGGGCAGCGTCGCGACGCGCCGATCAACTGCGCTGCGGTTCACCCGCGCCGCGTTGACCCAAGCCAGGTCGAGCGGGATGCCGGCGTTGGAGTGCATATCATGCTCGGCGTTCGAGCCTGCCTATAAGCCGGATTCTGTGACGCTGTGCTGCACACAGCGCGGCGGTCATCTCTCTGGGACGCACATTGCTGTGCGCCTCTAGCCGCCTACCTGCGCATCAGCGAGCAGCCTCATCTGCGCGTCTTGGCGTTGCTCCCGGTGGGGTTTGCCAGGCCGCCGCATCACTGCGACGCCGGTGCGCTCTTACCGCACCTTTTCACCCTTACCGCTCCGCACTGCGGAGAGGCGGTATGTTTTCTGTTGCACTTTCCGTCGGGTCACCCCGCCTGGCCGTTAGCCAGCACCGTGCTCTGTGGAGTCCGGACTTTCCTCATCCCGCCGTAGCGGGACGCGACCGCCCGGCAGGCTCGAACTTTAATAATTATCTCACCGAATAGCAGAGGCAGAGAATGGCCCAAAAGGAGAGACGTTTAATCAGGGTAACGCTCAGCATGATAGCATCATGGAAGAGAACACGGTGAGATGTCAGCACTGCGGTAGTTGGGAAATGCGCAAAGCAACCCCAGCGGCACGCTCCTGCAAACGATGCAAGCGCATGGATTATGGCTCGCAACTGATGTGTCGCGTGCGTGTTTGATGAATCCGCAGAGCGCTTGAGAGAAGCAATCACTCTCTATGCGTGCTGCTTGAACGCACGGTATGTTCCAGCAACGCTATCCAAAATCTAGCGCAAGCGCGGCATGCCTTGTCTACCGACTTCGTCTGCTAGCGCAGCGAAGCATCTAAACTCGGACCCAACGAAAGCGCTACGATCTGGCGCGGCCTTGGTCAACGCAGCCGCTTAGATGCTTCGCGTGAGGGCGCAGCAACGCTACGCCCCCTAGTATGACAGACTGTATGACGAGCTGAACGATATCCATAAACGCACCTGTGTAAATCCTAATTCACGTTAAAAATCTCTGCGTCCTTTGCGTCTCTGTGGTGCGTGTTTCTTGCCTCACCTTCAAGCAGCGCACTCCCTGCGTTCAAGAATTGTCGCTCAGCATGATAGTGAGGCAGGGCGTTTGGATAGCCGGCAGAGCAGCCTATAAACGCGCTCTATTCAAACCGAAAGCGCCAGACGCCGATCCCGAAGAAGAGACTGGCGAAGCCAAGCAACGCACCCACCTGCGGCAGCACTTCGCGCAGGCCATAGCCGCGCACCAGCAGGTCTTGGTAAGCATCCAGCGCCCAGGCTTGAGGCGTGATCAATCCCAGCGTCCGCAGCCAGTCCGGCATGACGAAGCGCGGCACGAAGCAACCACCTAGAGCGGACATCGTGAGGATCAGGATCACGCTCAGGCCGGCAGCTTGGGATTCGGTGCGCGCGATCGCCGAGACCAACACCCCTAGGCCGAGCGCGGAGGCGGCGGCTGCTAGGCTGACCAAGATCAAGCCGGCGGGAGAATGTCCTAGGCTCATCCCAAAGAGTGCGCTGCTCACCCCAAGCAGGATCGCGATCTGGCTCAAGTTGATCGCGTAGTAGGGCAGCAACTTACCAGCGAGCAAGACTGTTCGAGGGAGCGGGGCGACCATCAGCCGTCTGAAGGTCCCGTCGCGCTTCTCCTGGAGCACCGAGAGGGCCAGCGCGTTGACGATCCAGAAGATGCCATAGATGGTATAGCCAGGGATGTTCTGCTGAAAGGTATTCGGCTTTTGCGCGACTTGCATGCCAGCCGGCGCGCGTTGAACGACGTTGACTGGCGCATTGTCACCGCTCATGCTGGCGCGCGCCTGCGACTTGAGCACCGCGCGAGCATCTGCGGGGACGTCGGGTGCGAATCGATCGAACAAGAACTCTATCCCTTGCGGGGCTAATGCCGCGAACGCTTCGCGCGCGATCAGGCCGCGCAGCGTCCCAAGCAATGGCTCAGTGAACTGGCTGGAGATCACTGGGTCAGCCAGGAGGATCACGGTTGCCGTCAGGCGTTCCGTGGCGAGCAGCGGCTGCTCCAATGCGCTGGAGAACTCGGGTGGAAAGATCACCGCCAGGCTGCGCCGGCCCGCCACGATTAACGACTCTGCCACTTCTTGGCTGAGCGGCTGGTCTTCCCACGTCGTCTCGATTTGGAATCCTTTCATGTCGCGCAGCGCTTGAATGATCCCATCAGCGCGCTCACCCCGATCTTGGTTGACGACGAGAATTTGGAGGGCCTCTTCTTCTGATGATCCGAACACGCCCTGAAGGGCATAGCTCATCACTACAATAAAGACGAAAGGCGTCAGGAAGGTCAGGGCAACGGCAGCAGGGTCTTTGAAGAATATCTTGAGGTCCTTCCAAGCAAGGGCAAAGAGTTGATTGAACATCGTCAGTTGCGCAGGCGCTTTCCCGTCAAGTGGAGGAAGACGCTCTCCAGGTTCGGCTCCAGGACTTCCAGCGAAAGGATGGCGGCGTTGTGTGCGTTGCACAGCTCTATCAGCGCTAACAGGGCCGGTTTGGCGTCACTCGTCTCTAGTTTCAGTCGGCCGTCCTGCGCGCTGGCCGAATGCACATGTGGCAGGGCGCGGACGGCGGGCAGCAGTGCTTCCGCTGCATCTGGCGGCAAGCCGACGTAGATCACGCCGCCGCCGAGCAAGTTGATCAGCGCGCGGGTGGTGTCCATCGCCACGATCCGCCCTTCGTCCATGATCGCCACCCGATCGCACAGCCGCTCGGCTTCTTCCATGTAGTGGGTGGTGTAGATGATCGTCATGCCTTCTGCCTTCAGTTGCGCAACGTGCTCGAAGATGAAGTTGCGCGACTGTGGATCTACGCCGACCGTCGGCTCGTCCAGGAAGAGCACACGCGGCTGATGGATGAGGCCGGCCGCGATGTTCAGGCGGCGCTTCATCCCGCCGGAGAAGTTGCGCACGGCCTCGCCAGCGCGGTCGCGCAGCCGCACCAGCGACAACACGCTCTCGATGCGCGCGTGAAGTTGCTTGCCATGCAAGCCGTAAATGCGCCCGAAGAACGCCAGGTTGTCCCAGGCGCTTAGGGTGGGGTAGAGGGCCAACTCTTGGGGCACGAAGCCAATCAGCGGCTTGGCTGCCGCGGCCTGTGTGCGCAGGTCATAACCGCCGATGGTGATCTGACCCTCATCCGGTTGGAGCAGAGTAGCCAAGATCGAGATGGTGGTGGTCTTGCCGGCGCCGTTCGGGCCGAGTAAGCCGAAGACCTCGCTGGCCTGTACGCTGAAGCTCACCCCGTTGACTGCGGTGCGCTGGCCGTATCGCTTGACCAGCCCGTGAACGGTGATCATGCTATCCTGCCTGCTGGCCACAAGCCAAAGATAATATACCCCCTACAATGTCCCAGCGACCGCTCTTCTACGATCAAGCGACGATCACCGTCCAAGCCGGCCGCGGCGGCAACGGCGCGCTGAGCTTTCGGCGCGAGGCGCACGTGCCGCGCGGCGGACCCGACGGCGGCAACGGCGGGCGCGGCGGCGACGTGATCCTAGTAGTCAATCCGCACCTGAACACGCTGCTGCCCTTCCAGTACCAGCGCCACTTCAAGGCCGAGGATGGCCGCCACGGCAGCGGCCAGAACAAGACCGGCCGCAGCGGCCGGCCCAAATACGTCGAAGTCCCACCCGGCACCCTCGTCCGCGATGCCGAGAGCGGTCGCGTGCTCGGCGACCTCACCCGCGCTGGCCAGCAGCTCATCGTCGCCCGCGGCGGGCGCGGCGGGCGCGGCAACGCCGCCTTCGTCACCCCCACCAACCAAGTCCCGCTGATCGCTGAGAACGGCGAGCCGGGCGAGCGCCGCACCCTGCACCTAGAGCTGAAGCTGATCGCCGACGTCGGCATCATCGGCCTGCCCAACGCCGGCAAGAGCACGCTGCTGGCCGCGCTGACCGCCGCTCGCCCCAAGATCGCCGATTATCCCTTTACCACGCTGCGGCCCAACCTCGGCGTGGCCGCCCTGGGCGAAGACCGCGCCATCGTCCTGGCCGACATCCCCGGCCTGATCGAAGGAGCCAGCCAGGGTGCGGGCCTAGGGCTGGAGTTCCTGCGCCACATCGAGCGCACCCGCCTGCTCATCCACCTGCTCGACGGCCTGAGCGACGACCCGCTCAGGGACTATGAAATAGTGAACCGCGAGATGGCCGCCTTCGGCCACGGCCTGAGCGAGAAGCCACAGCTCGTCGCCATGACCAAGATGGACCTGCCCGATGCGCAGGCGGCCTTTGAACTATTCGTGAGCGAGGGGCGGATCGCGGACGGGCGAAACGTCCCGCTGGACGCGCTGCCCCTGCACCCGCCGGCCCCGGGCCAGCCGCCGCTGACCTTGCCGATCTCGGCGGCCAGCGGGCTGAACACCCGCGAGCTGCTGCGCCGGGCGGCCTATCTGCTGGACGTCCTGCC
>JAGHYX010000163.1 GCA_017743375.1 Chloroflexota bacterium
CGCTGCAATCCATTGCTTTACGGCAAAGCCGAGCGCCCGATGCCAGAAGATCACCCGCACGCGACACCAGACGACGCCATGCCCGGCCCGGTCGCCGACCTGCGCCGGATACAGGCGCGCCTGCTGGCCGGCGACGCCGACGCCGCTCAAGATCTCGAGCGGCTGATTTACCTCTCCAACCTTGAAGCGTCGGTGCGCGAGGTTCAGCAACTCGGCGCGCTGCGCGAACATCGCTTTGCCTCCGCGTGGCCTGTGCTGGGCCGGCTGATCGCCGCGTTTCGCTCCGCCGTCGCCGGCGTGGCCGCCCGCTGGCTGGTGCGGGCGGTGATCGAGCAGCAAACCGCCTTCAACCGCGCGACGGCCAGCGCGCTGGACGAAGCCCTGGCGCTCAACCGGCATTTGCTGGCGCGCATCGAGCAACTGGAGCAGCGCGTGGCAGAATTGCAGCGTGAACAACGCCGCTGACACCCAGCGCCCCCGCATTGCCTGGTGGTCGCCCTGGCCGCCGTCCTACAGTGGTGTCGCCGAATACAGCCGCATGCTGGTGGCCCACCTGCGCCGCCTGGCCGAGGTGCGCGTGTTCGTCGAGGATGCGCTGGCCCCGCGCGTGGTCGAGACGTTCCCCGACGCGCCGGCGCTGCCGGCCAGCGCCTTCCAGGCCGAGCAGCAGCGATCCCCATTCGATGTGGCCGTCTTCCACCTGGGCAACCAGGCCGGCCATGCCTACATGGCCGACGCGCTGTTCAGCGCGCCCTGTCGGCGGGTCGGCGTCTTTCACGACGGCTCGCTGTATCACCTGTATGAAGGCATTTCGCGCTATCGCCTGATCCGCGAGATCGCCGCCGAAGAGGGGTGGTCGGCTGCCTGGCGCGCCTGGAAGCGCCTGCGCCAGCCCGGTTCGGACAGCTACCATCACCCCCTGCTCCGGCGCGCGGCCGGCGCGTGCGATCAGATCATCGTCCACAGCCAGCACCTGGCCGGCCGGGTGCGCGCCGCCGCGCCGGATCGCCCGATTGCCGTGTTGCCATTCGGCTGTGAAACCTGGCTCGACGATGGCGGCCTGTTGCAACGCCAGGCGCGGCGCATCATCGGTCTGCCGCAGGACGCGCTGATCTTCGGCGTGTTCGGGCACATCACCGCCGCCAAGCGCGTGGATCAGGTGATCGAGGCGTTTGTGCAGGCCGACCTGCCGGGGGCGTGGCTGTATGTGGTGGGAGAAGTGACCGGCCTGGCTACACCATCCTTGCGGCGCTGGGCTACAGACCCCGCCCTGTGCACGCGCCACCGCATTCGCTTCGACGCGCGTCGCCGGCCCGCCTATCTCTCGTGGGCCACAGCCATGCACGCCGTGGATGCCGGCGTCAGTTTGCGCTTCCCCACCACCGGCGAAAGCTCGGCGGTGGTCAGCGAGCTGTTGGGCATGGGCAAGCCGTGCATCGTCTCGGATATCGGCGCGCTGGCCGAACTGCCGGACGATTGCACCATCAAGGTGCCGGTGGACGACCAGGAGATCGCTGCTTTGCAGGCCGCTTTGCGCAGCCTCACCACGCAGCCCGATCGGCTGGCCGAGATGTCCCGCGCCGCCCGCGCCTACGCCCAGGAACACACCTGGGAGGCGGCGGCTCAGGCGTATCTGCAGGTGATCCGGGACGTCAGCCCGGCCACGTCGCACGTGACAAACACCTGTGACAAAATCAGGGACAACTGAGACGAGTTGAAGAGGAGTTGAAAACACATGCATCAGGCAAATCGGTTGTGGGCGAGTATCCTGCTCCTGGTGACCCTGTTGGGGGCGACGCTGCCCACCTCAGCCGCGCCGCAAAGCCCGACGGTAGCCGCGCCGCAAAGCCCGACGGTGATCACGCTGGGCGGCCCGCGCATCATGCGCGCCACCCCTGCTGCCGCCGACTTCAACGGCGACGGGTTCAAAGAGCTGATCGTGCCCACCGACGACGGCCGGCTGTTCGTGATCGGCTGGAACGGCAGCGCGTGGGTCGTGCTGTGGTCGCGCAGCGTGGTGCTGGACATCAACGCGGCCAATCCACCCAACCCGACGCCGGACACGCGCATCACCTCTGCCGTGGCCGTGGCCGACCTGGACCTGGACGGCAAGCTGGAGATCGTGCTGCCCACCGGCGGCTTGCCGCAGGATGGCAAGAACGGCGGCATGCTGGTCTATGGCTATAACGCACCGTGGAACTTCAGCATCAAGGGCAACTGGCCGCAACCAAAGCTGGATGAAGTAGGGAGCGGACCAGGCTTCGGCTCTCCAGATGGCAAGTGGGACGGCATCTTCTCTACGGCTGCCGTGGGCGACATTGATGGGGACGGCGACCTGGAGATCGTGTGGGAGGGCGAGGATCGGCGCATCCATGCCTATCATCACGATGGCAGCGTGGTCAACGGTTGGCCGCTGTACCGCTGGCCACCCCACCTCGACCCGCTCGCGCGCGGCGGCATCTCGTCGCCGGCCATCGGCGACCTGGACGGCGACGGCGTTCACGATGTGATCGTGGGCGGCACCAGCCCGCAGTGCATCCCTTCGCCGACCGATGGTTGTGGCAACGGCGTGAACTACAGCGTGGCGCCGGTGTGGGCCATCCGCGGCGACAGCACGTTAATCCCTGGCTGGCCAAAGTATGTACCGCAATGGATAGATTCCTCGCCGGCGCTGGGCGACCTGGACGGCGATGGCCACCTGGACGTTGTAGTCGGCACGGGCCGTCAGGGGATCTCTGGCACGGGCGGGCGCAACGTATTCGCCTGGGATCGCTTCGGCAATCCATTGCCCGGCTGGCCACGGCCAACGGCAGACAACATGATGGCTTCGCCAGCTCTGGCCGACCTGGACGGCGGCGGCTTGGATGTAGTGATCGGCTGCGGCGCGGATGGGCGGCCAGACTGCCCCACGCTCTATGCCTGGCGGGGGAACGGCGCCAACGTGAGCGGCTTTCCGATGACGCCGCTCAATGCCAACTTCTGGAACCGCCAGCCCACCGACGGCAAGTTTTCGACCGTCGTGGCCGACCTGAACGGGGACAACCAGTTTGAGATTTTGTTGGTCAGCCATAGCTCGGTGGGCATCTCGCTCATCACGCACGCCGGAGCCAACAGCCCCGACACCTCCCGTGCCCAACCTCCCGGCGACGGCGCGTTATTCTCTACGCCGCTGGTAGCGGACATAGACAACGACGGCCTGCTGGAGACGGTTGTCGCGGGCAGCGCCGGCGGGACAAATGGCAGCAACGGGCAGGCGGCTGTGTATATCTGGAAGGAGAGCGGGCCGGCGCTTCCCCAGCGCATGCCCTGGCCAATGTTCCGTCACGACAACCGGCGCACAGGGAACTACTGCTTCACCGAGCAGCCGCCAGCTCCGCCGAGCGGCCTGACGGCCTCGCCGCCTGTCAACACGTGGACCAATCAGAGCACCATAAACGCAACCTGGAGCGGGGCAGCCGGCTTCGGTTGCGCAAAGCTGCGCGGTTATTCCTTTCAGTGGTCGCAATCGCCCACAACTGTTCCGGATACAGTTGTGGACACGTTCTCCAACAGCATCACCAGCCCACCGCTGAGCGATGGCCAGTGGTATTTGCACGTCCGCGCGCGCGATGAGTGGGGGAACTGGAGTGCGCCAGCCCACTTTGGCCCGTTCCGCATTGATACCTCAGCGCCCAGCACCGCGATTTATGCGCCGGCCTTCCAAGCGACCGGCAACATCCCGGTGGGCTGGAGCGGCAGCGACGCGGGCGGCGCCGGCGTATTCAGCTATACCGTACAGGTTCGCATCGGAACCGGCGCATGGAGCGACTGGCTGGGCAGCGTGCCCGCCAGCACGACCAGCGGCAACTACCCGATCGGCGCGGTAAGCTGCTCGACGATCTCATTCCGGGCGCGGGCCAGGGACGCCGCTGGCAATATCGGCCCGTTTAGTCATCCAGTGACCACGACGATTGGCAGCAGCCATGTGGTCTCTGCCCTGGTCACGAACAACGTCGGCCAGCCGGTGTTCAACGCTCAGGTGAGTGCGCCGGGCGCCTGCGTTGTTCAGCACAGCAACGGGCAAGGGCGAGCCGCCGCCTACTATCCTGCAGCCGGCGCCTACGATCTGGCCATCTCGCGCTGGGGATTTGCCTCGCTGCCGACCCTCCGCGCGCGCGCAACCGGCAGCCAGAGTCTTGCCGTCTTGCCTCCGCTGAACAACGTGATTAGCCGCACACATTTCGAGGTGAACGGGGCCTGGGCGTTCAGCATCAACGCTGGCTATACAGCGCAGGCGCACAGCGGGCAGCGCGGCGCTGCCATCACCGGCACAGGCAAGATAGAACAGCTCGTAGCGGCGCCTGTGCCGGCGGGCAGCGTGCTTTCGCTGATGACCAGGGCCATCGGCGCCGGCAGCGGAGACTTTGCCACCGCACGCCTGGAAAGCGACTCTCAGACCGCGCAAATGGCCCTGCCCTTGAGCACGACCTGGACCCACATCTGGCTGGACGCTGCTATCTTCAGCGGTCAGGCCGTCACGGTGACCATCGAGGCAACCGATGGCGGCAGCAGCGGGCTGATCCTCCTGGTGGATGAAGTCTCGCTGGGGACACCGGTGACGGGCACGTATGCCTTGCATCTGCCAGCAGTTCGCCGCTAAGGTATTGCCTACGCACGGAGAACCAGTGAGCTTTTCATGAGACATCGTAGGTCGGCGACCAGGCGTCCACCAGGCCGGCCACGGCCGCCTCGGCGGGGCCGGCCAGCCCAAAATCCCCGATCACTGCGATGCGGGTCGGTTGATCGACCACAAGTGGCAAAAAGGCCCTGGGCGTGAGGATTGCAGATGCACCGGGTGTGCGCCAGACTGTTGCGCCAGGCCAGCCCGCATCTGCGTAAGCCGGCAGCATGGATTGAGCGCGGACCGATACATCGAATACGATCGCTGCTAAGACCAACACAACCAGTGTTCTTTTCGTCCTCATACCTGCTGTCCGTTCATCGAGACAACCGCTGCGCTAGCGGGCGACAAGGTGGCGGTAGCGGGCCAGTACTTGTTGCGGAGACTGAACCGGCGCCAGCCGGGACATGATCTGAGCAGCCGAGCGCCGGCGCACCAGATGCTGCCGTTTGCGCCACATGCGCCGAGCGCCCCGCCAACCCTCCAGCCGGCCGGCCAGGGCGCTCGGCTCGCGTCGATTCAGCAGGGCACGCCCCACGCCGGCCAGGTCATACAACCCGATCAGCCATCCATACACCCATAGATGCGGCAGCGGATAGTTTTTGGTG
>JAGHYX010000028.1 GCA_017743375.1 Chloroflexota bacterium
CAGTTCTTGATCCTGTTGGGCAGAGTGCGCAGATTATATCGGGGTCGTGCTTACGTCGGGGGCGCATTCACAGCCAGGGGCAAAACCCTGGGTGGGCGACGGCACTGCCGTCGCCCACCCTTTGTGAACGCGCCCCATCATTTGCCAATCCCCAATCGCCAATGGCAGACAAACTATACTCGCCTTTTGCGACGCATTCATGTTCCAACGATCGCGGCTCACCTTTGCCGCCCTCGCTCTTCTCGCGCTCATGCTGGGGATGCTGGCGCTCGACGCCCTGCTGCCGACGCTCCGCGGCAGCACATGGCCTGCGCTGTCCGATGCGCTACGAACCTACGTCACGGTCTTTCTGGGCATCTTCATCGAGGCGGCGCCGTTTTTGCTGCTGGGCAGCGTGGTGGCTGGCCTGATCGCCGAGTTCGTCACGCCCGACGATGTCGCCCGCTTCTTCCCCAGGCGTTGGCTGACGGCGCCGCTGGCCGGCGCGTTGCTGGGCATGGTCTTCCCGGTATGCGAGTGCGGCGTAGTGCCGGTGGTGCGCCGGCTCTATCAAAAGGGCTTTCCCACCGCGGCGGGGATCGCCTTTCTGCTCGGCGCGCCGGTCCTCAATCCCATCGTGATCGCCAGCACTTACGCAGCGTTTGGCCTTGGGCCGGTGTTCTGGGGGCGGCTGGCCTGTACTCTGCTGATCGCGGCGGGGATCGGATTGGTCTTCAGCGCGTCGCCGAGCGTTGTTCGCATTCTCGCCCCGCGCTCGCTGGCTTCATTGGCAGAGGAAAACAGCAACCTCTCACTGATCTCCTTGAGAATGTCACACCGCGCTTCGCTCTCGGCGCGCCTGTACAGCGCATTTAGCGCAGCGACGGAGGAACTGTTCGACATGGGGCGCTACCTGGTGATCGGCGCGCTGATCGCCACCACGCTCCAGACCTTCGTGCCGCAACAGACCTTGCTCGGCATCGGCCAGGGGCAAATCAGCTCGGTCGTCGCCCTGCAGGCGCTCGCTTTCGTGCTCTCCGTATGCAGTACGGTAGACGCCTTTCTGGCGCTCTCCTTCGTCAACACGTTCACCATCGGCGCGGTGCTGGCCTTCCTGGTCTTCGGGCCGATGGTGGATATCAAAAGCACGTTGCTATATCTCAACGTCTTCCGGCCGCGCGCAGTGGTCTACGCAGTAGCGATATGTTTCCTCGCCTCGCTGCTGATCGGGACATTCGTCAATCTGAACGTAGCTTGGTAGATCAGCCATGGGCATCAGCTTTCAACTCACCCATACTGACGGGCGCGCCCGCGCCGGCGTGCTGCGCACCCCGCATGGCGAAATCCACACACCGGTCTTCATGCCGGTCGGCACCCAGGCGACGGTGAAGGCCGTGCCCCCGCGCGATCTCGAAGCAATGGAGGCGCAGATCATCCTCGCCAACACATACCACCTCTATCTGCGCCCTGGCGATGAGCTGATTGCTCGCCGTGGCGGCTTGCACCGCTTCATGGGCTGGTCGCGCCCGCTCCTCACCGACAGCGGCGGCTTTCAGGTCTTCTCGCTCAGCGCCATACGCAAGATAGACGACGACGGCGTGACCTTCAAGAGCCATTTGGATGGCTCATTCCATCGCTTCACGCCGGAGAAGGCGATCAGCATCCAGGAGAACCTGGGCGCCGACATCATCATGTGCCTGGACGAATGCCCGCCGCCCACCGACCGAGACTACAACCACATTGCGTTGGCGCGCACGCACGCCTGGGCCGTGCGCTGCCGGCAGGCCCATCGCCGCGCGGACCAAGCGCTGTTCGGCATCGTCCAGGGTGGCATCTTCCCTGACCTGCGCGAGCAATCCGCGCGCTTCCTGACGGCGCTGGACTTCCCTGGTTATGCGATCGGCGGCCTGGCCGTCGGCGAGAGCAAGGCCGATATGTTCCAGGTCATCACGTGGATGGACGATCTACTTCCTGCCGATAAGCCGCGCTACCTGATGGGGGTGGGTGAGCCAACCGACCTGATTCGCGCCGTGGCGCGCGGGGTGGACATGGCCGACTGCGTGCTGCCCACCCGCCTGGCACGCCATGGGGCAGCCTTCACCCGCGACGGGCGCATCAACATGCGCAACCGCATCTACGCCGAGGATGACCGCCCGATTGACCCCGAATGCGGTTGCTATGCCTGCCGTCACTTCTCGCGCGCTTATATCCGCCATCTGCTCCAAGCCGGCGAGATCCTCGGCATGTACCTCATGAGCATTCACAATATCGCCTTCCTGCTCGACCTGATGCGCGAGATGCGCGCAGCGATCGTCGAGGGACGCTTTCAGGCGTTCGCCGAGCGCTGGCTGGCGCGCTACGAGGCCGGCTGCGCCGCGCGCGACGCCGGCGCGCCGGCGCGCTAGCTGACCATGCGCCGCAGGCGCGGGTCGAGCAGGTCGCGCAGGCCATCGCCGAGGAAGTTAAAGCCGACCACAGCGGTAAAGATCGCCAGGCCGGGAAAGGTGGCGATCCACCACTCGAAGAACTTGTGCCGGCCCGCGGCGACCATCGCGCCCCATTCCGGCGTCGGCGGCACGGCCCCCAGGCCGACGAACGACAGCGACGCCGCCAGCAGGATGGCGTTGCCCATATCCAAGCTGATCTTCACCAGCATCAACGGCAGCGCGTTCGGCAGAATGTGCACAAACAAGTTGCGCCAGGGCGAAGCGCCCAGCGCTGTCGCCGCGCTCACGAACTCCATCTCGCGCAGCGCGATCACCTGGCTGCGCACCAGGCGCGCGTATTCCGGCCACAGCACCAGCGC
This sequence comes from Chloroflexota bacterium, assembly GCA_017743375.1. Lineage (GTDB taxonomy): Bacteria > Chloroflexota > Anaerolineae > J036 > Brachytrichaceae > JAAFGM01. The sequence continues at coordinate 2,786 of JAGHYX010000028.1, forward strand.
GATGGCCAGCGCCGCGTTCAGCAGGCCAGGCCCCAGCGCGGCGGTGATGGCGATCGCCAGGATGAGCGAGGGGAAGGCCAACACCGCGTCGGCCACGCGCATGATGATTTCGTCGGCCAGGCCGCCGGCGTAGCCGGCCACCGACCCCAACAGGATGCCAACCGTGCCGGTCATGGCCACGACCGCCAGCGCCACGGGCAGCGACACGCGCGCGCCATGGAGCACGCGGCTGAACACGTCGCGCCCCAGCTCGTCGGTGCCGAACCAGTGCTGCGCGCTGGGCGGTTTCAGGCGGTTTGTGACCTTCTGCGCAGTCGGTGAATAGGGTGCGATGAGCGGTGCCAGCAACGCGATCAGCAGCCAGGCCAGCACCAGCGCGCCGCCCAGCGCCGCCGAGCGGTTGTGCCAGATGCGACGCACGCGACGCCAGACGGCGGGCCAACGACCCTCGCTGAGCGCGCCAGCCGGCGGATAGGCGGTGACAACAGCCATGCTCAGGAAAGGCGAATGCGCGGATCCAACAGGGCGTAGGAAACGTCCACGAAGAAGTTAATCACGATGTATGCCACGGCCACCAAAAGCGTCACGCCCATGATGGGCGCGAAGTCCAGCTTCGTCGCTGATTCGACCGCGTAGCGGCCGATGCCCGGCCAGGCGAACACGGTCTCGGTCATCACCGCGCCCGCCATCAGGTTGCCGAAGGCCAGCCCGATCGCGGTGACGGCTGGCAGCGCTGCGTTGCGCAGCGCGTGGCGCATGATGACCAGCCGCTCGATCAAGCCCTTGGCCCGCGCCGTGCGCACGTAATCCTGCTGAAGGACCTCGATCATGGCCGAGCGCACGATGCGCGTGATCAAGCTCATGCTATACAGGCCCAGCACCAGCGCCGGCAACATCAAGTGGTGGAGCGCGCTGGCGAACACGTCGCCGCGGCCAGCCAGCAGGCTATCCACAGTGAGCAGCCCGGTGACCGTCGGCGGCAGCTCCAACCGCGCGTTCACCCGGCCCGGCCCAGGCATCCATTGCAGGCGATAGTAGAACAGCGAGAGCGCCAGCAGCCCCAGCCAGAACACCGGCACGCACACGCCGATCAGCGAGACGAAGCGCGCCAGGTGGTCGAGCAAGCGGTCGCGCTTGACCGCTGCCAGGATGCCCAATGGCACGCCGATCAGTACGGCGATCAGCGTGGCGCTGACGGCCAGCTCGACCGTCGCCGGGAAGTAGCGCGCGATGTCCGCTGCCACCGATTGCTGGGTGACGATGGATTCGCCCAGGTCGCCGCGCAGCAAGTTACCCAGGTAGGTCAGGTAGCGCTCGTGGGGTGGCTTATCGAGGCCCCAGCGCTCGCGATAGGCCTGGACGATCTGCGGGTTGGCCATCGCCCGCTCCGAGAGCACCATCGCCAATGGATCGGCAGGGATGAGATACGTGATGATGAAGCCGAGCAGCGTCACCAGCAACAACAGCGGCACGGTGATGACGACGCGACGGACCAGATAGGCCAGAAGGGTCATGGCGCGCGCTTATCCCGATGGGAACAAGAGGTGTCTTCTGATCGCAATTAGGGGGTGGGCGAAGGCAATGCCTTCGCCCACCCAGTGTCCGGTTCTGCCCTGGCTGACGTGATGCTGTGCCTGCGCTACCGCGACATGAAGTAGTAGTCGAGGAAGTACACCGGGTTGTAGATCACGTCCTTGAGCTTGGCCGAGGCGACGATCTGCACCTTCGGCTGGATCAGGCCGATGAACGCCGCGTCGTCCAGCATCAGTTGTTGGACCTTAAGATACATCTCAGCGCGCTTGGCTGGGTCGGTGATCTTGGCGGCGTCGAGGGCCAGCTTCTCGGCCTCTTTGTTGACGTAGTACACGCGCTTGGCCGCCGAAGCCCCTTCCACGGCAAACGCCGGCGCCCAGCCGTGCGGGTCGAGGAAGTCGGGCGTCCAGTCGGCGATCGTGGCGACCAGCTTGCCGGCGCGGTAGTCCGCCCGCCAGGTGGTGGCATCGCGCGGCTCGACGTTCAGCGTGACGCCGATCTCGGCCAGGTCTTCCTGGAGCTTGGCCACCAGCGTATCGGCCAGGATGACGTTGCTCATCTTGCGTTCGCCCGGATAGACCATGTTGATCGTGAAGCCGCCTTCCAGGCCGGCCTCTTTCAATAACGCCTTGGCCTTCTCCAGGTCGCGCTTAGGCGCCAGCGCTGGGTCGGTGCCCAGCAGGCCGAGCGGGATGATGGTTGGGATGTGCAGCGCCGTCCCGCCCAGCAGGCCGTTGATGATGCCCTCGTAGTCAATCGCAAACTTGATCGCCTGGCGCACGCGCTTGTCGGCCAGTTCCTTAGATAGCTCCGGATTAGTCGTCAGCGCCAGGTAGGTCATGTCCAGTGTGTTGCCGACGATGACGTTAAAGTCAGGGTTGTCCTTAAGGCGGTTGATGGCGTCCACATCCAACCCGATGGCGATGTCAACATCGCCGCGCTCCAGCGCTTGTTGGCGGGCGGCATCATCGGGAATCTCGCGGAAGATGATCCGGTCGAAGGGAGCAGTGCCGCGCCAATAGTTCGGGTTGCGCTCGATCACGACCTGCTCGCCGCGCTTCCACTCTTTGAGGACGTAGGGGCCTGTGCCGGCGGAGTTGCCGTCCAGCCAGTCGGTGGCCTTGTCAGCCTCCTTGGCGTTCTCCGCGTCTGTGCCGCCCTGTGCTTTGACCAGCTCGGCATCCACCACAGCGAAGTTCGGCGAGACCAGCATGGAGAGGAAGGCAGCGTTTGGCTCCTTCAACGTGATCTTCACCGTGCTGGCGTCAACCGCCTCGATGGAGGCGACGTGATCGCTGAACAACCAGGATGGGTTGTCCTGCAAGTTGCCCAGCCGCTTGAACGAGAACACCACATCGTCGGCGGTCATCGTCCTGCCGCTGGCGAACTTGACATCGCTGCGCAGCTTAAAGGTATAGACCAGCGCGTCATCCGAGATCTCAAACGACTCAGCCAACAGCGGTTCGACTCGGTCAATCGTGGCGCCCTTGTCGGGCAGGGTCACCAGCGTCTCGTAGATCGCGCGCATGATCTGCGGCGGGGTGATCTCATACTGCCGGTGTGGGTCGAGGGTGCGGGTATCGGCCTTGGGCAAGCCGACCACCAGCACGTTTTCGGCTGCCGGCGCTGGCGCTTCCGTGGGCTGAGGCTGTGCCGGCGGTTCGGTCGGCGCTGCCGGCTGGGTCGGGGCAGGCTGAGTCGGCTGCTCCGGCGCTGCCGGCTGGGGCTGCGGCGCCGGCGCTGGCTGCGCGCACGCCGCCAGCAATAGGCTGGCGGTGAACAAAGCACTCAACGCGCGAATCGGTAGGGTTGGAATCGTCCTCATAGTTGGTTGTCACTCCTTTTTGTATGAGAGTTAGCTTGATATAGAAGAGTGTCCTTCAAGGTTCTAGGATCACCTTCACCGCTTCGCGGCGATGGATCGCGGCCAGCGCCTCGCCCATTTGACTCAGCGGCAGGCGGTGCGTGATCACCGGTGCCGTCTGCACCAGGCCGCGCGCGAGCAGGTCGAGGCTGGCCGCGAAGTCATCCCAGTTATAGCAGAAGCTGCCGAAAACGGCGAGTTCCTTGCGGATAACCTGCGCCGGCTCGAAGGTCGCTGGCTGGTGAAAGATGCCCAGCAGCAATACGCGCGCGCCGATCGCCGCGACGCGCACAACGTCAGCGACGACCGCTGGCTTGCCGGCGGCCTCGATCACCACCGAGGGCAGGTGACCATCGTTGGCCGCACGCACGCCTTCGACCAGGTCAGCACAATCTTCAGCTGCGAGCACCGCGTCTGCGCCCAGCGCGCGGGCCAGGTCGGCGCGCAAGCCAGGCCGTGGGGTGATTGCGATCACGCGCCGGACGCCGTGGGCGCGTACGGCCTGGAGCGCGTAGAGGCCGATCGGCCCCAGGCCGAAGATCGCCACGTCGTCGCTTGGCTGGAGCGCCAAGCGACGGATGCCGCGATAGCTGGACGCCAGCGGGTCAACCGAGGCGCCGTCGGCATAGCTCAAGTGCGCTGGCAGGGCGTGGAGGACTTTAGCCGGTGCCAGCACATACTCGGCAAATGCGCCGTTGATGTGGATGCCGATCTCGGTGATTCGCTCACACCGGCTCTCCTCGCCCCGCCGGCAGGCAGGGCATTCGCCACAGCCAATCACCAGGCCAACCGCCACGCGGTCGCCCTCGCGCCAGCCATGCACGCCTGGGCCAAGCGCGTCGATCTCGCCGGCGAACTCGTGGCCGGGGATCAGCGGGTAGGGCACTTTGCGGACGCCCTCGAAGATGGGGATGTCGGTGCCGCAGATGCCGACGGCGCGCACGCGCACGCGCACCCAGCCTGGCTTTGGTTCGGGCTTTGGCACATCGCGCAGGGCAAAGCCAGGGCCTGGGCCTTCCTTGACGACGGCCAGCATGGTCAGCTCAGCTCGGCCAGCGCGTCGAGGATCAGGGTCGCCACTTCGTCGGCCTGGGCCTCGGTGAGGATCAGCGCTGGTGCCAGCCGCAGCGCGCTAGGGCCGCACTTGGTCACCACCACGCCGCGCTTGCCCAGCAGCTTGATCACCTGCTTCAGGCGGTCGGTGGCCAGCGGCTGGCCGCCTTCATCCACCAAGTCCACTGCTACCATCAGCCCCCTGCCCCGCACGTCGCCGATGATCGGCAGGTGGGCGCGAGCAGCCTGAAAGTGCTGCATCAGCCGACGACCGACGCGGACGGCGTTGTCCATCAACCCTTCCTCGCGGATGATGGCGATGGTCTCCAACCCGGCTCGGCAGGCGACGGGGTTGCCGCCGAAGGTGCTGCCGTGCGCGCCCGGCCACCACTGATCCATTAGCTCGGCGCGGGCGACGATCGCGCCCAGTGGCAGCCCGCCGCCGATCGCCTTGCCCATCGCCACGATGTCGGGCACCACCCCGCTGTGCTCGACCGCGAACCACTTGCCCGTGCGCCCCAGGCCGGTCTGCACCTCGTCTGCGATCAGCAAAGCGCCTGTGCGGTCGCAGATGGCGCGCAGGGTCGGCAGAAAGTCGTCCGGCGGGATGAGGTAGCCACCCTCGCCGGCGATCGGCTCGACGAGGATCGCGGCCAGGTCGTCCGGATGCACCAGCTTGTCGAGCGTGAGCTGGATGAAGTTGCGCCACTGGCCACAGCACTGGTCAGGTGTGCGCGGCCCGTGGCCGAAAGCGCAGCGCCCACAGTTGGGATAGGGCACGTGTTCTACGCCGGTGAGCAGGCCGGCCAGGTGGCGGCGATAACCGCTGCTGCTGCCGGTGGCCGCCAGCGCGCCCATCGGCCGGCCATGAAAGCCGTCAATAAAGGCCAGCACCATGCTGCGGCCGGTCACCGCGCGCGCCAGCTTAATCGCTGATTCCACCGCTTCGCTGCCGCTGTTCACCAGCAGCGCCTTGCCGCGGTCCAGAGAGGGCGGCAGCAGGCTGCGCAGCGTCTCGGCCATCTCCACGTAGGGCGCCATGTAACCGACGTGCGCGGCAGCGTGGATGAGCGTCCGCGCCTGGTCGGCGATCGCGTTGACGACGCGGGGATGGCAATGGCCGACGTTCATCGTGGCGATGCCGGCGGCCATGTCGTAGTAGCGCCGGCCCTCAAAGTCGTAGAGGAACACGCCTTCGCCGCGCGCGAAGGCGATCTCGGTGTAGCGGTAGATGGCCGGGCTGACCACCTCACGGTCGCGGGCGATCCAGTCTTCAGAGGAAACTGCGAGCAATTCTCCGTTTACGCTTGGCATTGGCTGAAGCATGGGCGATCTCCTAGGCTGGTATTTTAGAACTGTGAATGTGCGCCTAGGGTGCGTTCACCGACGGGGCGTGGGCCGCTCGCTCGCCACACCAGTCCCGTGACGCTGATCGCCCATCCGATGTCTGCCTCACGGTCGTGCGAGGGGCGCAGTGACGTTGTGCCCCTAGGCGGAAGAGCTCAACTTCCGCCCGACCAAAGCCCCAAGAAGTCACTCATGCCCAACCCCTCCTGTCATGCTAGCGGCTGCGCTGACCAGGGCGCGGCGGCCCGCGACGCTTTAGTCGGGCACAAGCGTCGCTTTGCTTAGGGTGATGGGGATGCTGGTGACTCTCATGTGCTCACGCCAGCGGCTGCGCCCGCTACTGACTATTTGGATCGTTAGTGTGCTGATAAAGTCGAGCGCCCGTCAGACCGTCCCCAACATCCCCTGCGGCCTAAAGCGCACCAGCAGCAACAGCACCAGGCCGTAGATGAGGTAACGCGCATCGGCCAGCGGGCGAAACAGCTCCGGCAGTGCAGTGAGCGCCACGGCGCCGACGACCGCGCCGGCCATGTTGCCCATCCCCCCGAGGATCACCATTGTCAACCCCAGGATGGACGTGGTCGCTGCGAACGTCTCGTTGTTGATATACGAGTACATGTGTGCGGTGAACGCGCCGCTTAAGCCGGCCACCAGCCCGCTGGCGATGAAAGCGAGCGCCTTGTAGCGGTCGGGCGACACCCCAAAGGCGCGCGCGGCCACGTCATCGTCGCGCAATGCGCGCCAAGTGCGGCCCAGGTGCGAGCGCATCAGCCGCCACTGGAACAACGCACTGACGACAAGCAACGCCAGCGCGGCCCAGTAAATCGGTGCGTTCTGGGTGATCGGCAGCCCGAAGAACGACAGCGGCGGGATGTTGCTCAGCCCCAGCGGGCCGTTGGTGAGGTCTTCCCAGGTCAGCACGATCTGGTTGATCACCTCGCCCACGCCCAACGTGGCCAGCGCCACATACTGGCTGCGCAGCCGAAAAACCGGCCAAGTCAGCAGTGTGCCGATGGCGGCGGCCAGGATCGCCCCCAGGATGAGCGATAGCTCCACCGGCAACCCCAAGCGCATGCTCAACAGCGCCGAGGCATAGCCGCCGATCGCCAAGAAGCCAGCCTGGCCCAGCGAGATCTGCCCAGCGACGCCGGTGACCAGGGTGATGCTCAGCGCCAGCATGGCGAACAGCCAAGCGCTGGTGAAGATCTGGAGCAGGTAGGGATCGGTTGAGATAAACGGCAGCAGGACAGCAGCGACCAAGGCAGCCGCCACCAGCCAGGGCGGCAGGCGCACCGGCTGGCTGCTGGGCACAAACGTGCCGGTGAGCGGCTCCGGCGGCAGCGCGCGCTGCACTCCAAACAAGCCGGTCGGCCGCACCACCAGCACCCCGATCAGGATGACGAAGGCAAACAGGTTTCGATACGTTGAACCGAGCAATGCCACGCCCATTGTCTCAATCAGCCCCAGCAGCAAGCCGCCCACCACCGCGCCCGGCACATTGCCCAGCCCGCCGATCAAGTTGGCGACGAACCCTTTGATCATCGCCCCATAGCTCATGGTGGGATAGACCGAGGTGAAGTACATGCCGATCAACATGCCGCCGATGCCGCCCAGCACCGAGGCGATGGCGAAGGTGAGCGCGTTGACCGCGTCCACATCCACCCCCATTTGCTGGGCTGCCTCGCGATCCTGGGCCGTGGCGCGCACAGCCCAGCCCAGGCGGGTAAAGCGCAGAAAGGCGAACAGCAGCGCGGCTGCGCTGATCGTGATCCCCGCGATCAAGAGGTCGAGCAGCCCGATGCTCACCCCGCCGAGCGCGATGCGCGTCGCCGGCAGCGGGCTGGGGAAGGCGTGTGGGTTAGGCGAGAAGACGATCTGCACCAACTGGTCGAGGGCGAAGCTGATGCCGATTGTGGCCAGCAGCGGCGCGATGCGCGCCTGATTTTGCAGTTGGCGCAGGCCGAGCCGCTCTATCGCCAGGCCCAAGCCGGCGCAGACGACGGCCACCAGGACGAAGGTCGGCAGCAGCGGCCAGCCCAGCCAGGTGATCGCCACCCACCCCACATAAGCGCCGACCATATATACCGAGCCGTGGGCGAAGTTGATCAGATTAGCGACCCCGAAGATCAGCGCTAGGCCGATAGCGATCAACGCATAAATATTGCCGATCACCAGCCCATTGATGAGCTGGTCGCCCAGCGTGCGCAGCGCGAAGTCCGGCATGTCCGGTTAGCGCGGCAGCTCAACGGCGCGGCGCAGAGCGCGCAGGTTGGCATCTGGCACGTCCATGCGCGTGCCACAGCCAGGCGCGAGGAGGAAGCGCTGCCCACCCGTCGCGCGGATGGCCGCTTGCGCCTCGGCCAGCACCTGCTCCGGCGTGCCGAATTGCAGTGTGCCCAGCTCGTCCACCCCACCGACCAGGGCGCGGTTGGTCAGGCGTTGGGCTTCGCCGACTGTGGGGTTGTCCTGGTTGAGGGCCGCCCAGTTGATGGCGTGTACGGGATAGTCCAGCACCAGCGGGAAGTACACCCGTGGGCCGCAGATGTGGAGCAAGTTAAACGGCGCGCCTTGCACGGCCTGCAACACGCGCAGGTCGTAAGGCCGGCCAAACTCAGCATATTCGGCCTCGCTCAACACGCCCTGGCGGGCCAACTTGACGATGGCGAAGAAGATCCCGCTCGCGCCGGCGTCCACCGCTGCCGCAGCGTAGGCAGCCAGCACGTCGGCGATCACCTCCAAGGCAGCGTGCACGCCCTGCGGGTTCTCGATGATGGCGCCGCGCAGCGCGTCATACTGCGCCTGGACCAGTTGATCGGCGTTGTGCTGCGGTGGACGGGCCAGCAGAAAGCTCAACACGGAGAGCGGTGAGAACACCGTTTGCACAAAGTGCGCCTCGCCGATGCCGGCCTTTACGCGGCGCACCAGCGCGAGATGCTCACCGAAGACACCGCCGGTGGCGCTCACCGGCGCGATCTTCTCCAGATCGGCCGGCGAGCGGATCGGCCCTTCCACCAGGCGAGGGAATACCGAGTCGTAATCGTCGAAGTCGTAGCGATTGCCCCACGCTTCGGCGTAATAGGTCGCGCGCGGGTTGAGCTTCAGCCAGTCCCAGTCGAATTCGTGAAAGTGCTTGAGGCTGATGGCGGCGAGTTGCTCAGGCGAGCGTTCTTCCGGGATGAAGTGCCGCCAGGCCGAGACAGGCACCCGGTCCACCGGCGCGCCGCTCAGCGCGGCCTCCACCCGCTCGCGTTTGTTCATCTTCATGTTAGTCATCAGCCGCGGCCGTTGGGCAACGTGCCGTCCCACGGGACGAACTTCCCGTTCTTCACCACCAAGTCCACGAACTGTGGTTTGGACACGCGCCGGGTCACCGGGTCGAAGGTCACGCTGCCGTAGATCACGCTGGGCACGTCTTTGATCTTGGTGAAGGCGTCGCGGATCGCCTTGCGGTCCGGGCCGGCGATCTCGATCAGGGCGGCGACGATGTTCATCGTGTCGTAAGCGTGCGCAGCGAAGAAGTCCGGCTCCTCGTTGTATTTGGCGCGATAGGCGTCCACAAAGGCCTTGACGATCGGGCGCGTGTCTTCGGGCGAGAACTGGCCGCGGATCAGCACGCCCTCCGCCGCAGCGCCGCCCAGCCGGATGAAGTCGGGCGAGTGCAACGACGATGCGCCGACGATCGGCACCTTCAGGCCGGCGGCGGCCACCTGCTGGACAATCTGCGCGCCGTCGGCCTGATAGGAGATCAGCACCAGGCCATCGGGATCCGCGTCGCGCGCGCGCACCAGCGCCGAACGAAAGTCTTTCTCATCGGGCAAATAGGCCTCCGCCGCGACGATCTCCGCGCCGATCTTCTCGGCGTGCTTGCGGAATAGGTCATAGGTGGCCTTGCCCCAGTCGGTGTTCAGGTAGAACACCGCCAGCCGCTTTAACCCCAACGTCTGGTAGGCGAACTCGGCCAAGGCCGGCGAGAGGTCTTCCTGCGTGGCCGAGTTGCTCCACATATAGTCACCGCCTTTGGTGAAGTCCGGATGCGAGTTGGTGAAGCCGAACTGCACCAAGCCGGCGCGCTGGTAGATCGGCGAGGCGGCCATTGAGGCTGGGCTGCTGAAGTCGCCCAGCTCGATCACGATCCGCGGGTCGGCCACGAACTTTTGGGCGACGATCACGGATTGCTTGGGGTCGCTCTGTGAGTCCTCAAAGATGTATTCCAGCCGGCGGCCGCGCACACCGCCCTTGCCGTTGATCGCCTCCAGCGCCAGGTCAAAGCCCTTCTTCCACTGCACGCCGTAGCGCGCGTTCGGTCCGGTCAGCGGGCCGCTGACGCCGATGTAAATCGGCTCATTCGTCGGCGCAGCGGGCTGCTCGGCGGGGCGCTGGGCCGGCGGCGGCGAGGGCAGCGCGCAGGCCGAGAGGGCCAGCGCCAGGGCAATGAATACGCCAAACGTCAACCGTCTCTGGTCACGACGAAAGGATTTCCCCAAAATCAGGCGTTCAGAACGCATGTTCTACAACCTCCTAAACCAAGTCGCTGATCGCTAAATCGGGAACTGACACTCAACGTCCGTCTTCTGAAAAGAGGGGGAAGAGAAGACCTGCGCGGACCTGCCGGCGCTTACGGGCGCTGGCGGGCCCGCGCGATACACACGCAGCTCCACCCACCGCGAACTCGGTGCGGCGCACCTGGTGTGCTCGCTGCTGGGGTGATGAACTGCAGTGTGCTGAACATCTGCTATGCCCCGATCTTAACAGTAAGTCGGCCCGCTGTCAATGGGCGCACAAACTGGAGCAGGCATCTCCTTTTAGGCGAGGGTTGTGCGTTCAACACACACTTGCAGTATAAAAAGTAGAAGACCTATCACACTTTAGGAAAGGTATAGGTGAATAATTATTATCTATATCGTTGGCCAAGCGCAGCAAAGCCTCACAGCGCCTGCCCGACTCAAAAAAGCCCCCGTGAAGCCACCACTCTCTGCCTCACCATTTAGCGGGCTGCGCCCACGCAGCCTCCGATGGCCTCGTTGTGCTTTGGTTGGGCACAAGTTTAGACCTTCGCTGGCGCTAGGATGACGAACGAGTGGCCGCTGTGACGCCGTTGTGCGTTGGCCAAGCGAGCGTTGTACTGCGCTCAGGATGAGCGTGTCGGCGACCCCGCAGCGTTCACCCCGACAAGCCGGCGCGGCGCGCGAGCAACCTATTGCATGAGCGCAACCCCCTGACCCCACCAATTGCCCATGGTTTGGGCGGGCGGTACGATGGGCGAACGCATCCACGCCATTCGCAGCGATTCACGTAGAATGCTCGGCACGCAACACGTGAGGACGGAACTGCACTGCCACACCACAGCATCGGATGGTCGTCACACGCCGGCAGAGGTCGTGCGCCTGGCCCATCAGCGCGGCGTGGCGCTGCTGGCGATCACCGACCATGACACGTTGGCCGGCAACGAGGAAGCGGCGTCGGTCGGCCAGGCCCTCCACGTGCAGGTGATCCGCGGCGTCGAGATCAGCGCGCTTTCGCCGGGCGGCGAAGTGCATGTGCTCGGCTATGGCGTTCAGCCGCGCGACCCAGAGACCCAGGCCAGGTTCGACGCGCTGCGCGGCGTGCGCGAAGCGCGCGCCCGCGCGATCCTGGACAAGCTGGCGGGCCTGGGCATCCATATCCCCTTCGCGCGCGTGCGCGCCCTCGCCGGCGACGCCGTGATCGGCCGCCCGCATGTGGCGCGCGCGATGGTCGAGGCCGGCGTCGTGGCCACGCAGAACGAAGCGTTTGACCTGTATCTGGGTGAAGGCAAGCCGGCATTTGTCGCCCACCTGGGGCTCACGCCTGTCCAGGCCGTGCAACTCATCCACGCGGCGGGCGGCTTGGCTGTCTTGGCCCACCCAGGGCTATACCTGGGCGACTTGGCAGACTTAATTGATGAGCTGGTCGCGGCCGGCCTGGATGGCTTAGAGGCTTTTTACCCCTTGCACACGCCCGAACAAGTGGAATCGTTCGTCCGTATCGCCCGCGCGCGCAACCTGTTGCTCACCGGCGGCAGCGACTTTCACGGCCTAGAAGGAGAAGGCGCAGCACCGCTGGGCAGCGTATCGCCGCCTGAATCAGAGGTCGCCGCCCTGCTGGACCGCTTGGGCCACGCGCTATGCTAAAGGAATGGAAGTTCTGGCTGGGGATGGCGATCAGCGCCCTGGCGCTTTACTTCACCCTGCGCGACGTGGACTTCAGCGCCTTTGCGCGCGCCATCGCCCGCGCAGAGGCAACCTGGCTGATCCCCGCTGCGGCGTGTTTTCTCGCCGCGCTGCTGATCCGTGCATGGCGCTGGGCCACCCTGATGGGCGAAGCGCCCTTCGAGACGGTCTTTCACGCCATGAACATCGGCTACATGCTCAACATGATGCTGCCGTTTCGGATGGGCGAGATTGGACGTGCCGTGGTGATTGGCCAGCGGACGGCGGTGAGCACGGCCACGGCGATGTCCTCGGTGGTCGTGGAGCGATTGCTGGATTTGATCGCTGTGGTATTGATGTTCGCCAGCTTTGCTGCCTTCATCCCCACCGATGTCACCCTTGCGCGCGCAGCAGCGTTGAGCGCGGGCCTCGTCATCGCCCTGGTGCTAGGGCTGGGGGTCGTGCTCTGGCAATCGGCGCGCGTGGAGCAAGTCGCAGCGCGCATCCTGGCGCGCCTGCCGAGGATTCATGCCCAGCGCTGGCTTCAGCGATACCGCGACTTCTGTGCTGGCTTCAGGCTTATCAATTCCCTCAGACGGTTCATGATTGTGCTGATCACCACCGTGAGCATCTGGCTGGTGCAGGTGCTGCTGGCCTACTTTGTGATGGCCGCGTTTTTGCCGGCGCGGCTGGAGCAAGCAGGGCTGATGTTGGTGGCAGCCAACCTGGGCGGCGCAGCGCCCTCGGCGCCGGGTGGCCTGGGCCCTGTGCAGTTCTTCGCCCGCACTGCCTTGGTCGTCCCGTTCGACATTGACCTCACCCAGGCCACGGCGTTCGTCTTTGTCTGGTCGCTCTCCCAGCAACTGTCGCTGATTGGGCTAGGGGTGTTCGGCCTGCTGCGGATTGGCCTGTCATTGGGTCAGTTGCAGCCGGCCAGCGCAGGCCAGAGCCAGCATGCACAGGGATAGAGGCCAATGCGCATCCTCCACGTGCTGACTTACTACCGCCCCCACATCAGCGGCTTGACGATCTACGTGGAGCGGCTGGCGCGTGGCCTGGCTGATGCTGGCCATCAGGTGACCATCCTCACCTCGCAATACGACCGCGCCCTGCCATGCAGGGAATGGCGGGATGGCGTTGACGTGGTGCGCGTGCCGGTATTGGCGCGGATCAGCAAGGGCGTCCTGATGCCGGCGTTCGGCGTCACCCTGCGCCGGCTCTTGCCCTCGCAAGACTTGGTCCATCTGCACCTCCCCCAGTTCGACGGCGCGGGCGTCGCCATCAACGCCCGTCTGTTCCATAAGCCGTCCTTGCTCACCGTGCATGGCGATATTCGGCTGCCCGATGGGCCGTTCAACTGGGTGGTGCAGCGGGTAATCAACCTGATGAATCGCATCGCGGGCCATGCCGTGGATCGCGTTGTGTCATACACCGAGGATTTTGCGCGCCACTCGCGCTACTTGATGCGATACCGACACAAGCTCTCCATCATCCCGCCGCCGATCGAGATCGCGCTGCCAGCGCCCGATGACCTTGAGGCATTCCGGCATCAATGGCAGATCACGCCGGCTCAGCGCCCGTTGATCGGCATGTGTGCGCGGCTCGCCACCGAGAAGGGCGTCGAGGTGCTGGTTCGGGCGCTGCAGATCATCCGCCAGGTGCGGCCAGGGGCGCGGGTGCTCTTCGCCGGACCCTATCGCGACGTGATCGGCGAAGAGGCCTACGCGCGGCGCTTGCGCCCCGCGTTCGACGCGCTCGGTCCGGCCTGGACCTTCGTCGGCACGTTGCAGGGGCGCGCGCTGGCGGCGTTCTATGCCGCGTGCGATGTCACCGTGCTGCCCAGCCTGAACTCCACCGAGTCGTTTGGGATGGTCCAGGTGGAATCCATGCTGTGCGGGACGCCTGTGGTGTGCAGTGACCTGCCCGGCGTGCGCGTGGCTGTCCAGACGACCGGCATGGGCAGCGTCGTGCCTCCGGGCGACGCGCCGGCGCTGGCCGCGGCGATCCTGGACGTGTGTGACCATCGCGCGCGCTACGTCAAGCCGCGCGCGTTCATCGCCCAACACTACAGCACGGCGCGCACGGTGCATGACTATTTGCAGTTGTATGATTCGCTCATACAGCGGCGCACCTCATCATCCACCCCGTAACAAGCCGCAAGGAAGACCCTCCCAGCGAGAGGAGAAACATGCAAACCGAACATGCGCCCATGGAGGCAACCCGCACGAAGGTCATCTGGTTTATCTCCGGCGCCGTCGTCGGTGCTCTGATCACGTTTCTCGTCATTGGCGCCACGACCGAATCGCAACGCACCAACCTCGCCAGGCTGAGCGCAGCGCCGGCGTCAGGCAACGAGGTGAGCGAGACGAGCACGAGCCTGCCACCCGGCACAGCACAAGCGCCGAGCGCTGCCCCGGCATCGGGCAACGAGGTGATCCTCTCCGATCCCCAGCCCTTCCTGCCCAAAGTGGTCACCCGCCCCCAGAACACGATGGGCGACGCAAACGCGAGGATCGTCATCGTGGAATATAGCGACTTCAATTGTGGCTTTTGCCGGCGCTTCTATCAGGAAACTTTCCCCCGCCTGGTGAGCGAATACGTCGCCACAGGCAAGGTGCGCATGAGCTACAAGCACTATCCCTTCCTGCGCCCATCGTCGGTTTGGAAGGCGCAGGCAGCGGAGTGCGCCGGCGCGCAGGGGCGCTTCTGGGACTATCACGGCAAGCTCTTCAGCAGCGAGGTGGGCGGTGGCGACGACGAGGCGAGCGTAAAACAAGCGCTGGCCGGCCTGGCTGCCGAGCTGGGGCTGAACCTAGAGGCGTTCACTGCCTGTCTCAACGACAGCGCCATGCAGCAGCAGGTCCTCAGCGACGCGCAGGAGGGTCAGCGGTTGGGGGTGAGCGGCACGCCCTCCTTCTTGGTGAATGGTCGCCCGCTGGTGGGCGCGCAGCCATTCGAGGCCTTTCGCGCGCTCATCGAGGAGGAGCTGGCCAAGCAGCCGGCCCGTTGATCAAGCGCGGTAAAGCGCTAGCGCAGTGCGCGCGCCGACGCTGTCCAGCAGGACAGCACGGGTGGCTCCCTTGGCTTTGGCGAGCCTCACTGCCAGCGCCAATACCGCTCGATCGGCGGACGGCAAAGCGGAACCAGCCGGTGGGCTAATGAGCGGCCAGCGATGACGGGCCGCAGGGGACATCAGCGCACGCTCGTCCAACCGCATGAGTGCGCTCAGCGCGTCTCCGGCCGGTATGTTGGCGATGGCGATGATCAGGCTTACCTGCTCGCCCACAGCGTCCCAGGCTGCCGCCGCGAGGTCCAGGCCGGCGGGGACGCGCAATGGCACGAACCGCTCGTCGCCTAGCGCGACCTGCACAAACGGCAAATGCGATTCGATGTGAGGATCGCCGTCCGGCGCGCGGACGGTCGGCAGGCCAGCTTGCTCAAGACTATTGAGGACGGCCTCATCGATCGGCATCTGGCCGAGAGGGGTAGCGTAGGCAGGCAATGGATCGCACTGAATGGCTGAGCCGCCTTCCTCGGCAGCCGGCGCGAGGATCAACAGCGGGGCTGAGGGCGACGGCAGGCTGAGCAGCAGCTTGTAGGCGCGACCGGCCAGCGGGCCAATCTCGCCGTGCGTCCCGTAGGGCACGACCAGCGCACAGAGCGCTCCGCTTAAGGCAGGCTGGGCGGCGTCCTCGATGAACGCTTCGACCGAGGCGCGCAGCCGGCCTGGATCGGCAAAGTAGCTGCGGCCTGCATGGTGTGGGGGACGCGCGGACATCACAGGCGGGGCTGTTGAAGGCTGGTCGCCAGCGCGGTGAGCATGATCAAGACGCCGATGAATATCGCAACCGGTAGCGCCTGGCGCGAGAGCGCGTTGGTATCCATGACGATGCCGTTGGAAAGCTCAACCCGACGAGAAAGAGCCGGCGCAAATGCATTCACAAACGGATCCACGAGCGCATAACGCGGACAGAGGAACCAGCCGAGGAATAGGCCGCCCACAAAGCCGCCGATGTGACCCCAGTTGTCAATGTTGCTGCCGGGCGAAAGGCCAATCAGCACGTTGACCAGCAAGATGACAGCCAGGTTGATCAGCTGCCGGCGACCAAAGCCATCGAAGTCATCTCGGTATTTATAGAAGTAAACGAGCAACGCGCCGAACAGGCCGAACAGCGCGGTGGAAGCGCCGGCCGAACGCCCCTGGGTCAGCAGATAGCTGAACACCGTCCCCGACAAACCGCTTAGCAAGTAGATGGCCAGAAAGCGCGGCCGGCCGTAGAGAGATTCGATCTGGCGGCCTAACTGATAGAGGGCGAACATGTTAAAGGCGAGATGGAGTATCCCTATGTGGATAAAGTTAGCCGTGAACAGCCGCCAATATTCCCCTTGGCCGGCGATCAGCCAGGCGGTATTCGCCCCGAAGCGGTCGAGCACATCCGGATTCTGCGTCCCGCCGGCCAGGGTCATGAGCAGAAAGATGACAACGTCTATCCCGATGATGATGTATGTCCAGCGCGGCCGGCCAAGCGGGATAGGCGCAATGGTCCCTCCGCGCAAGGAGAAACGCGAACGAAAGTCCATCACAAGCAGACCGGCTTGCGGCCCACCCGACAGTGCTCGGCGGTGATGATGGCGACGATTTGATCCACGGCTTCGTCCTGGCGGCCAGCTCGGTTAACTACGACATAGTCGAACTCGCACAGGCGCTTCATCTCCTCGCGCGCGGTTGCGATGCGCAGCTTTAGCCCATCCTCTGTCTCGGTCTTGCGCTCGGATAGCCTGCGGATCAACTCTTCTTCGCTCTCTGGAGCCAGGAAGATGGTCACTGCGTTGGGCACGATCTTGCGGATCTTGGCTGCCCCTTGCACGTCCACGCGCATCAGTACGTCCTTGCCGCTGGCGATTGCGTCGCGCACCTGCTTCTTGGGGATGCCTTTGTAATCGCCATAGACCACGCTGTGCTCCAGCAACTCACCGGCTTGCATCATGTCGGCGAAGGTGGATTTACTGACGAAGATGTAGTCCACACCGTCCACCTCGTCCGCTCTCTTTGGGCGGGTGGTCATGGTGACGACGAAGGTGAAGTCATACCCGCGCTCCTTCAGCCGCCTGAGCAGCGTGTCCTTGCCCACGCCCGACGGTCCAGAGAGCACCACCAACATCGCTGGGTTAGGGAACGAATACAAGTCGGCGTCCGATCTGGAGTCGCATCCCATCTCCCAGAAGATTGTAGCCTACTTGGAGAAGGGTGTGCGTAGGTGCATATTCATGGCCTAGGGCAAAACCTGAGCGGGCGAAGGCACTGCGTTTACCCATTCCCTTCGTCGTGCTCAGCGCGAGATAGCGCTAATACAGTATTCTGAAGCGATTTCCGTTTACCACCGCTGCAAGCCATGAAAGAACTCACCCAGTATTCAGCCACAGAGTTAGCCGACTTGATTGCTGCTGGCCGCGTATCCGCTGTCCAGGTCGTCCAAGCGCACATCGCGCGCATCGAGCGCGTGAATCCGCGCCTGAACGCGGTGGTCGTGGCTCGTTTCGAGCAGGCGATGGACGAAGCGCGCGCCGCAGACGCGCGCCAGGCACGCGGCGAGTTACTCGGTCCTTTGCATGGCGTGCCGATAACCATTAAGGAGTGCCTAGACCTAGTCGGGACGCCTTCGACGTTTGGCATGCCCTCGCGCCGGCACGACTATCCTGCTGCGGATGACCCCTATGTGCGCCGCCTGCGCGAAGCCGGCGCGATCGTCCTTGGCAAGACCAACGTGCCACAAGCGCTGATCTACAACGAGAGCAGCAACGCGCTCTACGGTCGCACGAACAACCCCTGGGACGTTCGCCGCACGCCAGGTGGGAGCAGCGGTGGTGAGGCCGCGATCATCGCTGCCTGTGGCTCGCCGCTGGGCTTGGGCACGGATATTGGCGGCAGCGTGCGATTGCCGGCCAGCTTTTGCGGCATCACCAGCCTCAAGCCCACCACGTGGCGCACGCATGACTACAGCCGCTTTGCTCCTAACGTACCGTTCTCGTTTGGTCCGGTGGCCTCGGTGGTTGGGCCAATGGCGCGCAGCGTAGATGACTTGATGCTGGTGATGCGGTTGATTGGGACATTGCCTCATCCGCAGATGTCTACTCCTCAGCCGCTCGGTGATCCCAAGCAGGTAGCGCTGGCGCAGCTGCGGGTGGGCTTCTACACAGACGACGGCATCATGCCGCCCTCGCCGGCGGTAGTCCGCGCCGTGCGCGAGGCAGCAGCCATCGTCCAGGCCGCCGGCGCTCAGGTCACCGAATGGCGTCCTCCTGATCTGCGTCGGGCCGCAGCAGCCTACATACGCCTGTTGACGGCTAACGGCGCAGCCGCATTTCGTGCTGCCTTGGCTCACGATCGACCTGAGCCGCAAATCGCAGCCTTGTATTGGTTGGCCCAACGCTCGGAGCAAACGGTGCGCTGTGTGGCGCATGCACTTCACTGCCTAGGCCAGCGCCAACTGGCTTGGCAACTTCGCAACGTCGGCGCCCCCACCAAAGATGCAACCGACCTCGATGGCGCAATCGAAGCGTATCGTCGTGACTTCCTGGCCGCGATGGACCGCACTGAGATCGGGCCGCTGGATGCTCTGATTAGCCCAGCTTGCTTCTCGCCGGCTTGGCCACACGGCACGAGCCGTGTGTTGATAACCGGCGGTGCCTATAGCATCGTTTACAACTTGCTTGGCTTTCCTGCCGGCGTGGTGCCAGTGACGCGCGTGCGGCTGGAAGAGGCTAAGCCGAGGCAGCGCACCTTGGATATCGTGAATGCAGTAGCGAGCCAAGTAGACGTGGGGAGCGTGAATCTGCCGGTAGGCGTCCAAGTGGCGGCGCGGCCCTGGCGGGAGCATATCGCATTAGCTGTCATGCGAGCCATCCAGGCCGCACTTTGCGATCGAGCGGATTATCCGCGTTGCCCGTCGTTTAACTGACGTGCTAAGGCTTCGATGTGTGCCGGCGTTGTGCCACAGCAACCGCCGATGATGGTCGCGCCCAAAGCGCGCCACTCTCGCGCAGCGTCGGCATATTCGATCGGTGATACGCCGCCTTCCATCGTCCATTGCCCACTTTCGTCCACGCGCCCAGCGTTGGCATATGCGCCAATCGGGATATCGGCGGGGACGATCGCGCGTAGTCGGCTGATGGCAGAAGCGACCTGAGGTACTGGGACGCAGTTAACGAGCACAGCCTGGGGCTGCCAGGGCAACACGGCGCGCACCGCATCCTCCAGCGATTCGCCGCTCAGGAGTTGATTCTTGTCGTTGAGCGTGAAGCTAATCCAGACCGGCTTGTCAGTGGCCCGCGCAGCGCGCATGGCAGCAACTGCCTCGCGGATGGTGTTCTGCGTCTCGATCAGCAACAGATCCACGCCGGCATCTGCCAGATAGCCGGCGAGGACAGCATGTTCTTCTAACAAGTCGGCATCGCCGGGGACCAGCTCTGGCGAGTAACAATCCTCAACTGGTGCAATGCTGCCGGCGACCATCGCTTTATCTGAACCGGGGTGGTCTTGAAGTGCGCGACGAGCCAGCGCGACTGCGCGCTGGGTGAGTTCACGGGCGCGATGAGCCATGCCAGCCTTGCGCAGTGCGCGGAGGTTGGTGCGAAAGGTGTTGGTCGTGATTACCTGAGCACCTGCTGCGAGATATTCGCTGTGAATGCGTTCAACTACATCCGGCGCAGCGTCTAGAGCAACGGCCGACCAGAGGGGCAGCTTGGTGTTCACGCCACGGCGCTCCAGCTCGGTTCCCATCGCACCGTCGAGCACGATCATGGCAGTCGGAGCGTTTAAGCCTCTTCATCGCCGTCATCGTCATCTTCGCTATTCAGCGCGACGATGACGCCGAGCGCACCAGCGCGCGCCTTTGCGTCGTCTAAGATAGCAGAGCCGCCAACGGCGGCGCGCACAGGGTAGCCAAGCCGGCGCAGCAGCTCAGCGCGCTGATGAGCACGTTCGACATCATAAACGTCAACCACCCAAGAGATCTCCACCGCCAGATACTCCTCGCGTCGCTCATCCCCTTTGCCAGTCACCCCCAAAAGCAACAGATCGAGTTTGTTCAGCGCCTTCCATTCTTTGGGCGAGAACTCACCGCGCGCATACGCCTCGTCCACGCGATCTAGGTCAGCAAGGTTAAGCACACGCAGCTTGCGATATTCGCGCCAGAAGAATGCGCCTGGGTTTAGCCGATAACGCTGCTCGAGCATAAAGCCTTTGAGCACTGCGACATCTTTGTTTAGGAGTTTGTATAGCTCTGCAAGCTCCGCAACCACCCTCTGCGTCTCGGTCAGTGCGCTGGCCAGTTCCTCGACGCGCGCTTCGGTGCGCTTCTGCGCCTCGGCCAGTTCCTCGATGCGCGCTTCGGTGCGCTTCT
>JAGHYX010000164.1 GCA_017743375.1 Chloroflexota bacterium
ATCTTTATCTTATGAGGGCCAGAGGAGAATCAAAGGGATTGGCTTCTACGTAGAGGAGAGAGGGGATGAGAGATATCTGGTAGGAACTTACAAAGAGAAAGACTTTGGCGCGAGGTTCCGGATGTGGATTACGGATGAATCGCCACAGGCCTTGGCATGGGCGTCTGATTATCTGAATCGAGAGTATAAATAAGTAAGTTCACCGTGCCTTACTCAGCGCCATTAGCGAGAGGCTGATCAAAGATGAAAACCGTTCGTGACGCCTGTCAACTCCAAGACAACGCCCTCTCGGTCAAGCTCAGCGACCAGATCGAGCAGCTGGACGAACTGATCGCCGACGAAGAGGATGGGGAAGCATTCTTTGCGCGCACGCACATCACCGAAGGCATGCAGCGCCTGATCAGCGAGGGCATCGCGCGCCTCGCCGGTCGCTCCTCGCAGGCCGTCTTTCACCTCAAGCAGGCGATGGGCGGCGGCAAAACCCACCTGATGATCAGCTTCGGCCTCTTGGCCAAGCATCCGAGGCTGCGCGCAAAGTACGCCGCAGGCGTGAGCGGCGCCGGCGACTTCGGCAGCGCCGCGATCGCCGCGTTCAACGGCCGCAACACCCCCGCCTGCTTCTTCTGGGGCGAGATCGCCCAACAGCTCGGCAAGGGTGAGCAATTCCGCGCCTTCTGGGCAGCCGGCCCACAGGCGCCGGACGAGCGGGACTGGCTCGCGCTCTTCGATGGCGATGCCCCAGTGCTCATCCTGCTCGACGAGATGCCGCCCTACTTCCACTACCTGGCCACCCAGAAAATAGGCGATGGCACCACGGTCGCCGACATCGCCACCCGTGCCTTCGCCAACTTGCTCACCGCAGCCGGCAAGAAGCGCAACGTCTGCGTGGTCGTCTCCGACCTCGACGCGGCCTACGACATCGGCCGCAGCCTGATCAAGCGTGCGCTGCAGGACGCGCGCGCCGAGCTTGGCCGGCAGGAGCGCGCCATCACGCCGGTGGACCTGGCGGCCAACGAGATCTATGAAATCCTGCGCAAGCGGCTGTTCAAGGCGCTGCCCGACCGAAGCGAGATTGACGAGATCGCCAGCGCCTACGGCCGCAAGCTGTCCGAGGCGGTCAGGGCGAAGACCGCCCAGCGTGGCGCGGAGGCGATCGCCGATGAGATCGCGGCGACCTATCCCTTTCACCCGCGCCTGAAGAACGTGATCGCGCTGTTCAAGGAGAACGAGCAGTTCAAGCAGACCCGCGGCCTCATTGAGCTGGTCTCCCGCCTGCTCAAGTCGGTCTGGGAGCGCAAGGCCAACGACGTCTTCCTGATCGGCCCCCAGCACTTCGACCTCTCCATCCCAGAGGTGCGCGAAAAGCTGATCGAGATCTCGAACATGGCCGACGTGATCGCCAAGGACATCTGGGACGCGCAGGGTTCGGCGCACGCCCAGGTGATTGACCTGAAGAGCGGCAAGGACACCGCCGCGCAGGTCAGCACGCTGCTGCTGACGGCTAGCCTCTCCACCGCGGTGAACGCCGTGAAAGGCCTGACGCGCGAGGAGATCGTCGAATGCCTCGCCTCGCCGCTGCGCGAGCCGTCGGAGTTCCTCTCCGCCCTCGAGGAGATGGAAAAAGTCGCCTGGTACCTCCACGCCACGCCCGAACGACGCTTCTACTTTGACCGCCAAGAGAACCTGACCAAGCAGCTGCAGGGCCTGGCGGAGGGCGCGCCGGAGAACCAGATTGACGAGCTGATCCGCCATCGCCTGCGCGAGATGTTCAAGCCAGTTCGCAAGACCGTCTATGACGACGTCTTGCCCCTGCCCAAGCTCAACGACGTCGCCGACAAAGTACGCCGCGGACGCCCCCTGCTCATCCTCAGCCCCGATACGCTGGAGCGCTTCTTCGACGGATTGGTTCAAAAGAACAACCTCTGCGTCCTCACCGGCGACAAAAGCGAGATGGCCAGTCTGGAACGGGCCGCTCGGCAGCTCTACGCCGCCCAGAAGGCCGACGCCCGCATCCCCAAAGGCCATCCGCAGCGCGAGGAGCTTGAGCGCCGGCTGGCCGCTTACGAGCACGACTTCATCACCACCGTGCTGGGGCTGTTCGATAAGCTGCGCTTCCCCATTCAACGCGCCGGCAGGCCGCCACAGCTCGTCGCCAAGCCACTCGATATGTCCCGCGACGTGACCAAGCCCTTCGACGGCGAAGCGCAGATCATCCAAACGCTCACCTCCGACCCGCGCAAGCTCTATCTGGATGTCCAAAAGGACTTCGACGCGCTGCGCGACAAGGCCGAGGACCTGCTTTGGCCGGCGAACCAGGTCGAGACGCGCTGGGTGGATATCCTTGATCGCTATGCGGAGCAAGCAGGGATGCCCTGGTTGCCGCCGCGCGGGCTGGAGCAACTCAAGGAGATCGCCATCAATCGCGGCCTCTGGGAGGACCTCGGCAACGGCTACATCACAAAGCGGCCGCCCAAAAAGCGGACGTCCGCGCAGGTGATCGTCGAGTACGGGCCGGACGATATGGGGCGCGTCCGCCTGAAGGTCAACCCGTTGAACGCTGGCCCCGCTCCGCGCATCCACTACGCCGAGGACGCGGTCACGGCCACCGAGTCCAGCCCCCTGCTTAAGGATAACCCCCTCACCACGTCGGCGCTGCGCGTGGTCTTCTTGGTCTGCGACCCGTCCGGCCAGTATGAGACCGGCGAGCCGGTGGTCTGGACAAACCGCCTGGTCCTGCGCAGCCGGTTGATCGAAGAGGGGAAACAGCGCTTGGTCGAGCTGTTCGTCGCCCCGCGCGGCGAGATCCGCTACACGCTCGACGGCAGCGAGCCGCGCGAGGGGAAACTCTATGATGGGCCGATCCCCATCGGTGACGGCGACGTCCTGCTGCGCGCCTTCGCCAGCGCCGATGGGATGGAGGTGAAGGAGGACTTCAAGTTCCCCGCCAAGGGCAAACAGGCGGTGCAGCTTGCGGAGGCAAAGCCGGCCCGCCTGGTGTCGCGCACCGGTTTTGACTTCGACTCGCGCGCGACGACCTTTGAGCTACTCGCCCAGGCGCGCTATGCTAAGATGCAGCTCGAGAACGTCACCATTGACGTCGGGCAGGGCGCGCAGAGCGCCCGCATCATGCTCGGCGAGCTGACGGTTGACGGGGATTACCTCGGTCAGCTCATCGAGAAGGTGATCGAGAAGTTCTCGCCCAACACGCCGGTGACGATGAGCTTTCGCAAGGCGCACTTCACGTCGGGGCACGACCTCACGCAGTTCTGCGAGCGCTTTCATATCCCGCTGAGGCAGGAAGACATCGAGCAATGAGCGAGAAGCGGAACACCGTGGACTTCGGCGCGCCGGCCGATTTCGGCGCGCACATCTTCCGCGTCGAGATCCCCGCCGCGCGGACGGGCGAGATCTGGATCATCGAGGACTACGGCTATCGCGGTGGCGAGGCCGGCATCCCGCGCCAGGAGGCGCGCGCCGTCCTTGAGCGCCGCGTCTGGTCGCAGATCGCCGACGCCGCGCAGCGCGATTTCAACCCCCGCCTGAAGGCCGCCGGCCTCAAGGCCGGTCGCTGGCACGTCGGGTCCAATTTGCTCGACCGCATGCTGGGGCGCGAGCTGTGCGTGCTGGCCTGGGCGGCCGAGAAAGCCACCGACGACGAATTGCCCGTGATCGCCAGCAAGTGGGCGGCGCTGCGGCCGGAGGAGCGCTGGTGGCTCTTCATCAAGACGGTCGCCGAGGCCGGACGTCCCGATGACTACGAGCGCGGCTGGCGGCGGGCGCTGCGCCTGGCGCTGGCCGACGCCGGCGGCCCGCGGCCCGGCGCGCCCCGCCGGCGCCCGCCCGAGCCAGAGCTAGACATGCCGCTCTTCGCTCAGACGTCGTGAGTCAGCCCGCCACCGCCATCCACCCCGAGGTCGTCCCCTTCGCGCTGGCCGACGCGCCCGCGCTGATCGAGCGCCTGCTGCCCGTCCAGAAGCTCTCGGCCGAGGTCTATAAAGAGCGCATGGCCGGCGCCGGCCAAACCCTCACCGCGCTCGGCTCATATTGGAAGGGGCGCAAGCCGCTGATCCTGGCCAAAGCCTGCGCCCTGGGCTGCCTGCTGCCGGCGACGGGGGACGACCAGCGCGACCTGGAGATCTTCGAGATGCTGATGGGCATGGACGATTGCTCGCTCGCCGCGCGCGCCAAGCGCCCGCCCTCGCCTTACGAGATCCTCGCCAAGGTCGCCCTGCCGCGGTTGCGCGACTACTTCGAGGTCACCCCCGACGACGCGCTGCCCGCCTCCTCGCCCATTGACTGGTCGAACCCGGCCTACAAAAACGTCCGCGTCCGATGGCGGGCGGACGTGCCCGTGCGCGTCCGCCGCGAGCTGGAGGCGAAGTGCTCCCCCGCGGTCGGCTACCGCGCGCGCATCGCCGAGTGCTATCGCCCCGAGGAGGTGCCCGACGTGCATGACCACATCTGGGACGCGGTCAACGCCCACCTCGGCACGCGCGCGCGCTCATTTCCGGAGCTGGTCGAGCAGCTCGGGGTGATGCGCTTCGGCCGCCGCCCGAAAGTCGCCGACCCCTTTTGTGGCTCCGGGCAGATCCCCTTCGAGGCGGCGCGGCTGGGCTGCGACGTCTATGCCTCCGACCTCAACCCGCTCGCCTGCATGCTCACCTGGGGCGCGTTCCACATCATCGGTGGCTCGCCGGAGGCGCGGGCGCAGCTCAGGCTCGACCAGCAGGCGCTGGTCGAGCGCGTGCAGGCCGAGATTGACCGCCTGGGGGTGGAGAGCGACGGGAACGGCTGGCGGGCCAAGGTCTTCCTGTATTGCCTGGAGGCGCGCTGCCCGCACACCGGCTGGCTGGTGCCGCTGCTGCCGACCCGCGTCGTGAGCGTCGGCCATCGCGCCATCGCCGAGCTGATCCCAGATCCGGCTCACCGGCGCTATGAGATCGCCATCCGCACGGGAGTGAGCGACGAGGAGCTGAAGGCGGCGGAGCTGGGCACGGTGCGCGCCGACGGGCGCGGCAAAGACGCCTACATGGTCCACGTCGTGGACGGGCAGGAGTATCGGACCAAGATCTCGGTCCTGCGCGGCGACTACAGGAAGCCGGACGGGACGACCGGCAACCGCCTGCGATTGTGGGAGAAGGAGGACTTCAAGCCGCGCCCGGATGACATTTTCCAAGAGCGCCTGTATTGCATCCAGTGGATGCGCCCAAAGCCGTCCGGCCGCGGCTACGAGTACGAGTTTCGCGCG
>JAGHYX010000029.1 GCA_017743375.1 Chloroflexota bacterium
GAGGCCAGGATCACCGAGCCGGCGGTGGGCGCTTCGACGTGCGCATCCGGCAGCCAGGTGTGGAAGGGGAAGACCGGCACTTTGATCGCAAAGGCGATGGCAAAGGCCAGGAAGAGCAGCGCGTTCGCGGCGAACGCGCCGTTATCCTTGGCGATCGCCTCCAGGTCAAACGTGCCCGCGCTGATGCCCAGCACCAGGATGGCGATCAGCATCAGCACGCTGCCGGCCATCGTATAGATGAAGAACTTGACCGCTGCGTAGGTGCGCCGCTCGCCCCCCCACAGGCCGATGATGAAGTACATCGGCACCAGCGCGAACTCCCAGAACACATAGAACAGGAACATGTCCAGGGCGAGGAACACCCCCAGCGTCGCCGTCTCCATCAAAAGCATCAGCGCGTAGTAAGCCTTCTCGCGCTCCTTGATGGATTCAGCGGAGAACCACAGCGCTATCGGAAAGATGAACGTGGTGAGCAGGACCAGCCAGAGGCTCACGCCGTCCACGCCCAGCTTATAGCCGATCCCCAGTTGCGGCAACCAAGGCGCCGACTCGACGAACTGATAGCCGGCCCGGGCCGCGTCGAAGCCGGCCAGCAGCCCCAGCGAGACGACAAAAGCGGCTAATGACGCCGCCAATGCAGCCCAGCGCGCCCAGCGCTCAGGCGCCAAGGCCACCGCCAGCGCCCCAGCGAGCGGGATAAACGTGATCAGCGACAGCATCTACGCCCTACGCAATACGCAATACGGAATACGCAATACGGAATACGTAATACGCACTACGCAATACGCCCCCTACCCCAACCTCTCCTTAAAGAACCTCACCGCCCTGGCCCAGGCGTCCTTCGCCGCCTCTGGGACATACATGCCGTGGTCAGGGTTATTGAAGGCGTGGCCGGCGTTCGGATAAACGCGCACTTCGATGTCCTTGCCGGCGTCCTTATAAAGCTTCTCGATCTTGCGCACCTGCTCCAGCGGGATGCTCGTGTCCTTCTCGCCGTAAATGGCCAGCACCGGCGCGGTCACTTTGGCCACGTCCTCCGGCGTCGGGTCGTAGCCGCCGCCATACCAGGGCGAGATCGCACCTAAATGCGGGTAGCGCTCGGCCGTCTTGAAGGTGAGCAAGCCGCCCATGCAGAAGCCCATCAGCCCCAGCTTCTTGGGCTGCACGCCCGGATCGTTGCGCAGGAAATCCAGCGCCTGCGTGATCTCGCGAACGGCGCGCTCCATGTTCTGCACGGTCATCATCAGCATCTTCTGCGCCTCGTCCGGCTCGGTGGCGACCTTGCCGTGATAGAGGTCGGGCACGAGGACGACGAAGCCCGAGGTCGCCAGCCGGATGGCCAGCTCACGGATGTGCGGCTCGATGCCCCACCACTCCTGGATCAACACGATGCCCGGATAGGGCTTGTCATCGTCTGGCCGAACCAAGTAGCCCTGCGGTTCTGGATCATTCGGATCAAGATGAACGGTTTTGGTTTGAACGACCATTGTCACCCTCCTGTGCGATGCTCATCTGGCATTCAAGACGAAATAAGCTACCGCCAGCACAATCCCCAGCAACATCATCAAGCCATAGCTGCGCACAAAACCGCTCTGGACGCTGCGCAGCGCCGCGCCGGCCTGGCGAAAGAGCTGCCCCACCCCATTCACCGCGCCGTCAATCAAACCAACGTCCAGCACCTGTGCGCAGATGGTGCTGAGCGCGTAGAAAGGCTTGACCACCACGGCGCGATAGGCGGCGTCGAAGTGCCACGCGCCGGCCAGAAAACGGCCAAGGGCGGCCTCAGCCTCCTCGAACCTACGCTCTGGCCGGCGATACAACCACCACGCAGCCCCCAGGCCGCCAAGGCCCAACGCGGTAAAGGTCGCGGCCAGCTCAGGCATGAACTTGGGCGTCTCGCCGTGCGGCACGACGGGCGCCAGCCAATCAGTGAGCGCGTGCGTGGTCGGGAAGTTGAACAGGCCGGCCAGGGCCGTGCCGATGGTCAGCGCGATCAACGGCACGGTCATCAGCCAGTTCGACTCCGTCGCGCCCGCGGCCGCTGCGCTGCGCGGCTGGCCGGCGAACACCAGGACCAACTGGCGCCCCACGTAGAGCGCGGTGATCACCGCGCTGGCCGCCAGCAGCGCGAAGACCAACACGTTGTGCTTAAGCGCCTCCAGCAGGATCTCATCCTTGGAGAAGAAGCCCGACAAGGGCGGCAGTCCGGCCAGGGCCAGCCCGCCCAGCAGGAAGACCAGGAAGGTCACCGGCATCCTGCGCGCCAGCCCGCCCATGTGGCGCATGTCTTGAGGGTCAACATGCGCGCCGTGTGCCGCGTGCAGGCCGTGCTCCATGCCGTGGATTACGCTGCCGGCGGCCAGGAACAGCGCAGCCTTGAAGAAAGCGTGGGTCAACAGGTGAAAATCGGCGGCGATGAACGCCCCCAGCCCGCAGGCGGCCACCATGTAGCCGAGCTGGCTCACCGTGGAATAGGCGAGCACCTTTTTGATGTCGAACTGGCGCAGCGCGCTGCTGCCGGCCACCAGCGCGGTCAACGCGCCGACCAGCGCGACGATCTGCTGCGTCAGCGGCGACAGCTCATACAGGACGCCGGCGCGCACCATCATATACACGCCGGCGGTGACCATCGTCGCGGCGTGGATCAGCGCTGAGACGGGCGTCGGGCCGGCCATCGCGTCGGGCAGCCAGACGAAGAGCGGGATCTGGGCGCTTTTGCCGGTCGCGCCGATGAACAACAGCAGGGTGATTAACCCGATCGCGCCGGCCAGCGCTTCGCCCTGCGCCTTGGCCTGCGCGAAGACATCGTCGAAGCGGAAGCTGCCGAAGGTCGCAAAGATCAACAGCAGCCCCAGCACGAAGCCAACATCGCCGATTCGGTTGACCACGAACGCCTTGCGCCCGGCCTCGGCGTTCTTCAGCTTCTCGAACCAAAACCCGATCAGCAAATATGAGCACAGGCCGACCAGCTCCCAGCCCATGAACATCACCAAGAAGTTGTCGGCCATCACCAGCACCAGCATCGAGGCCAGGAACAGGTTGAGGTATACGAAGTAGCGCCGGAAGCGCGGGTCGCCGTGCATGTAGCCGGCGCTGAACATGTGGATGAGCGCGCCGATGCCCGTGACGATCAACATGGCGACGATGCTGAGGCGGTCCACCAGGAAGCCAAAGGACACTTGCAGGGGGCCGGCGCTGATCCAGGGCGCGACCGTCGCGCTCAGGCGGGCGTCGCCGCCTGAAAGCTGGCCGAACATCAGGGCGGACATGAGGAAGGCGGCTGCTGCGGCCAGGGTCGCCACGCCGCTGATGGCGCGCTCACTTATCCGCTGGCCCAACGTCGCGTTGATCAGCAGGCCAAGCAAGGGGAACAGGATGGGTGACAGGATGTATAGCTCCATGGTTCGCTCATCCCCTCAGCGCTGATAGCTCATCCACGTTCGTGCTGCGCTTGGTGCGGAAGATGGTCACGATCAGCGCCAGGCCGACGGCCACCTCCGCCGCGGCCACGGCCATGACGAAGAACACAATCACCTGCCCGTCGAGCTGATTCCAGCGATGGGCGAAGGAGACGAAGGCCAGGTTGGCGGCGTTCAACATCAGCTCAACCGACATGAAGATCAGCAGGGCGCTGCGACGCAGCAACACCCCCAATACGCCGATCGTGAACAACACCGAGGAGAGCAGGGCGACGAAGGCTGTTGTGTCCATAGCGCTATCGGTCTCGCGTGAGTATCACTGCGCCGATCATAGCCACCAGCAGCAGCACCGAGATGACCTCGAAGGGGAAGAGATAGTCGCCGAAGAGCGCCAACCCAACCGCAGTCGGGCTGGAATCTATCGGCGTGGCCGGCGCTATCGCCGCCGGCTGGCGGATGAACAGCACGTATGCCGCCAGCCCCAGCAAGGCCGCCCCCAGCCCAATGGCGAGCGGCCGCTGAAAGGAAGCGCCGGGCGGATCCTCAGCCGGGCTTAGGCGCTCTGCGCCCAGCAGCATGATGACAAAGAGGAAGAGCACCATGATCGCGCCGGCATATACGCTCACCTGCACCACGGCCAGGAAGGGCGCGTTCAGCAGCAGGTAGATCACCGCGCCGACGCCGAAGTTGAGCACCAGGAAGAGCGCGGCGTAGATGGCGTTCCGGCTGAGCAGCAAACCCAGCGCCGAGGCCACGCTCACTGCGCCGAGCAACACGAGGACGATGAGATCGGCCATTGTGGAAGAGGCTATACGCTTTCGTCTATCGGCGGGAAGGGCAGGATCGCGCGGTCGTATTTGCCGGGCGGGGTCTGCTGGGGCGTATCCGGCACGCCGGGCGGCGGCGGCTCCAGCAGCATCGCCTTGGTGTAGATCATGCTCTCGCGCGTGTAGCCGGTCGGGAACTCGATCGGCTCCAGCACGATGGCGTTGGTCGGGCAGGCATCCTCGCAATAGCCGCAGAAGATGCAGCGCAGCATGTTGATCTCATAGACCTTGGCGTATCGCTCGCCCGGCGAGTAGCGCGCCTCGTTCGTGTTCTCCGCCGCCTCGACATAGATCGCATCGGCAGGACAGGCAGCGGCGCACAGCGCACAGCCGATGCAGCGCTCCAGGCCATCCTCGTAGCGCTTGAGCTGATGGCGCCCCCGAAAGCGGGCTGACATCGGCTTTTGCTGCTCCGGATACTGGATCGTGACCGGCTTGCGACCCAACGTCTTCAGCACCGTCAAAAACCCCACCGGCAGGCGGGTGAGCACGTCTTTCAATCCCATAGACACCAACCTTTTATCCTAGCTTCCAAACCCCGGCACGCCGAGCACGATCAGCAGCGCCGTGACGATGACATTGGCGATGGCCACCGGCGTGAGCACCTTCCAGCCGAGGGCCATCAAGCGGTCGTAGCGGATGCGCGGCAGCGTGGCGCGCGTCCAGATCATCAATAGCAAACAGGCCAGCACCTTCACCGCGAAATAGACCACCGAGAGGGCGGGGAACTCGTTCACGAACGGCCCGCTCCAGCCGCCCAAAAAGAAGGTGGTGAAGAGGGCGCTGACCGCGATCATCTTGACGTATTCGCCCATGAAGAACAGCGCAAACTTCATGCCGCTGTATTCGGTCATGAAGCCGGCAGTCAGCTCCTGCTCTGCCTCCACCAGGTCGAACGGCGCGCGGGCCAGCTCGGCCATGGCGGTGACGGCGAAGATGGCCGCCGCCACCGGCTGGCGAAAGATAAACCAGCCAAGGATGTTGCCGGGCATCTGCGCTTCCACGATGTCGGCCAGGCTGGCGCTGGACGCCATCAGCACGACCGCGACGATGGACAGCCCCAGGCCAAGCTCGTATGAGATCACCTGCGCCGACGCGCGCAGTCCACCCAGCGCGGCGTACTTGTTGTTCGAGGCCCAGCCGGCCAGGGTGATGCCATACACCGCCACGCCCATCACGCCCACCACGTAGAGCGCGCCGACGTTGATGTCGCTGGCCAACTGAAAGGTCGGCCCTTTGCCCACCGGTATTACGGCAAACAGGATGAGCGCCGGCACCACCACCAGCACCGGCGCCAGGAAGTAAAGCGGCTTATCCGCCTGCGCCGGCGTCACGCTCTCCTTAAAGATCAACTTGAGGCCATCGGCCACCGGTTGCAACAGGCCGAATGGGCCGGCCCGGTTCGGGCCAATCCGCGCCTGCAAACGGGCGATGAACTTGCGCTCCAGGACGGTGAGATAAGCGAAGCCGGTGAGCAGCACGAACAGCAGCACCGCCGACTTCAACGTTGCTTCTAATAAGACAGGCATGGCACTATGCGGGTTGTCCTACGGGCACGAGGTGAGCGGCGAGCACCGCGCTGCGGCGGATCAGCTCGCCCTCCCGATAGAGCGGGCGCAGGATGCGCGCCAAGCCGGCGATGGTCGGCTCCGGCACGGTCACCTCATAAGGACGGACGCCGGCCGGATCGCGCTCGGCATCGCTGGCGTAGCGTGCGCCCAGGCCGCCCGTGTTGTCATATACCGTGCCGCCGTAGTATAGGTCCTCGCGCCCTAGCGGCGGCCACTGCGGCGCGACCTGGCTGATGCGCTCATACGACAGGCCGGCATAGGCAGGGACGCGCTGCGCGACCTCGGCGAAGATGGCCTGCGGGCCGGCATAGCGCCATGCGTAGCCCAGCCGCTTGGCCAGCTCCAGGGCGATCCACCAGTCCGGCTTCGCTTCGTCCAAGGGGGGCAGCGCGCGGTAGAAGCGCTGCACACGCCGATCGGCGCTGGTGAAGGTGCCCTCGCGCTCGGCAAAGCTCAGCGCCGGCAGCAGCACGTCGGCGCGCTTGGCGAGATCGGTGAGGAAAAGCTCCTGAACCACGGTGAAGCGTGCGCGCGGCACATCAGCATCATCGCCCACCCCGGCCAGCCAGACCACGTCGTATTGGAACAGCTCGCTGCCGTTGCGCTTGCCGTTCACCATCGCAGTCTCGCGGACGGCCTGCGTCATGTCGAAGACGCCCTGCGTGTTGGCGTGAGGATAGAGCGGCAGCAAACCGCTCTCCGGCTTGCCGACGTGGCCGGCCTGGATGAGCAGGTTGGCCAGCAATTGCGCCAGCGCCCGCGCACCCGGCCCGTCTAACTGTTCATCGCCGAAGACGATCAGCGCGTTGCGCGCGCCGGCCAAATGTCGCTCAATGAGCGCTTGGCCATTCGCAGCCAGCCATTTCGCCGCGTAGCCAGGGTCATAGCGGTAGATGGCGTGCGCGTAGCGGTGCATCTTGGTGCTCCGGCTGTGGGCGAGCACCAGCGTCGCGCCGCGGTCCACGACGGCCTGGCGCAGGCGCAAAAACCACACCGGCGCTTGTTCCTCCACGTCGCCGTTGATCACCATCAGCACGTCGCCCTTGCCCAGCCGGCCAAAGTCGCACTCGGCCCCAACGCCGAAGGCGCGCGCCACGTCCGCGTAATAGGCCGGCACGGCAGGCGAGATGCCCACCTCGCCGCCCAGCTCGCGGACGAGTTTGGCGATCACGTAGGCGTCCTCGTTGGGGATGCGGTCGCCGATCACGGCAGCGACGCTCCCCCCGGCCAGGCCGATCCGGTCGGCGATGACCTGCAGCGCCTGCTCCCAGGTGGACTCGACCAGCCGGCCCTCGCGGCGGATCATCGGCCGGCGCAGGCGGTCCTCGGCGCGCGTGAAATGATGCACATAGCGGCCTTTGTCGCAGATCCAGATCTCATTGACCTGTTCATTTTGCCTGGGCATCACCCGCTTGATCTCATAACCGCCGGTTCGCGTCTCCAGGCGCGTGTTGAGCGCGATGTTACATCCCACCGCGCAGTGCGTGCACACGCTCGGCGTGCTGCTCAGCTCCCAGGGCCGCGCCTTGAAGCGGAAGTCGGCGGTGGTCAGCGCGCCCACCGGGCAGATGTCCGTGGTGTTGCCGCCGAAATACGAATCGAAAGGCGGGTCGCTGAAGGTGATGATCTCCATGCCGCGCCCGCGATCGTGGAACTGCAACACGTGATCGTCGGCGATCTCATCCTGGAAGCGAATGCAGCGCGCGCATTGGATGCATCGCTCGCGATCCAAGTAGATCAGATCGCCCAGCGGGACGTGCTTCTCGTTGTGGGCCTTGTCGTTGTAGTCAAACCGGCTGAAGGCGGGGCCAAAGGCCAAGGTGAGGTTCTGCAACGGGCACTCGCCGCCCTTGTCGCAGATCGGGCAATCCAGCGGGTGCGAGGTGAGCAGAAACTCCAAAATGTCCTCGCGCGCAGCGCGCACCTGCTCGGTGGCCGTGCGCACCACCATGCCCTCGCTCACCGGCGTCGTGCACGCGGTGGTGAGCTTTGGCATGAAGGCGATGACGACGTTGCCCTGCTCATCGCGCACGGGTTGCTTGGTGGCCGGGTCTATCTTCGGCGTGCCGACCTCCACCAGGCACATCCGGCACATGCCCACCGGCTTCAGCTTGGGGTGATAGCAGAAGACGGGGATGTCGTTGCCGATCTTCTTGGCTGCGTCCACGATCAACATGCCCTTTGGCACGCTCACCGGAACGCCATCTATCGTCAAATTGACCAGCTCAGCCATAATCCCTAGCGAGTTATCTCAGTATCTTGATGTCCGTCGGAAGCACAACATCAATCACAGTGCCCTGTTTGCGAGAGAAATGCACCTTGCCGATGGCTTCTATGCTGTCGTTCGGTTTCAGCGCCACGCGCTTGGCCACTGCCCCTTTTAGGCGCAGCTTCTGCACGCCGGTGTCATCTTTGATCAATGCCTCTTCGCCTCGCTTATCCAGGCGAACGACGCTGGCCGCGACGCGCACCAGCGCGCCGTGATCGCGGTCGCTGATGGAAGCGAGGGCGCGTTGTTCTGCCTGACGGACGGGCGGCGAGAGCACCTGGAGCCGTGCGCCGGCAGCCGGCACGACCTCCAGCGCGGTCTTGTAAAGGCTCAACACGCCGGTCACGCTCACCCTGGCGCCCAGGTTCACCTGTTCGGGTCGCGCCAAGCCATCGTAAACATTCTCGAACACGGTGAGCGCGATCCGGCCGCTGCCGTCGTCGAGTTGAAACTTAAAGCCGGCGGAGAAGCTATCTGCGCCGACCAACTGGCCGCTGAGGACGACCAGCCGGCCATCGTCTGCCGGCGTCAAATCGCCGATCCGAGCGGACGGCACAGGCGGCGCCGGCCTGAGGATGCGCACGTCGCTGCCGCGGACGGGGACGATCTGACGCTCGTCACGATAGGTGTCCACCTTACCGGTGACCCGCACCAGCGCACCGGGGAGCAGGCGATCGATCCCCGGCGACTGTTTCAGGGCGCGATCGAACAGGACGAGCGTGACCGACGCGCCCTCGTCGCGCAACAGATAGCGCATGCCGGCTTTGAAAGCGCGTTCCTCGGCGATCTCCCCTTGCACGGTGACGAACTGCCCCTGAGGGACGGCGCTCACCTGGCTGATGGGGATGACGACCTTCTCGCCGGCGCGGACCGGTGCGAGCGTAGCAGCGAGCGCTGCGCCAGCCGCCAGGAGGCTCCTCGCTGCGGCGGGAAACAACTGTGCAATCCCCAAGCGATTCGTGTTCACTCAGAATACTGCTCAGTGGCGCGCGATCACGCCCTCCGGGCCGGCGATCACGCCTTCGCGGATCAACTCGTCGGTGTAGCCGTTGCTCAGGCCGTTGCCGTGGCGCGCGATAAATGCCTCGTATTCGGCGCGGAAGTGCTTGAGGGTGCTGAGCATGGGCGAGGTGGCGAACTCGCCCAGCAGGCAGAAGCACTTATTGGACATCTGAGCGGCCACCTCGCCGATCATGTTCACGTCGTCGAGCGTGCCGCGGCCGGCCAGGAGCTTGTCATAGAGCTTGAGCGCCCAGTATGTGCCCTCTCGACAAGGGGTGCACTTGCCGCAGCTTTCGTGCTTGAAGAAGCGCACCATCTTGCGGGCCGCCCAGACGATGTCCACCGTCTCGTCCAGGATGACGAAGGATGCCGAGCCGAGGATCGAGCCAGCAGCTTGCAGGCTTTCGTAATCCAGTTTGGTGTCCAGCGCACTGGCCGGCAGGATCGGGGCCGAGGAACCCGCGGGCAACACGCCCTTCACCGCCCGCCCATCGATCGTCCCGCCGGCCATCTCGATCAGCTCGCGGATGGTGTACTGGCCGAGAGGCAGCTCATAGTTGCCGGGGCGGTTGACGCAGCCGCTGACGCAGAAGATCTTGGTGCCGGGGCTTTTCTCGGTGCCGTACTGGCGGTACCACTGCGCGCCGTTGAGCACGATGGGCGGCACGTTGGCCAGCGTCTCGACGTTGTTGATCACCGTCGGCTTGGCGTAAAGGCCCTGCACGGCGGGAAACGGCGGGCGCAGGCGCGGCTGCCCCAGTTGCCCTTCGAGTGAGGAGAGCAGCGCCGTCTCCTCGCCGCAGATATACGCGCCGGCGCCGAGGTGGATATACATGTCAATATCGAACCCGCTGCCGAGCACGTTTTTGCCCAACATGCCGTGCGCGTAGGCATCGTCAATGGCGCGCTGGAGCGTCTGCGCCGGCTCGTAAAACTCGCCGCGCAGGTAGATGTAACACACGTTCGCCCCGACGGCATACGCGCAGAGCGCTGCGCCTTCGATGAGCTGATGGGGATTGCCGTCAATGATCTGGTGGTCTTTGAACGTGCCGGCTTCGCTCTCGTCGCCGTTGACGACCACGTATTTCGGGAAGACGTCCTTGGGGATGAAGCTCCACTTCACACCGGCTGGGAAGCCCGCGCCGCCCCGCCCACGCAGGCCGCTGTCCTTGACCACGGCGATGACTTCGTCGGGCTTCATCGAAGTCAAAGCCTTCTTCCAGGCTTCGTAGCCACCGTTCGCTACATACACGTCATACTCTCGGATGTTCGGCACGTCAATATCCCGCAACAGCACATGCCGATCCATCGTCTTATTCTTTGAACCGTAATACTTCACCATCACCATTCACTCCTCTTACTCATCAGGACCATCACGAATCCCTAGCCCACACACTGCACGTGACGACGACATTAATGAGGATTCTGTCCATTGCCTTGTTCTTTTGCGAGCGCGTCCACCAACTGGTCGAACTGTTCGGCCGTCAGGTCATAGTAATACTTTCGATTAATCTGGGCCACCGGCGCGCGGTCGCACGCGGCGATGCACATCACCGTGTTGAGGGTGAACTTGCCGTCGGGCGTGGTCTGGCCGGCGCGGATGCCCAGCTTGCGCTCGCAGTGCGTGACGAACTTGTCCGCGCCGCGCAAGGCGCACGGCAGGTCATCGCACACGTCAATCACATACTTGCCGACGGGCTGCTCGTAGAACATCGTGTAAAACCCCACGATGCCCTTGACCTCCGTCGGATCGCAGCCGATGATCTCCGCCACTTCGCGCACGGCGTCGTCGCTGCAATAGCCGTATTCCTCTTGTGCCAGGTAGAGCAAAGGCATCACCGCGCTGCGCTTGCGCTCAGGCGGGTACTTGGACAGGATCGCTTGAATATCGTTCGCTCGTTTCTCTCTTAGCATGGTTGATCACATCTAACCTTTAACGGTCCACGTCACCCAGGACGATATCTATGCTGCCGATGATGGCGACGATGTCGGCCAACAGCGCGCCTTTGCTGATCTGGCTGATCGGCTGTAGGTTGTGGAAGGACGGTGCGCGGAAGTGCACACGGCGCGGCTTGGAGCTGCCGTCGCCGCTCAGCAAGACGCCGTATTCGCCCTTGCCGCTCTCCACGGCGAAATACACCTCGCCCTCTGGCGCCTTGAAGCCCTCGGTCCAGAGCTTAAAGTGATGGATCAGCGACTCCATCGAGTAGGCGATCTCGTGCTTGGGCGGCGGCGCCACCTTGCGGTCGTCGGTCATCACCGGCCCTGGGGGGAGCTTGGCCATCGCCTGGCGGATGATCTTGAGCGATTGGTGAAACTCCTCCATGCGGCACAGGTAACGGTCATACACGTCGCCGGCGCTGCCCACCGGCACGCTGAACTCGAAGTGGTCATAACTTGAATACGGCTGCGCCTTGCGCACGTCGTAATTCACCCCGCTGCCGCGCAGGCAGGGGCCGGTCATCCCCCAGGCGATCGCGTCCTCGGCGCTGATCTTCCCCACCCCTACGGTGCGCTCCTTCCACATCGGGTTTTCCTTGAGCAGCTTCTCGTATTCGAGCAGGCGGGCGGGGAAGACGTCGAGGACGCGTTGGACGAGCTGCGGGAAGTGCGCCGGCACATCGCGCCACAGGCCGCCCGGCCGGATGTAGCTGCTCATCATGCGCGCACCGCTGACGGCCTCGTAGATATCGAGGATCATCTCGCGCTCGCGCATGCAGTAGAGAAACACGCTCATCGCGCCGATGTCCAGGGCGTGCGTGCCCAGCCAGACCAGGTGGCTGTTCATGCGCGTCAGCTCCATCAGGATCACGCGCAGATACTGGGCGCGGAGCGGCACCTCGATGCCCACCAGCTTCTCGACCGCGCCGCAGAACGCCAGGTTGTTGCTCATCGGCGCCAGGTAGTCGGTGCGGTCGGTCAGCGGGATCGCCTTCAAGTATGTCTTGCTCTCCGCTGTCTTCTCGATGCCGGTGTGGAGATAGCCGATGTCCGGGATGCAGTTCACGATGGTCTCGCCATCTAGCTCCAGCAGCAAGCGCAGCACCCCGTGCGTGCTGGGATGCTGCGGCCCCATGTTCAGCAGCATAGTCTCGCCGGTCAGCGCGCGCGGGCTGACCAAGCGCTTGAGCTGCTCAAAGGTGATGTCGAGCTGGACATCTTCCAGGCGAACCTGGTTGGACGGCGCGTCCTCTACCTGGATAAGGGTCTGTTCCATGTTTGCTCGTGTTCCGTAGTGCGTATTGCGTAATCCGTGGTGCGTGGAGAGGTGATCACTCCGTTGCGTAGGGCTTTTGGGCGTCAATGCGCGCGCGGTTGAACGAGAAGGCGTTCTCCTCGACGGCCACCGGCACTTCTTTGCGCAACGGATGACCTTGCCAATTGGCCGGCAGCAGGATGCGGCGCAGATCGGGGTGTCCCTCGAAGTGAATGCCGAACAAGTCGTAAATCTCGCGTTCTAGCCAGTTGGCGTTGCGATACACGCCCACCGCGGTCGGCATCTTGGGGTCATACTCGCTCAGCATCACCTTCACCCGCAGGCGCAGGTTGCGCGGGAGCGAATACAACTGATACAGGATGCCGAAGCGCGGCTCGCGCGGATAGTAATCCACGCAGGTCTCGTCGGTGAGCATGTTGAACTGCTGAACGTCGCGCAGGTGGGTCAATACTTCGATGATGTGCTCACGGGGCACGACCAGCGTGACTTCATCGCGAAAGACCACGACCTCAGAGATTTTGTCGCTGAGGGCCTGACGAAGCGCCTGCGGCAGATCGCGTGTATCGGCGACCGGACAAATAGGCTGACTGACTAGCTTCACCATAACGCCTCACTGCCACTTGGTCAGCGGCTCTTGCTTGATCTTCGCTTGTAGCTTTAGGATGCCATCAATCAACGTCTCTGGGCGCGGCGGGCAGCCGGCGACATATACATCCACGGGCACGATCTCATCCACGCCCTGGACGATGGCGTAGTTGTTAAACACCCCGCCGCACGAGGCGCAATCGCCCATCGCGATCACCCACTTCGGGTCGGGCATTTGGTCGTAAAGGTTGCGCAACACCGGCGCCATCTTGCGGCTGACGCGCCCCGCGACGATCATCAGGTCAGACTGACGGGGGCTGGCGCGCATCAGCTCCATGCCAAACCGCGAGAGGTCGTAGCGCGAGGCTTGCGCGCTCATCATCTCGATGGCGCAGCACGCCAAGCCGAACAACAACGGCCAGATCGCGTTCGCCCTCGCCCACCCTATCGCTTTCTCCAGCGAGGTGGTGACGACGCCCATGTTTCCCAGCTTTTGTTCCAATCCCATTTGCGTCTCCTCCAAAACGTCTACGGCTCCCACTCCAACGCGCCGCGCTTCCAGATCCAGAAATAGCCCACCAACAGGATACCGACGAAGATCAACATCTGGATGAAGCCGAACCAGCCCAGTTGGCGGAACGCCACTGCCCAAGGGTAAAAGAAGATCACCTCGATGTCGAAGAGGATGAACAGCACCGCCACCAGGTAGAAGCGCACGGAGAAGCGCCGCTGGCCTTGGCCAATGGCGCGCATGCCGCTCTCGTACGGCTGTAACTTCACGGCGTTGTTGGCGCGCCGGCGCGGCCCGAATAACACCGAGATGAGGATCACCAAGACCGCTAGGCCGGTGGAGAGGAACAAAAGGATGAAGATGGGGAGGAATTCGCTCATGTCGTTGGCGGGCCAGCAGCCACGTTTGAGAAGTTTATCACAAACTGCCCAGCGACAAATTGATCAGCCACCAGTGAGCAGTCCTGCGCTGTGCGCTTGCTCGCTTACTTGGCTGCCTGCGCGCGCGCCCGCCGCGCGTCCACAAACGACTTCACGCAGAGCGCGAAGAACGCGCCGCTGATCACCAGCATGACGGCGTTTGACCAAAACGCCAAGCCGAGCTCCCCGCCGCCGGTCAGGCTGGGGATGACGCGGCTGAGCGGCGCCAGCGTGCCGACCAGGCCGACGACGGTGGCAATGTGCATCGCGGTCTTCTCACTGCCGCGCGTCCCCCACCAGCCTAGGCCGACCAGCGCCAGGCCGAAGATCGCCGGGATCAACGCTGTGACGCTGGAAGCTCCGCCAGCCACGTAGCTGCCCAGACCAACCACGATCAAAGCGATGCCGAAGCCAATTGCTGTGCGTGACATTCTCATTTACTCCTGCCTGAAAGAGATAGCTATCTGTTCATGGAAGCGGGCGACACAGTGTGCGGCCACTTCAGCTCTAAGGATCATACAGCGGGCTATAAGCCGGCGCTGAGAAGGATGTATTCACGGCGAGGGGCAGAACCCATGTGGGCACGCAGGGCCGTCGCCCACCCTCTAAAGTTGACTTTAGCCAGTGAGCGGCGCGCGCAGGCCGTTGCCTCCTTTGATGAACGTCCTCCACCACAGCGGCGACTCTATAATTGTTAAGCAGCAGATCACTCCAAGCATCCCATGCTGCGGCTGCTCACTTTCCTCGTCCCGCACCGCAAGCTGGTCGCCGCCCTCGTGCTCGCCAACTTTGCGCTGTCTGGCCTGTTGATCGTCACGCCGCTGGTGATCAAAGCGATTGTGGACGACGTGATCGGGGGGCAGCAGATGCACCTCCTGCTGCCTTATTTGGGCCTGCTGTTCGGCGTGACCGTCCTGCGCTCAGCAGCGGGTTACTTCTACACCTACGGCCAGAACGAACTCGGCCAGTTGCTGATGACCGACGTGCGCACAGCGCTCTATCGGAAGCTGCTCGTCCTGCCCTATAGCTTCTACGACAGAGAACAGACCGGCCGGCTGATCAGCCGGCTGAGCAGCGACGTGGAGAGCACCCGCCTGTTCCTCTCGCAGATCCTGATCGAGTCATTCAGCCATGCCACGACGATCGTGCTGGCGACCGCCGCGATGTTCGCCCAGGACCTCGGTCTGGCGCTGCTCGTCGCCGGCCCGCTGATCGCTTCGGGCGTCGGCATGTACCTGGCCCACCACCGCCTCAGCGCGCCCTGGGCCGAGCAGCACGAGCGGTTCGCCAGGATGTCCGCCAAGCTCCAGGACATCCTGGCCGGCATCAAGGTGGTGAAGGCCTTTGCCCAAGAGCCACAGGAGGCGCGCAAGTTTATGGCGGCGGTGGCCGACGTGCGCGCCGGCAGCTTGCTGATCGGCGACCTGTGGAATCGAAGTTGGTCGGTGCTGGGCAGCATCGGGCGCTTCGTCCAATTGCTCTTGATCGGCGTCGGCGGCTATGGGGTGATGAACGGCGCGCTCAGCCTGGGCACGCTGGTGGCGATGATCAGCCTGAGCCTGCTGCTGCTCAACGCGGTGAACGCCCTGGGCACCCAGCTCAACGCCTTCAGCCAGACTGCGACGGCCGCCGTGCGGGTCTTTGAACTGCTGGATGAGCCGGTGCCGATTAAAAGCCCTGCCCAGCCACAGCCATTGCCCAGGCCGCTGCGCGGCGAGATCCGCTTCGAGTCGGTGAGCTTCCGCTATCCCACATCCACGGGCTGGGCGCTGCACGACGTGACGCTGCACATTCCGGCCGGCTCGTCGCTGGCCTTGGTGGGCGCCACCGGCAGCGGCAAGAGCACCCTCGTCCAGTTGATCGGCCGCTTCTACGACCCCACAGCCGGCCGAGTGCTGATAGACGGGCACGATGTGCGCACGCTGGACCTGGCCGAGCTGCGCCGGCAGATCGGCGTCGTCATGCAAGACGCGCTATTGTTCTCGACCACCATCGCCGAGAACATCGCCTTTGGCCGGCCCGACGCCCCGCGCGAGGCCATCGAGCGCGCCGCCAGGCTGGCCCAAGCCCACGAGTTCATCACCAAGCTGCCCCAGGGCTACGACACGCTGATCGGCGAGCGCGGGGTGGGCCTTTCCGGCGGCCAGCGCCAGCGCATCGCCATCGCGCGCGCCATCCTGCTTGACCCGCGCATTCTGATCCTGGACGACGCGATGTCTGCCGTGGACGCCGAGACGGAGAAACTGCTCCAAGCCGCCATCGGCGCGGTGATGCGAGGACGCACGACCATCCTCATCGCCCATCGCCTCTCCACCGTTGAACAGGCCGACCAGATCGCCGTGCTGCACCAGGGACGGATCGTGGAGCTGGGGACGCACGAAGCGCTGATGCGCAGCAGCGGCTACTACCGGCGCGTGCTCGATATGCAACGGATGAGCGCCGCCGAGGCCATGTCCGAATACGCCATCCCTTCGCCCGCCTGATGCTCCGCAGCTTGGTCAAGCCCACCGTCCGCGCCGAAGCCGGCGACGATCCCCTGCTGCCGCCGGGCCAGGCGCTGCGCCGGCTGTTGTCCTACCTGCGCCCATACCGCGCCCGCATGGCGCTGACCGTGAGCCTCTACGTGGGCTGCGTCACCATCGCCCAGTTCTACCCATTCATTGACCGCAAGCTGATCGACGAGCATATCGCGGTGAACAATCCGGAGGGCTTCTTGCCCTTGCTCGCGCTGGCCGTCCTGCTCCACGCGGTGAACTGGGGCGGCGTGTTCGTGCGCACCCACCTCATCCAGCGCATTAGCTGGGACATCCTGGTTGACCTGCGCCGGCAGCTTATCAACCACGCCACGCGGCTCTCCTTCAGCTTTCACGAGAAAGAGCCGGTGGGCAAGACCATGACGCGCTTCATCGGCGATGCCAGCACGCTGAACGACTTCCTCACCAACCAGCTCGCCAACGTGGTGCATGACGTGGTCTCTGGGATCATCGTGATCGCGCTGATGATGGCGATCAACCCAGCGCTGACGGCCATCGTGCTGGGCAGCCTGCCGGTGCTGACGCTGATCGGGCTATACATGCGCCCGCGCTTATACGAGGGCTGGGAGCGCGTGCGCGAGAACATCACCCGCCTGAACATCTTCCTCGCCGAGAACATCGCCGGCATGCGCGTCATCCAGGCCTTTGTGCGCGAGAAGGTCAACCTGGAACAGTTCCATGCCGCCAACCAGCGCGTGGTGAAGGAGTGGATGAAGGTCATCGGCCTGCAATCCTGGTTCTCACCACTGGTCGAGATCACGCGCGCCTTGGCGCTGGCGATCGTGCTGTTCGCTGCCGCGAATCAACTGGGCATTGGCGGGCCGGCGCTGACCGTGGGCACGCTGGTGGCGTTCACCGCCTACATCAACAACCTGTGGACGCCGATCAGCACGCTGACCAACCTATACGTGGTGCTCCAGGCGACGTTGGCCTCGGCGGCGAAGGTCTTTCACCTGCTGGATACCCCGCCAACGGTGACCGACGCGCCGAACGCCATCCCTCTGCCGCCGATCCGCGGCGAGATCGTCTTCGAGCGGGTGTGCTTTGGCTACGAACCCGGCCGCCACGTGTTGCACGACGTCTCGCTGCGCATCGCGCCGGGCCAGATGGTGGCCCTGGTAGGGCAGACCGGATCGGGCAAGACTACGCTGGCCGGCCTGGTGTGCCGTTTCTACGACGTGACCAGCGGGCAGGTCTTGATTGACGGATACGACGTGCGCGCGGTGACCCAGCAGTCGCTGCGCGCGCAGATCGGCGTGGTCTCGCAAGA
Source organism: Chloroflexota bacterium (assembly GCA_017743375.1). Classification (GTDB taxonomy): domain Bacteria; phylum Chloroflexota; class Anaerolineae; order J036; family Brachytrichaceae; genus JAAFGM01. The sequence continues at coordinate 17,625 of JAGHYX010000029.1, forward strand.
GCCTTTCATCTTTAGCGACACGATCGCCAACAACATCCGCTACGGGCGCCCCGACGCGACCATGGAAGAGGTGATCGCGGCTGCCAAGCTGGCCAACTGCCACGACTTCATCATGGCGCTCAGCGATGGCTACGACACGATAGCGCATGAACGCGGCGCGCAATTCTCGGCCGGCCAGCGCCAGTTGCTCTCGATCGCTCGCGTGATCTTGGCCAACCCGCGCGTGATCGTGCTGGACGAGGCGACCTCGGCCGTGGACACGGAGACGGAGCAACTGATCCAGGATGCGTTGGAGAAGCTGTTGGCCGGCGAGGGTTCTCCCGATGGCCGGCGCACTGCCATCGTGATCGCCCACCGGCTCTCGACCATCCGCAAAGCGGACCAGATCGTGGTGATGAAAGCCGGTCGGATCGTCGAGGTCGGCGACCATCAGAGCCTGGTGAACAAACCTGATGGCTATTACGCTGCGCTGGTCAGAGCGCAGGCGAGCCATCCTCGAGCGCCCGCCCCGCCTGTTGCCCAGTCGTGATCCAAACGCCCAGCGTTGGACGCTCGATCACGGCGCAGCCGGACGCCTGGGCCAACCTGCGCGCTTCGCCGCTGAGCGTCCCGTTCGTCACGACCATCGCCGCATCACACCCATAGCGGGCGCGATTGGCCAGCGCGCGGCGAATTGTGCCCGGCGAAAGCGGCCTTTGCGAATAGCGAATGGCGAGGACAGCGTAGCGCTTGCCGTCCTTACTGACGACAAAATCCGTGCCCAAGTCCGGCTCTGGGCCATCTGGATCGAACGTCAGCCAGGTGACCTGATAGCCCTGTTGCTCCATCAGGCGCGCCACCAACCAGCGGAAAGCGGGCTGCGACATCTGGTCCACCCTCAACTCGGCCATCGTCTGGTCGAGATCCGCCCGCCGGCGCTGGGCATCCCCTTGGTCTTTCACGAACGCGAGCGCCACGTAAACCAGAAAGGCGAAGAGCAACAGGATGGGCGCTCCCAAGCACAGCGCGGCAGGGTCGGTGGGTGGGTTTAAGGTCATGCCTGAGGGTCAACTGGTGCGAACAACAGGGTGTAGCTGAGTAAATTTGTCGATCGATCGCGCAAGACGAAGCCGGCTTGCGCGGCCCACCGCGCGATGGTGGACCAACGCACATACTCCGGCTCGAGCAGATCCTCGCCGACGATGAGCAGGCCATCCGGCTTGAGCACGCGCCGCGCCTCGCGCAAGGCCAGGCCAACGTCGCGGAGCATCGGCAAGATGGAGATCATCACCACGGCATCGAAGGCCGCCGCGGGAAAGGGCAGATGAAACGCCGAAGCGACCAAGGGGTGGACGCGCGATCGCGCCGCTGGCGGCAACCGCCGGCGCAGGCGCGCAATCATCGCCGGTTGCACGTCCAGCGCGACCACCCCTCCGGCGACCCGGGCGAGCGCTGGGGCAAACGCGCCGTTCCCGCATCCTAAATCCAGCACACGCCATCCAGGCCGAATGCCCGCCCAGCGCACGAGCGCCTCTGGGTGGCGATAGCTCAGGCGCAGCCGGCTGGTGAGCAGCGGGGCAAAGGCGGCCGGCGTGATCAGGCCGGCCGGCCTGGTGATCCAGCGCACAGCCAGAGGCATACCCAGCAACACGCCCAGCGCAAAGGCACACCAACGGCGCGTCATCCCTCGGCGATCTTCGCAGGACTGCCTTAACCGTTTCGGGATTGTATTTGGGGGGCGGGTTGCTCGCTCACCATGCCAGCCTGTCGTGCCAGCGCAGCGAAGCATCTGAAATCCCGCCCGGCCATATCGTAGGGGCATAGCGGTGCTACGCCCCTCCGCGAAGCCACCAAACACCCCGCCTCAGCAACCTCGCAGCGCTTCAGTCGAGCGCGTGCAGGGGCGATTTGTGTACCGCCCCTGCTGCGCCGTCGCTCAGGATGACAGGGTGGAGCGGGACACTGACGGTCCTCGGTGCTCTACGCTAAAGCGCGTGCGCCCCAAACCACGCACGCACCCCGTTTCGAGATCAGCTTAGAAAGTTATGTAACGGGTTGATCGTTCTTTATCTTCTACACTATAATTTTGAAACTTCAAGATGTCAGCACCTGACCTAATACCGATAGCCGACGTCGCCGTGCTGGCGCATGCGCCAGCCGGCACAGCAAGCCCACCTCTCCGGCGCAAGCCAGAATGGTTAAAAGTGCGCGCACCCTCGGGCGAGACCTACCACCAGCTCAAGCGCTTGATGCGCAGCAAGCAGCTTCACACCATCTGTGAGGAGGCCAACTGCCCGAACATCGCCGAGTGTTGGGGGCGCGGCACGGCGACCTTCCTCATCATGGGCGACACGTGCACCCGCTCGTGCGGTTTTTGCGATGTCAAAACCGGCATGCCGGCGCCGCTGGACTGGGCTGAGCCGCTGCGCGTGGCCCAGGCGGTCAAGGCGATGGACCTCAAGCACGTGGTGATCACCTCCGTCAACCGCGACGAGCGGCGCGACGGCGGCGCGCCCATCTTCGCCCTGACCATCCGCGCGGTGCGCCGGCTACAGCCCGACTGCACGATCGAGGTGCTCATCCCGGACTTTAAGGGCAACCGCGCCGCGCTGGAGATCGTCATGCGCGAAGAACCGGACATCCTGAACCACAACGTCGAGACCGTCCCGCGCCTATTCAAGCGGGTGCAGCCCCAAGACCGCTATGAATGGGCGCTGGCCACCCTGAGCAACGCCAAAGCCATTCAGCCAGAGGCCGTCACCAAGACGGGCATCATGCTGGGGCTGGGCGAGACGCCGGAAGAGGTTCTAGACGTCATGCGCGACCTGCGCGCGATTGACGTGGACATCCTGACGCTTGGCCAATATCTCCAGCCCAGCAAACGACATTTGCCCGTAGAACGCTATTACACCCCTCAGGAGTTCGCCGAGTTTCGCCGGATCGGCTACGAGATGGGCTTTAAGTGGGTGGAAAGCGGGCCGCTGGTGCGCAGCTCCTTCCGCGCCGAGTTCCAAGCCCGTGCGCTCTCCCGACGCTGGCAGAACAAGCGCGAGGCAGCGATGAGCCAGATGAGCCACTGACGCCGAACTCCGTCGAACGCGCATTGAGAGATGATCCGCCCTACGCTTCTTTCGCGCCTTCAGAATCTCTGTCGCGCTGCTCAACGGCACTTGGTGAGCCTCTATGACGCGCACGATCAGTCGCCGCGCACAATGAAGCTCATCATGGCCGCTTTTCTCGGGGTAGCGCTCCTCTTCGCCGCAGCCGTGCTCACGCTCATATATGCCTTTCGCAGCGCCTCGGCTGGGGAGAGCGCAGCCATCCCCATCCAGGTGGTGTTTTACGTCACGCCGGCTGCGCCGGCGCATCGCGTCGCCTCGGCCATCGCGGCGCCGGTGAGGCCGGCAGCAGTACCCGTCCCGACCCATGCGCGCCGTGAGTGGCTGGCGGCATCCCCGCGCAGAGAAATGTCAGCACGACGGGCATCGCCGACGCCGCTCCCCACACCAACGATGGCCAGCCCCTTTGCCTCTGCGCCCGCCGCGATAGCCCGGCCACAACCCTCACCCGTCACCGCCTGCGCACAACCCACAGGCCAATTGGTGACAGAAGTGCTGGCCAGCAAAGTGACCGTGGTGCCCATCGTGGTCCATGTGTATCTCCCCCCCTGTTACGACCCGGAACACCACGTCTATCCGACCCTCTACCTCATTCATGGCACGGCCTATGAGCAAGGGGGATGGCTGCGAAACGGCGTCCCGCAAGTGGCCGATATCCAGATGAGCCTGGGCGTGCTGCCGCCCTTCATCATCGTCATGCCCGGCGCGGACATGCGAGCGGGCGAAGCCAGCAAGTATTCATGGACGAACACGGGCCGCGGCTCGTATGACGACTTCCTGGTGAACGAGTTGGTGCCTTACATTGACGCCAACTACAGCACGTGGGCAAGCCGCGAGGGGCGCGCCATCGGCGGCATCTCGCGCGGCGGCTACTGGGCGATCGAAATCGGCTTTGCCCATCCAGACCTATTTAGCGTCGTCGGTGGTCATAGCCCGTCGGTCTTCAGCAAGCTGGTGGGCATCCCGCCGAACTTCAGCATGTTGAACTATGCGCCTTCAACCGACGCGCTGCGCACGTTGCGCATCTGGCTTGATGCCGGCGACCAGGACTGGGCGCGCTGGGACATGAAGAAGCTCACCGACGACTTGGACGCAGCCGGCGTGCCCTATACGGTTGATATTGGGTCGGGTGGTCACGAGGACGGCTACTGGACGTCGCGCGTGCCGGAGTATTTGGCTTTCTACGCGGCGGACTGGCCGCGCGCTGCGCGCGCCAAGCAGGCGCTAGCGGCCAACCCCTAGTCTCCATGCGCCGCCGGCTGATCTGGCTCGGTACCTTTGTCAGCCTAGTCTTCCTCTACATCGCCCTGCGAGGTATTGACTTTCAAGAGTTCCTGCGCGACCTCCAGCAAGCGAACCCAGCCTGGCTCGTCCCCGGCGTGAGCGTTTACTTTGTGACGGTCGGCGTGCGGGCCTGGCGCTGGTCGGTCTTGCTGTCGCCGTTGAAGCCCATCCCCGCTCGGCGCATCTTCCCACTCGTGGTGATCGGGTATATGGGCAACAACATCTACCCCGCCCGCATCGGCGAGCTGCTGCGCGCATACCTGCTGCGCCGCAACGAGGGCGTGCCGATCCCCTCCAGCCTGGCTACCGTGCTGATCGAGCGGGTGATGGACGGCCTGACCATGCTGGGGTTTGTGCTGATCGGGCTATCGGCCACCCCGCTCCTGCAGGCTGACCCACGCGCCGGCCAGGCCCTGCTGCTGGCCGGTGGCGTGTTCGCCGCAACCAGCGGCGCTTTCCTCTGGCTGGCCTTTGTCCCTGGGCAGGTAAATCGGTTGGCGCATCGCACGCTGGGACGCTGGCTGCCTCCGCGCCTGCGCGACCCGTTGCTCGGCGTCGTGGAGCGCTTCGTCCAGGGCGCGGGGGGCTTGCGCAGCCGCGCTGGCTTGGCCAAAGCCATCTTCGCCACGCTGGTCATTTGGCTGTTGGAGACGCTGAAATATGCCTGCGTGGCGCTGGCGTTTGACCTCTTTCTTCCGTTCAACGGGCTGATGCTGGTGAACGGCCTGTCGAACCTTTTCACCGTCATCCCCGGCGCGCCGGGCGCGGTGGGCACCTTCGACGCCGGCGGCATCCTGGGGATGCGGGCGCTGGGCGTGGCGGAATCGCTCTCGGCGGCTTACGTGTTGGTGCTCCACGTCACCCTCTGGTTGCCGGTCACCGCGCTCGGTTTGGTGCTCATGCTGCGCGAGGGCCTGCGCTGGTCGGACCTGCGCCGCGTCGAGGCGCTGCCGGCCTCGCCGCAGGCAGCGACGAAATGAC
>JAGHYX010000166.1 GCA_017743375.1 Chloroflexota bacterium
CCATGGTATCACGACTTCAGCCGGCTGGGACTGCAAACGCACTTCCCGCCGCGCCGCGCCGATCAACTGGCCGCTTTGCTCAATCCCTTGCGCCGGCGGCTGGATGCAGGCTACGTCGAGAAAGGCGAGCGATTCTCATTACGTCAATTCCTCAGGCCGGCGCCGCCGGCTCACCTCGCCAACCAACGCGCCAAGGAACGGGTGATCGAGGCTTACCTGCGACAGTGCCTGGCTGAGCTGGCGGCGACGCCGCGGATTGCCTGCCTGGATTTATTCTGCGCCGATGGCTACTACGCCTGTTTGCTGGCGTCGCTGCGCTCCGGCCTGGACATCACCGGCGTGGATCTGGACGCCCAGGAGATTCACCGGGCGCGGACTGCCGCTGAACTGCTCGGCCTGCCCGGCCTGCGCTTTGAAGTAGCGGATGTGTGGGCATTCGTTCGCTCCGCCCCGGCCTATGATTTGATCCTCTGCGCCGGCGGGTTGTACCACTTGCGGCAGCCGGCCGACTTTCTGCGCGCCCTACGGCCGCTTAGCCGGGGCTACCTGGTCGTGCAGAGCGTGGTGACGCTGGAAAGCGACGACGGGGATTATTTTGTGTCGCCGGCGCCCGGCTGGCAACATGGCAGCCGCTTTACGCACGCCGGGCTGGGCCGCTGGTTGCGCGAAGCCGGGTGGGAGATTCTCGAAGAGACGCTGGGCGAACTGCCGGCCAACCCGCGCCGCTGTGATCGCGGCTCCAGCTATTACCGCTGCCGCGCCGCCGAGCAAGGGTCTGCTGCGCCATGACGCTGGGCATCGTGATCCTGAACTGGAATCAGTCGAGCGACACGATTGCCTGCGTGCGCCTGGCGCAGCGCTGGCCGATCGCCGACAAGCGCATCTGGGTGGTAGACAACGGCTCCCGGCCCGACGAGGTCGAGGCGCTGAGCGCAGCGCTGGCCGAAGTGGAAGTGATCTACAGCCCGACGAACCGCGGCTTCGCCGGTGGCAACAACCTGGCTCTGACCCGCGCGCTGGAGGCCGGCTGCCGGTCGGTGCTGCTGTTCAACAACGACGCACAGGCCGAAGGCGACGCCATCCAACACCTTCAGGCGACGCTTGAAAGCCACGAGCGGGTCGGCATTGTTGGGCCGGTGTTGATGGACGCCGCAGCGCCAGGGCGATTGCTGGCGGCCGGCGGGCGCGACATTGGCCGACATCTGGCTTCACACATCCTCGATCCGCTATCGCCAGGAGCACTGCGGCCGACGGACTATGTGCCGGGCACCTGCGCGCTGATCCGCAGCCAAGTCCTGTGCGAAGTCGGCCTGCTGGACGAAGCCTACTTCTTCGGCGGCGAACTGGCCGACCTGTGCGCCAGGGCCAGGGCAGCCGGCTGGCACTGCGTGGTAAACGGCTCGGCGATCGTTCATCACGCGGTTGATCGTTCGGCGGCCATTCGTCGCGATCTCCACTCCTACTATGTCGTGCGCAACCGTTTCCTGTATGCGCGCAAGTTCCACGGCCGGCGCTGGCTGGCCTCGTTTATGCGCTGGACCCTCTACGGCGTCTACGCCGGCGCGACCGCCATCCAGCGGGGCAACCTGAGCCAGGCGCGCGCGATCGGCCTGGGCTGCCTGGACGGCTGGCGGGGACGGTTCGGTGGGCAAAATGGCCGGGTGACGGGAGGGCGGATTGTCTGAGGCGCGCATCCTCTACCATGTGACGATCCCGCGCTCGCCAATGACCGAATGTGAAGCCGTCACTCAGGACATACGGCTTCTACAGCAGGTCGCCCCAGGCGAGTTATTCCATCTTTATCCGGCGCGCGTGCCGGGCACGCGCATCCCGCGCCTGACTTGGGGGCTGACGCAACTGCCTGCGCTGTGGCGCAGAGAAAGATCGGCGCGCCTGCACCACGTCTTCAATCCCGACCCGTTCCCTTTTGCAGTGTTGCGCCTGCTGCGCCGGCCGGTGGTTTACACAGTGGTCGGTGGCATCCACGCGGACCACCGCGAGATGGCCTGTCGGCTGGCCAGGCTGGCGCACAGAATCCTGGTGTCCAGCCTGGAAGATGAGCAGCGGCTGCGCGGATGGGGGATCGAACAGGCTCAGTTTATCCCGCCGGCCATTGATGCCAGCCGGTTCTCCCACACCCCGCTGCCCCCTGGCGCGCGGCTCACGCTGCTGGCCGGCTCTGCGCCCTGGACGACGGGGCAGTTCACCAGCAAAGGCGTGGACGCGCTGCTGGAAGCTGCGCAGCGTCGCACCGATCTGCATCTGGTCTTCCTGTGGCGCGGTATCCTCTACGAGGAGATGATGGAGCGCGTGCAGGCGCGCGGCCTGGGTGGACGAGTGCGCGTGCTGAATGAACGGGTGGATGTGAACATGCTACTGGCAGAGGCCAGCGCCGCAGTGGTGCTGGCTGACCGCAGCGACGTGGTGAAGGCATACCCTCACTCGCTGCTCGAGTCGCTGGCAGCAGGCAAACCGGTGCTGGTCAGCCGTGCCATCCCGATGGCGAGATGGGTGGAACAGGCCGGGCTGGGCGTGGTGGTTGATCGCGTGGAGGCCGATTGCATCCTGGCCGCCATTGCCGACCTGCAAGGCCGATCCTTTTCGCCCGGCGCGCTGCGGGCGGCGGTCGAAGGCCGGGTGACGCAGTTTCAGCAAGCTCATCAGGACATCTACCGCTCGGTAGCAAAAGTGCACCCATTGACAAAACAGCGCACGTAACGCGCAGGGCAAATGCGAGTTTTGTTCGTGACCCATGCTTATCACCCTTCCAAAGGGGGGGTGCAGTGGCTGGCGCAATCGCTGGCCGAGCGATTTGTCGCGCATGCCGGCGACGACGTGACGGTGTTCACCACAGTCGCGCAGCGCTGCGAGTTGTTCATTGATCCACACCAGCCTCGCCTGCCAGCCGGGGCAGAGATGCTGAACGGCGTTTGCGTGCGCCGCTTTGCGGTGTTTAATCGGCTGACCTGGTGGCGCTTGAACGCCGCGCGTGTGGCTTACAAGTTGCGCCTGCCCGGACAGGACTGGCTGCGCGGCCTGTATTTCGGCCCGCTGGTGCCGGGATTGCGCAGGGCCATCGCAAGGCAGCCGGCAGATGTGATCGTCGCGGCGTCCTTTCCCATGATTCACATGTATGACGCGCTGGCTGCCGGCCAGCACAGCCGACGGCCGGTGGCGCTGATCGGCACAGTGCACCCAACCGATCACTGGAGCTACGATCTGCCGCGCATGTACCGCGCCATCGGTCGCGCGCAGGCCTATGTGGCGCTGAGCAGTTACGAAGCTGAGTTCCTCCGTCCGCGGTGTCCCGGCGCGCGCATTCACGTCATCGGCGGCGGGGTAGACGCAGCGACGCTGGACGCGCCTCAGGCCGGACGAGACTTCCGCCGTCGGCAGGGCTGGGGCGATGACGATGTGGTGATCGGCATGATCGGACGCATGACGGCCTACAAACGCCTCGATCTCATGCTGGAGGCGATGCCGGTGATTTGGCGCCAGCTGCCCAAGGCGCGCCTGCTGTTGGCCGGCGCAGGAAACGACACCCCAGAAGTTGCGGCGCTGCAGCGCTGCATCCGCAGCCTGCCCCATCCCGACCGCGTCACATGGATCACCGACTTCGCCGAAGAGGACAAGCCAGCCATCTTTTCGGCAGCCGACATGGTGGTGCATCTGTCCGATCGTGAGTCGTTCGGTATCGTGATCGTGGAGAGCTGGGCAGCCGGGAAGCCGGTTGTTGCCTCGCGGGCGGGCGCTTCGCCCAGCGTGATCGCCGATGGTGAAAACGGCTTGCTGGTCAGCTATGGCGATGTCGCCGACCTGGCGCAGGCTGTAGTGAGATTGGGCAGCTCGGCCGAGTTGCGGAGCGCGCTGGGGCAGGCCGGCCAGGCGAAAGCGCGCCGACAGTACGACTGGGGCATCGTTGCGCCGCGCTTTCGCGAGCTTCTGGTCGAACTGGTTCAGGCAGGGTCGAAATGACGCGGGCGAACCGGTTGCTGTCCTACGACTTGTACGAACGCCACCATGTGGTGGCGCGGCTGATTATGGCTGATGGCCGGGCCGATGCGCGCGTGTTGGATGTCGGGGGGAGGTCGGGCCTGCTGGCGCGCTTCGTTTCGTGCCGGGTGATCAGCGTCAATGTGGACGGGAGCGGCGACGTGTCCTACGATGGGGAACACCTGCCTTTTGTCGAGGGAGCATTTGACGTGGTGACAGCGATTGACACCCTGGAACACCTGCCGCGCCATCGCCGGCTGGATTTCGTCCGCGAATGTCTGCGGGTGTGCGCAAAATCGGTCATCCTGGCCGCGCCTTTTGGCAGTCCCGGACATGCGGAATCGGAAGCCCGGCTCAATCAGCTCTACACCACCCTGCATGGCGCGCCGCATCGCTACCTTAGCGAGCACGTGCGGTATGGGCTGCCGGAACAGGCAGATCTGCAAGCGCTAATCGCGAGCAGCGGGGCTTCGAGCTGGCGGCTGTTGTTCGCCGGAGATTACCGGCGCGAGGCGGCGCACTTTGCCGCCGCAGCGCGCGCGGCAGCGCTTGCCCGAACGGCGGGCGGCGCGCTGGCGAAACTGGTCGGCCTGTGGGCATACGCGCGCAGCCGCGCCATTTTCAACCGGCTGCACTTGTCTGAGCATCCATTGCCTTACACCAACCGTTTTTACCTGCAGTTGTCGAAGCGAGGCGCTGGTTCATCCCTGGCAGGCGCTTCGTCCGCTCGTCAGTAGCAGGCATCAACTCATCTTGGACACGATCCTCGGTCTCCTGTTCGTCTTTCTGTAGGCTTCGGCTTCGACGGCGGCCAAGTATGGCTTTCAGGCACAGCCGCCGCTGACCGTGCTGAGCATTCGCTTTGCCATCGCCGGCGCATTGATGCTGGCCTGGAGCTACGGCATCCGTCGCAACACGGCGGTGCTACGCGGCAGACAGTGGCCACAGCTCGCCATCGTCGGCCTGACCAACAGCACCCTGTTCCTGGGCGCGGCCTGGCTGGCGCTTCGCGAGGTATCCGTTGGGCTATATAGTTTGTTCCTCGCCACCATGCCGTTTCTGGTTGCTATCCTGTCCAGTTTCTGGCTTAGCCGACAGACCACGCGCAACGAATGGCTGGGGATCGCCATCGCCGCCGCCGGGCTGGTTGTGGTCGCTGCGCCGTCGCTGGCGGCCAGCACAGCCACCTG
>JAGHYX010000030.1 GCA_017743375.1 Chloroflexota bacterium
AAGTCAGCCGCCCCCCACGCACGACGACCTGCGTCAGCGTGAACGCGCCGCTCGCGGAGCTATCCACATGCACGTCAAAGGCGCGATCGAGGAGCACACTATTGTCCACTTCAATCGTGATCGGCCCCTGGATCGTCAGCGTGCCGCTCACGCTGCCGACGTACACATCGAGGTCGCCGTCGTTGTTGTCGTTGTTGTTATTGTCGGTGACCGTCCGACTGATCGTCACGGTCGTCAGGCCAGTATCGAAGATGATCACATCATTCCCCGGTGTGCCGGCCACCTGACATCCAGCGAACGCTGCGTTGGTGTTCGCCGTCTGAATCGCCTCGCGCAGCGAGCAACCGGTCGTTGCGCTGGCATCGAAACGGTCGAACCCTAATGTCACGGTGATCGTGCCTGCATGAGCATGATTGGCGAAGATAACGCTGGCAACAGCGGACGCTGCGACCAGGATGAACGACTTCAGAGCGCGTAGGGACATCATGGCCTCCTTCAATGAACGTTAAGAGTTGATTAGGCAGCTACTCTAACGAGCGATTAAAACTTGTCAAGTCGGGCTTGGCTGACTGCATGGTGTATGCAAGGCCGTGTCGCCCAGCCACGCTTAGGTCAGATTCAGCATGCGCACGGCCAGCGCGAGGTTGACGGGTTGCCCTCTGCGCTGCCGGCTGAAGCTGATCCGCAGGTCGCGCCGCGCGCGGGTGATGCCGACGTAGAGCAGCCGCAGCCGCTCGGCGATGTATTCCAGGCGCGCCTCTTTGATCAAATCCCCGCCTGCGTCGCGCTGGCCGGCCAGCGCCTCCAGTTGCGTGCGCGCTTCCAGCGCGGGGTCGCGCCCATCCAGGTACCAAAGCTGTCCGCGAAAGCCCCCGTCGGCGCTGTGCGGGAACTCCACCTCGTCCACGCTGATCAGATACACGCGGTCCCATTCCAGCCCTTTCGCCTTATGCATGGTGGTCACTGTGACTTGGCCGGGCGCGGGCTGAAAGCCGGCATCGGCCAGGAAGTTGCTCGGATAGCGCCGGCGATTCTCGGCGATCGCGCTCAGCTCGCGGGCGGCGTCGGCGAGCTGGGCCTGGGGATGGGTCAACATGTAGCGGCGCAGGCTGGCGGCCAGGCTGTGCGCGATGGCCAGCTCCGCGTCGGCGCTGAAGAGCTGCTGGGCGATGGCCAGCACGAGCTGGTCAACCGGCAGGAGGCTGGCCCGCAGCCACTCGGCAGCGTGGTTGGCCCACGCGCGGAGGGCGGCCCACTCCTCGGCATCCGGCGACAGGTTCGGTGGCAGGGCCGGCTGGCCATCCGGCGCGGGAAAGAGCAGGGCTTCGGGCTGGGCGCTGCGCAGCAAGGTTCGGAAGCGCCGGTCGTTCTGCGCATCCTCGAGCAGCGCAGCGCGCACGTCGGCCAGGCTGCCCAGGTGGGTCGGCTGGCTACAAAAGCGCAGCGCGTGGGCCAGGGCGCGCGCGACCTTGCGCACCGACGGAGGGTTGCGCAGTTGATCCTGGTAGAGCGCCTTGTCTGGGTAACGCGCCTGGAGCTTCTGCAGCGCCTGGGCGACGCGCTGGCCGAGGGCGTTGGTCGGCGTGAGGATGGCGCAGGTGCGGTCGGGATGGCGGAGGACGTAGTCCACTGCTCCCTTGGCCACTGCCTCGATCTCGTCCGCCTCGTCCTGGAAGCCTCGCACGCGGATGTCCCCTTCGGCGGGGTTCTGCTGGGGGTCGTCAGGCGAGGTGGGGTGGATCAACACGTCGTCACTCAGCGCGTGTCCGCGCACCCAGGGTTCGGGGTGCTCCCGCCTGGCCCACCGCACCAGGGCGTTGGCGAGCCGGATGATCGGCGGCGCGCTGCGCCCGCTGACCGAGAGCGGCATCACCGTCACCTCGGGGCGCTGCATGAAGCGGCGAAATAAGCGCACGTCCGACGCGGTGAACGTGGTCATGATGGCCTGGTTGGGGTCGCCGACCCGCACCCAGTTGCCGTGGTCGCGCGAGAGCAGCTCCAGCATCAGCTCCTGGAGCGGCGTGCTGTCCTGCGCCTCGTCTTCCAGGATGAAGGGCCAGCGCTGGCCGAGCCGGCGACGGAAGTCCTCGTCGTTGTTCAGCGCGCGCACCGCCGCCCAGAGCAAATCATCGAAGTCCAGCCGGCCGGTGGCCCGCATGGCGCTGTCGTAGCGCGCGTAGATCGCCGCGCCGAGCTGCAAGAAGGGCGAGGCGTTGATCTGCGCGCCCGCGCAATAGTCGCAGACCGCTTCGGGCGTCAGGCGGAGGTTTTTTGCCACCCGGACGACCTCCGTGCCCAGGCGGGTGGTGTCCTCGCGCCACCGCGCCTCCGCCTCCGCGCGCTGTTGCGCGGTGAGGCTCTCCGCGATCATTGCCCGCCATCGCGCGCCCTCACGCTGAATCACCCACTCGGTCGCGTCGAGCAACGTTTGCTCGCTGCTCAGCTCGTCGTCCACGCGATAGTCGTAGGCCACGCCGGCCAGGTCTGGGCGCTCGCGGACGATGGCGTTGGCCAGGCTGTGCAAGGTGAGCACGCGGAAGCCGGTCGCGTCCGAGCCGGCGGCGCGGAGCATCGCCCGAATCCGCGCCCGCACGTTCTCCACGGCCGAGTTGGTGAAGGTCACCACCAACACTTCGGATTCCGGCCCGACCAACCCTTGGGTCAACAGGTGAGCGGCCAGCGCTGCCAGGGTTTGGGTCTTGCCGCTGCCGGGCACGGCGGCGATCGCCAGCTTCCCGCCGCGATAGCCGGCGACGATCTCATGCTGCTGCGCTCTTAACCTCATCGCTCGCCCACCCGCGCGGCGTTCGCGTTCGCCCCGCCAACCCCCATTCGCTCGAGCGCGCCGGCCAGCATGCTATCGTCCTCCTCGCCCGAAGCATTCAGGGCGCTGGCGAAAAGGTAGATGCGCGCATCACAGCGGAAAGCCAGGCCGCCGACGACCCGCGCAAGCAGATCGCGGCTGGCGCGCTGTTCGTCGGCGTCGGTCCAGCCATCGCCCGTCCAGCCGGCCCGCGAGAGGACATACGGATGGGTGAGCGGCTGATGAAAGCGCTGGTGCCAGCTTGGGCTGCGGATGTCCAGCCAAAATTGGTAGCGCGAGCGATAACCGCCGGTCAGATAGGTGTGGGCCGGCGCCAGCAGCACGTGGCCGGCGGGCACCTCCGGCAGCCGCTCAGGCGCATACTCGGCGGCCAGCAGGCGCTGGGTCAGCGCCTCGACGTAGGCCAGGTCCAGCGCGTCTTCGTGCGCCCCCGGCGCGCGGAGGCCGGCGAGCTGGAAGGCGCGGCGGAAGGCGCGCGCCGACGCCACGAGCTTGGCGCAGACCGCGGCTGCCTCGGCGTCCGCGGCCAAGACGAAGCCGGGCTGGCTGAGCACCTCGGCGCCCAGCCGCTCCCAGAATACGTCCAGCGGCAGCGCAGCCTGGGCAGCCTCGGCCAGCCAGGCGCGCAGCGCAGCGTAGCGGGCTTGGAGGGAAGGGTCAATCGGCATGCCCGCGCCTTCGCGCTGGCCGGCTTCGACCAGGCGCTGGGCGCGCAGCACGTCCAGGCCGGCGATCACGCCCGCCAGCGCGCGCGCCATGTCTTGGGGCGTGACCCGGCCGTCCAAATCCGCGCGCGCCAGGCGAGCGAGGGTGAGCAGGGCGCGCACGAGCGGTTGATCGATCAGCGGGCGCGAAGGCCGCAGCGTATGGAGGCCGATCTGGTGCGCGCCCAGCCGCTCGGCCAGCTCAAATTGTAGTATGTCCTCCACCATCGGCGCGACGACCGCGATCGCGCTGGCCGGCGTGCCCTGCGCCACCAGGGCGGCGATGCGCTCGGCCACCGCCTGGACCATGTTCACCCAGTAGCGCGGGCAGGCGAATTCCGCCGTCTGCGGGTGAGGGAGGCAGGCCGGCCGCCGACGCTCGATGATCGCCTCCATCAGCGCGCGGGCGAAGTGGGCAGGCGAGGGCGGCGCGCCGTCCGCCAGGCGTGCATCTGGGACGTGCTCCACTTGGTCGCAGGCCGCGCGCAGTGCGCGAGCCGATTCCGGCTCAGCGCCCAAGTTCAATCGGTATCCGCCTGGGTCATCTTCCACCAACCAGGCGTCCTCCGCCGTCTCCAGCAGCAGGCCGAGGAAGTCATGGATCACCGGCGCGCCTTCCTCGATGTTGTCGGCCAGGACGTGCCGGTAGTGCGCGGCGACATACTCGCGGTAGAAGTCTGCCGAGAGCAGGTGGGCGCGGAACAGCTCGACGCCGAGCGAGAAGTCCACCAGGCCATGGGCCAAACAGAATCGGCGGAAGTCCAGCGCAACCGCTTGGGCGGCTTGGTAGGCGCGCCGGCGGCTGGCCTCACCGCGCCAGGCCGCGCTCAGCCGCTCGGCCAGCGCCTCCAGTGGAAAGCCGGTGAGCGCGGCGCGGTTCATGTTGTCGAGGATTTGCACCAGCAGCCGCGCGCGCGTCATGCGCAAATCGCTGAATTGGTCGAGGTAGGGCGCGATGAGCTGGTCGAGGAGGTACTGGGCCAACTCGACGTTCACCCAGATCGGCTCACGCGCCGACGCGGGGAAGCCGGCGCGAGGCGCGATGCGGGGGAAGAAGAGCGCCACGTGGCGCTGGATCAGGCCGGAGAAGGTCTCGATGTGGGGGAGGAGCCGGCGTTTGGTCGCGCCCAGCGCGAGCTGAAAGCGCCGCGCGCCGGACTCTTGGGGCACGAGCACCAGGATGCGGTCGGGGCGCACACCCGCGTCGAGCAAGGCGGCAAACTGTTGCACCAGGCGCGCCGTCTTGCCGGTGCCGGGGTGCCCTACGAGGTAATACCTGCCCATGCGCAGCCGACCGCGCCGGCTGTCTCATTTGTTCGAGATGTGGGTGATCTTGAACTTCATCACACCCTGGGGGGCCTGCACGGTGACGACGTCGTTGACCTTGTGGCCGAGCAGCGCGCGCCCAACCGGGGATTCATGGCTGATCCGGCCATTCTGTGGATCAGCTTCCGCGGAGCCGACGATCAAATACTGCTCCTTATCGCCCGTTTCCATATCAACGATGGTCACGCGGCTGCCCAGACGCACCTCGTTGGCCGGGCCTTTGTTCTCGATCACCACTGCGTTGGCCAAGATCGCCTCCAATTCTAGGATGCGCCCCTCGACGAACGCTTGCTCGTTCTTGGCGTCCTCATACTCCGGGTTCTCCTCGACCTCGCCCTCGGCCATTGCATTATGCAAGCGCTCGGCGACTTCGGCTCGTCGTACCGTCTTTAGGTACTCCAATTCTTCTTCCAGCTTTTTCAAGCCTTCAGGAGTCAGATACTGTTGTTCAACCATGATGCTTAACCTGCCTTCTCTTAAGAGAGTTTACATAATGATGCGCTGGCCTCGTTTGGCAGCCACGAAGCCCTCGCACCATCGTGGGCCTACATCTTGCCGGCCCGACATAAGAACTAAAATAGAGGCGCTTGATAAACGCCTCTGGCCGACCAGCAGCGCGGGGAGTATAGCATATGCCTTCGCTCAGGCCTTTCATCGGGTGCGTTCACTATGGGGGCAACATAGCGCGCCTTCTAGGCAGCGGCCAAAGGATGCTGTGCCTTCTAATTTCGCGTTCTCCGTGTCTCCGCGTGAGATCAGCCCTGCCCTCCACCGCGAATGCACCTCCTCCATAGGTGCATTCACCAAACATAGGTGCATTCACCAAAAGGGGCCGCTGCTTGCGGGTTGATAACCGGCAAAAGTTGATTCACGGAGGGTGGGCGATGGCAATGCCGTCGCCCACCCAGGATCCTGCCCCTAACCGTGAACCACCTTCCTCCACCGGCGCGACTGCCTATAATCACGGTGCACAAATTCGGCGCACTGCCCACCATGTCCATCCTCGAACCGCTCGCCATCGAGTGCACCAGCCACAGCGAAGCGCAGACTCAGCGCTTGGGCATGCGCCTGGGGACAGTCCTGCCGCGCCACGCCATCGTCGCCCTCCAAGGGCCTCTGGGGGCCGGCAAGACCAGCTTCGCGCGCGGCATCGGCATAGGCTGGGGCGCCGATCAAATCCTCCGCAGCCCGACGTTCACCTTTATCCAGGCGCATCACCGTTCACAGGACAACGCCGTGCTCTATCACATTGACCTTTATCGCGTTGAAAGCGACGCCGATCTGCTCACCCTCGGCCTGGAAGACGCCCTATCCGACGAGGATGGCATCGCCATCATCGAATGGCCAGAGCGCATCGCCGACCTCATCCCGCCCGACGCGATCTACGTCCGCTTTGCGATCACCGACGAGACCCATCGTCAGCTCAAGATCGCGACGCAGGACACACATACCTGGCAGGTGCTGCTCAAGTTTCGCAAGCTGGCCTTCGGAGTGTGAACATGGGCGATGTATTGCTCGCGCTGGACACGTGCACCCGCCGCGCCAGCATTGCGCTGCGCGACCAGACCACCCTGCGGGCAGAGATGACCTGGGAGGCACAGCGCCACGAGACCGCGACCGTTGCTGCGCGCGTGCGCGACCTTATGCAAGCCTGCCGCATCGCGCCTCAGGACCTGGGCTGCGTAGCCGTCGCAATCGGGCCAGGGTCATTCACCGGCGTGCGCTGTGGCCTGGCGATTGGCAAGGGGATCGCCGTGGCACGTGGCCTGCCGATGGTCAGCGTCACCGCCTTCGACGTGCTCGCCCACGCCCAGCCCCCACAGCCTATGCCGATGCTAGCGGTGCTGGAGATCGGCCGCAACCGGGTGGCCACATGCCCCTACGAATGGCATGGGGATGCCTGGGGCGTGGCCGGCGAGTGGCACACCTGGCGATGGGATGAGCTGATCCAGGGCCTCGCGCCGCCGCTCTACGTGTGCGGCGATCTATCCGCAGAGTTCATCGCCGCGTGTGCGCAGCGCGTCACGATCGCGCCGGCTGCATACAACATGCGCCGCGCGGGGTTTCTGGCAGAATTAGGCTTTGCTCGTTGGCAACACAACGAGGTAGATACTCCGATGACCCTGACGGCGGTTTACCTATAAGTAAGTGCGCACGATGAGCAGCCCAACCGAGCGCGTGAGCAAGGCTCGCCTGTCTGCTCGTGTCCGCATCGCCCCGATGACGCTGGATGACATCCCGGCGGTCATGGCCATCGAGCGCGCTTCCTTCCCCAGGCCCTGGCCGGAGCGCGCCTACCGATATGAGTTAACGGAGAACCCCAACGCTTACTTCATCGTGGCGCATCTGCCTATTACAGACGCCGCATCCCCACCTTCGCCCTGGCGCAAGCTGGCTGCCCGGCTGGGCCTCTTGACGCCCGCGCCCAATGGTCCGCCGTTGGTCGTCGGCTTTGCCGGCATGTGGGTACAGGTGGGCGAAGCGCACATCGCCACCATCGCAACGCATCCCGATTGGCGAGGGCGCGGCATCGGCCAGCGCATCCTCCTGGCATTGCTGCGCGAGGCGCAGCGCCGCCAAGCGCAGACCGTGACGCTGGAGGTGCGCGTCAGCAACTTGCCCGCCCAGCGCCTCTACCAGAAGTATGGCTTTCGAGAGGTAGGCCGGCGCAAAGCCTACTACCAGGACAACCGCGAAGACGCCCTGCTGATGACGATCACCGACTTCGCCCTGCCTGACTACCAGGCCCGCCTGGACGCCCTGGCCGCTGCGCTGGCCGAGCCGGCAGCGTAGCGCGTGCCTGCGCCGCGCTGCTCACCTCTCGCGCACGGCTGCTCGGATCGTCCCAAGCGCTCACACGTCTCGTCCCGCCGTGATGGCCGCATACCAGCTTGGATGTTCTTCTCGCAGGCGCGCCCACTCCGCGCGCGTGTATACGAACAGGTCGATCCCAACCGGAAAGCCGACCGGCAACAGCGCAGCCGCCCGCTCGTGCGCCGGCTTGTCCGACGCGCCGACGATCAAGCACAGATCTACGTCGCTGCCTGGCCGTGGCTGCCCGGTGACCCATGAGCCAAACCAGATCGCGCGCTCGATCTCCGGATGCTTCTCTCGCAAGGCAGCGACGTAATTTGCGACGGCCCGCTCGACCTGCGCGCGGTCAACCGATTTGATCACGACAGAAGGTGAGGATGGCTTCGGCATACTCGATAGCGCGTTCTGCCTCCAAGCGAGTGTAGAAGTCGGTCGGCGCGCCGGAGTCGAAGCCGTTTGGATAGCGCGTAAGGATGTAGTGCTTATCCAGCGCGCGGGCATAGTCTATCAGCTCAGCCGGTGGCTGAACATCAGCAGGCAAGTTGCCGAGCAGCACGGTGAGCGTATGTCCCCACGCATCCATCCCGCGTCGCTGGAAGAGCGCCTTGATGGCTTTCTCGGCCGCCTGCTGTGCAGCGAAGCAACTCCATTCGTGGTCGCCGGCCTGGAGCGCATTCCGCGCATGGCGCAGGTCGGCCTGCGCCTGCCTCAGCCAGTCCAGGTAGCGATTGCTCATCGCGCCGATTCGCCCGCGCGAGCGAACTTCAACACGGCCGCCGCCAGCTTATACGGATCGTGCCGCCAGGGGTGCTCATCGTCGGCCAAGTCAGCCTGCGCCACCTCCACGCTGCTGCCGTCCACGAACGGCTCAGCCATCACCGCCTCTACCCCCTCCGGCTGCGCGTAGATCCGATTGTTGGCCAGCACTACATCCACAATCCCTGGCCCGATATGCTGCTCTAACGCCCGCACGTGGTCGCTCATCGTGAAGTGGTCGGTCTCGCCGCGCTCGGTGGCCACGTTGCAGACGTATACGCAGCGCGCGCGCGTCTCGCGCAGCGCCTGGGTGATCCCCGGCACAAGCAAGTTGGGCAATACGCTGGTGAACAGGCTGCCCGGCCCAAGCACGACCAGGTCGGCTTCGAGGATTGCCTTCACCGCTTCTGGATAGGCCAGCGGGTCGCTCGGTTCCAGCCACACCCGCTCGATCGGCCAGCCGCGCTTGCCGATGGACGACTCACCGCGCGCCGGCGGGGGCGGCCCGCCGGCCATCACCTCGGCGGGCGCCTTGTACTCCGCGCAGAGCGTCACATCGGTCAATGTGCTGGGCACGATCCGCCCCTGGCTGGCCACCACGCGGCTGGACTCCAGGATCGCGCGCTCAAAGCTGCCGGTCAACTCGGCCATGGCAATGATGAACAGGTTGCCGAATGAATGGCCGCTCAGCCCGTCCCCGCTGGCGAAGCGGTATTGCATGAGCTGCGAGACCAGCGATTCGTCGTCGGCCAGCGCCGAGATGCACATGCGAAAGTCGCCGGGGGGAAGCACGCCAAACTCGCGGCGCAGCCGGCCGGAGCTGCCCCCATCGTCGGCCACGGTGACGATCGCGGTGATGTTGCTGGTGTGCGCCTTCAAGCCGCGCAGCAACGCCGCCAGCCCATGTCCACCGCCGATCGCCACGACCCGTGGCCCGTGCGAGGTGATGTGTTGCTGGAGCAGCTTCTTGACGATCGGTTGGGTGTCGTGGCCGCGCACCGACTCGACCAGCGTGCGGTTGAGCCGGTATAGGCCCAACAGGAACGCACCCAGCCCCAACGTGCCGAGCAGCAGGGCCCGCCCCCAGCGCGGGATGAACTGGAGCGTCAAATAATAGAAAATAGCCGGCAGCGGGGCTTCGCGGTAGATCTCGACCAGGACAAACCCAATCCCCAACCCCAGCATGGTCACGCCGACGAGCATCAGCAGAAACCAGCGCTTGACGCGCAAGCCGGGGATGAACCACAATAACGTGGGACGCTTCAGCAGTGTGTGCTTCATCTGATGCAGCTTCGATTGTACCTAGCCCGTGTTGCGTATGCCGGCGCTCACCCCGTTGATCGTCAGCTCGATCGTTCGCCTGAGCGCGGCTTCCTCGGCGCTATCCCCTGTGCGCTGGCACGCGCGCAGCCGGCGGATCATCTCCACCTGGATGTAATTGAGCGGGTCCACGTATGGATTGCGCAGGCGGATTGACTTCTGGAGCACCGGCTCGTTATCCAGTAAGTTGGCTTGGCCGGTGATCGTCAGGATGGCATCGCAGGTGCGCCGAAACTCCGCCTCTATCGTTGCGAAGATCCGTTCGCGGATCGCGTCATCCTCCACCAGCGTGGCGTAGCACCGGGCGATCCCCAGATCGGCCTTGGCCAGGCTCTGCTGGGCGTTGTCGAGCGTGGTTTGGAAGAACGGCCAGCCGCGGTACATCTGGCGCAACAGATCGCGGGCAGCGTCGCCGCGCTCAAGCATGGCCTGGAGCGCGCTGCCCAACCCATACCACCCAGGCAGCACAAAGCGGCTTTGCATCCAGGAGAACACCCAAGGGATCGCCCGCAGGTCATGTACGGTGCGCGTCTGCCTGCGATAGGCCGGCCGCGAACCCACCTTCATCTTGCTGATCTCGGCGATCGGCGTGGCCTGTGCCCAGAAGGTCAGGAAGTCGGGGTCTTCATACACCAGCGCGCGATAGGCAGCAAATCCCCGCTCGGCGATCGCCTCCATCGTCGCCACCCATTCAGGGGGGATGGGATCGGGGTGCTCGGCGTAGTAAATCGCCAACAGCGCGCCGTAGGTCACCTGTTCCAGATGCCGGCGCGCCAGCTCGGGGTCCTGATAGCGCGAGGAGATCACCTCTCCCTGCTCGGTGATTCGGATGCGGCCATCGAGCAGGCCAATTGGCTGAGCCAGGATCGCGCGCGCCGCCGGCCCACCGCCGCGCGCGATCGTGCCGCCGCGCCCGTGAAAGAGCGTAAAGCGAATGCGGTGCGCACGGCAGGTCTCGGCGATCGCCGCCTGTGCTTTGTATAGCTCCCAGTTCGCTGTGATGTAGCCGCAGTCCTTATTGCTGTCGGAATAGCCGAGCATGATCGTCTGCTCGTCGCCCTGGTCGCGCAGGAAGTCACGATAGGTCGGGTGGGCGAACATCGCGCTCAACACGCGCGCAGCCTGGCGCAGGTCTTCGCGCGTCTCGAAGAGTGGGACGATCGGCAAGGCCACACGGCACCACCTCATCAAGAGCAAAGTCTCCAACACGTCGGATAGGCCGTTGGTCATGCTGATGATATAGACGCCGATCGACTCGCGCCCGTAACGAGCGATTGCCTCGCGGGCCACCATCAGCGGTTCGGTCACGATGAGCACGTCGTTGCTCGGCATCCCGATTCGATCTAGGGTGCTCTCGCCTGGGCGCGCCAGTTGCTCAGTGAGCAAGGCGACCTTTTGCGCTTCGTCGAGCTGGGGGTAGTTGGGGCAGATCCCGCTGCGCGCGAACACTTCAGCCACGGCTGCCTCGTGCCAGGCCGAATGTTGTCGCAGGTCCAGGCGCGCCCAATGCGCGCCAAACGTCGCCACTTGGTGCTGGAGGTCGCGCAGCTCGCCTTCGGCCAGCATCGCCCCGCGCCCGCGCCGCAGGCTCTCGCTCACCACGTCGAGCGCGGCGCTCATCTCCTGCGCCGAGAGCGTGCGCGGCAGCGCCAGCGGCAGGCTGATCGTCGGCGAGAGCCTGAGCGAGGGTCGGTTAAGGGTGAGCGGATACAGGGGATAGGTCTTGGCCTGTTGAATCGCGGCCTGAGCGCGCTCGGCCAAGCCAGCCATCACGGCGCGGTATGGCTCGTTGAGGTAGCGTTGAGCGATGCCCTGCGTCTCGGGCCAGCGCTCAAGCTGGGCGACCAGCGCCGCCAACTCTGGCGTGATCGCGTCGCGGTTCGTTGAGATGCTTAACGCACGCGACAACGCGCGCAGCGCTTCATAAGCCTTGGTCAGCGCACACTCGCGATGCAGGCGCAGCGTTTCGGCGGTGACTTGGGCGGTGACGTTGGGGTTGCCGTCGCGGTCGCCGCCGATCCATGACCCAAACGTCAGCCAGCGCCGTGGGACGCGCACGCCAGGGTAGTGCTTATCCAGCGCCGCTTGGAAGTCGTCGTAAAGCTGTGGGATGACTTGCCACAGGGTGGCCGTGAAGTACCACAGGCCGGTCTTCACCTCGTCGGTCACCGCCGGCTGCGCGGCCCGCGAACGGTCGGTCAGCCAGAGCGTGGCGATCTCGCGGCGGATCGCTTCACTGAGCGCTTTGCCGTCGGCGCGCTGCCCCGCTTCCCCTTTGAGCAGATCACTGAGCCGGCGCAGTTTGGTCAGCACCGTGCGCCGTTTGGACTCGGTGGGGTGAGCGGTGAAGACCAGCTCAATAGAAAGCTTGTCCAACATGGCTTGCAGCGCTTCGCTCGTCACCCCGCGCGACTTTAGCGCGATCAGCGCTGCTTCGATGGATTCGCGGATCGGTTCGGCGCGCCGGCCAGCAGCTCGCTCGGCGCGGTAGTGCCGCAGTTTGGCCGTGCGGTGATGCTCTTCGCACAGGTTCACCAATTCAAAATACGTCGTGAACGCCATCGCCATCTCATAGGCTTCGTCCACGCTCAGCCCGGCGATCACCTGGCGTAACTGCTCGGCAGCATCTGGCTCGCCAGCCCGGCTGCGCTTGGCCAGCAAGCGGATGTGCTCCTCCAGCGCGAGCGTCTCCGGCCCTTCCAGCGCCGTGATCATCTCGCCCAGTAGCCGGCCCATGAAGTTCACTTGCTCAGCCAGTGCATCGCTGCTGGCCATCTCCGCTCTCTGCTTCGTCCCGTCGCCAAGCATGCCCCGCAAATATACTTCGCGCCTCTCATGCACCCGTGGCGAAGCGCAAGTCTCCTCGCAATGACTCGCAACGATCGGTCCGCGAGCGATTGATTCGCGCACCCCTCAAGCAGCGCGCGAATCATATAGTGGTAAAATCGATATAAACACCATCAACACGACCGACCTGCCCTTCTCATCAGGCGCGGACGTTAAGACGTCCGTGCTCACTTTCGTTTAAGGACCGGTGAACGACAATTTATGGAAGTTGGACTCAGAAGCCTAAAAGCGCTGCGCATCAGCCTAGCCTCTCCTGAGCAAATCCGATCATGGTCATACGGAGAGGTCACCAAGCCCGAGACGATTAACTACCGCCGCCTGCGTCCGGAGAAAGACGGCCTGTTTGACGAGGCGATCTTCGGCCCGACGCGCGACTATCAGTGCTACTGCGGCAAATACAAATCCGCCCGCTATAAGGGCATCATCTGCGAAAAGTGCGGCGTGGAAGTCACCAAGGCCAGCGTGCGGCGCGAGCGGATGGGACACATCACCCTGGCGGCGCCGGTGGCGCACGTCTGGTATACCCGGCGCGTGCCCAGCTTCCTCGGCACGCTGCTGGACATCAGCCGGCGCAACATGGATCGCGTCTTGTACTTCGCCCAATACGTCGTCACATACGTGGACGAGGAAGCGCGCCAGCGCGCCCTGCGCCGCTTGCAAGAGGACCACGAGCGGCGCATCGCCGAGTTGGAATCCAAGATGCGCGCCCAGGAAAGCAGCGCCAGCGGCCGGCTGCTCAAGCAGTTGGTCAAGCTACAGCAGACGCTGGACGAGATCAACCAGCGATACGACGACCTGCTCCAGGAGGAGACCGAGGCGCTGATGAAGGTCGCGCGCCGCGTCCAGCGCGAGATCGAGGCCAAGACCAACAAGACGATCCGAACGCCGATCGTCTTCGAGCTGGCCGAAAGCAAATTGCTCCAGCCCACCAGCACCGTCGTCGTCCAGGAGGGCGAAACGGTTGACCGCATCCACCTCACCGCGCTCAGCCGGATCGTCAAGGAGCACCTGGACACCCTCGAGAACCGCATCAACGAAGAGCGCGAGCGCGAGACGAGCAAGATCAAGGGCGAGATCGCCATCTTGCAAGGCAAGGTGGACGACGAAGCGCGCCAGCTCAGCGAGCGCCTGGCGGAGGAGATTCAACAGCTCACCGCCCGCTACGCCGCCGACAAAGAGGACCTGGAGAACCTAGCCGTCTGTCAGTTCATGCCCGAGAGCCGCGTCCGCGACCTCAAGATGAAGTTCGGCCAGGTCTTTAAGGCCGACATGGGCGCCGAGGCGTTCTACGAGATCTTGCGCCGCATGGACCTGGACCAGATGGCCAAGGAGCTTTGGCGCGAGGTGCGCCATTCGCTCAGCAAGGTCAAGAAGAAGAAGGCGATCAAGCGGCTGCGCATCGTCGAGGCGCTGCGCAAGAGCGGCAACCGGCCGGAGTGGATGATCCTCACCGTCCTGCCGGTTATCCCGCCCGACCTGCGCCCGATGGTCCAGCTCGACGGCGGGCGCTTCGCCACATCCGACCTGAACGACCTGTATCGGCGCGTGATCAACCGCAATAACCGGCTGAAGCGGCTGCTCGAACTCGGCGCGCCCGACGTGATCGTGCGCAACGAGAAGCGCATGCTCCAGGAGGCGGTGGACTCGCTGATCGACAACAGCCAGCGCGGCAAGGCGCTCAGCCGGCGCGGCCGGCGCGAGCTGAAGTCGCTCAGCGACATGCTCAAGGGCAAGAAGGGCCGCTTCCGCCGCAACCTGCTGGGCAAGCGCGTGGATTACTCCGGCCGCTCGGTGATCGTCGTCGGGCCGACGCTGAAGCTTCATCAGTGCGGCTTGCCCAAGACGATGGCCCTGGAGCTGTTCAAGCCCTTCGTCATCCAGAAACTGGTGGAGCTGAACTACGCCAACAACCTGAAGGGCGCCAAGCGCCTGATCGAGCGCGAGCGGCCAGAGGTATGGGAAGTGCTAGAAGAGGTGATCAAGACGCGCCCAGTCTTGCTCAATCGCGCCCCCACCCTACACCGCCTGGGCATTCAGGCCTTTGAACCGGTGCTGGTTGAGGGGAAGGCGATCCAGCTCCACCCGCTGGTGTGCCAGGCTTTCAACGCCGACTTTGACGGCGACCAAATGGCCGTGCATGTGCCGCTGAGCGGCATGGCGGTTGAGGAAGCGCGCAAGCTGATGCTGAGCACCAATAACCTGCTCAAGCCTAGCGACGGCGAGCCGATCGTCGGCCCGACCAAAGATATGGTGCTCGGCGTGTATTACCTCACGCTCTGGGATCCACAACCGCACAAAGGGGATGGCCGCGCGTTCTACAGCATTGACGAGGTGGAGATGGCCTACGAACTGGGCCAGGTCCACATCCACGCCAAGATCAAGCTGTTGACCGACACATACTTCGACGACGACCACAAGCGCTACGCGGACAACAAGCCGCGCCGCCGGCTGATCGAGACCACCGTAGGCCGCGCGCTCTTCAACCGCATCGTGCCCGCCGAGATGCGCTTCGTCAACCGCGTGCTCGACAAAGGCGAAGTGCAGCGCTTGGTGAATCAGACCTACCAAGTGCTCGGAGGTGACCGGCAAGCCGAGGTCGTGGCCTTCGTGGACGACATCAAGGACATCGGCTTCAAATACGCCACGCGCTCCGGCGTCAGCATCGCCGTGAGCGACATCGTGGTGCCGGCTGAGAAGGCCGAGATCCTGGCCGCCGCCGACGCCAGAGTACAAGAGGTGGATCGCCAATATCGGCGCGGCTTGTTCACCGAGGAAGAGCGGGAGGCGCGGACCATCGAGATATGGACCGAGGCCAAGGACGCCATCGCCAACGCGGTCAAGAAGTCCATGGACCCGGTGGGCAACCTCAGCTTGATGGCGACCTCCGGCGCGACGAAGGGCGGCTTTATCCCCATCACGCAGCTCGCCGGCATGCGCGGCATGATGGCCGACCCATCCGGCCGCATCATCGCGCTGCCGATCCGCTCCAACTTCCGCGAGGGGCTGGACAACCTGGAGTTCTTCATCAGCACGCACGGCCAGCGCAAGGGGTTGGCGGATACCGCGATGCGCACGGCCGACGCCGGCTATCTCACCCGCCGCCTGGTGGACGTGGCGCAGGACGTCATCATCAACGCCCACGACTGCGGCACGCAGGCCGGCATCTGGATCCGCGCAAGCGACGACGTGGGCGGCCAGAAGATGCGCGAGCGCATCCTAGGGCGCATGGCCGCTGCCGACGTCGTTCATCCGAAGACCGGCGATGTGCTCTGCAAGCGCAACGAGATGATCGACGAGCGGGTCGTCGCGGCGATCGAAGCAGCCGGCATCACCGAGGTCTACGTCCGCTCGCCGCTGACCTGTGAGCTGGAGCACGGCATCTGCCAGATGTGCTACGGGCGAGACCTCGGTCGCGGCAAGCTGGTGGCCGTCGGCGCCGCCGTCGGCATCATCGCCTCGCAATCAATCGGCGAGCCGGGCACTCAGCTCACGCTGCGCACCTTCCACACCGGCGGTGTGGCCACCGGCAGCGACATCACGCAGGGCTTGCCGCGCGTGGAGGAGCTGCTGGAGGCGCGCAAGAAGCCCAAGGCTGAAGCAATCGTCGCCGACATCGCCGGCCGCGTGCACATTGATCGCTCCGAGCGCGACCGCCGGCGCGTGGTGATCACCAACACCCAGATACAACGCGACGTGTATCACGTGCCCGGCAACTGGTCGGTGAAGGTGCAAGACGGCGACGAGATCAAGGACAAGGCGCTGATCGCCTCCCGCGGCGATCAGGAGATGCGCGCCGAGCACGGCGGGCGCGTGGTGCGCGACGGCATGACGATCACCGTGGTCTACGAGAAGAAAGACGAGGTGGAGTATGAGCTGCCGCCTACGGCGCGCCTGTTGGTCAGCGAAGGCCAGGAAGTACAAGCCGGCGACCCGATCACCGAAGGGACGAAGAACCCGCACATGATCCTGAAGGTGCTGGGGCGCGAGGCGTGCCAGTTGTATCTGCTGAGCGAGGTGCAGAAGGTTTACCGCTCACAGGGCGTGAACATCAACGACAAGCACTTCGAGATCATCATCCGCAAGATGACCAACCGCGTGCAGATCACCTCGCCCGGCGACAGCGACTACCTGCCCGGCGACCTGATCAACCGCCTGGAGCTCGCGCGGGTCAACGAACGGTTGGTGGCCGAGGGCAAGAAGCCGGCCGTCGGCGTGCCGGTCTTGCTCGGCATCTCCAAGGCTGCGCTGGCCACCGAGTCATTCCTCTCGGCGGCTTCCTTCCAGCACACCATCCGCGTGCTGGCTGCTGCTGCGATTGAGGGCCGGCGCGATGCGCTGCTTGGCTTGAAGGAGAACGTCATCATCGGCAAGCTCATCCCTGCCGGCACCGGCTTCGACCCGAACGTCGTCCAGGAATACGAGGGCGTCCCGCTGCTCAAGGCCGAGCCGAGCAAGCCGTCGCTGATCCAGCAGGCCGAGATGGCGCTGCTCGGCATTGGTGAGGAAGAGCCGGGCGCGACCGAAGAAGGCCCAATCTCGTTGGAGGAGTTCCTCTCCGGCAACAAGGAAGAGGATCAACGGACGTAAACAAGGCAAAGCGCCGGGTATTTCTTCAAAGGGACAACCTGCTGGGTTGTCCCTTTTGTTTTGCCGCCGGCGCAGGCAACCGAAGGCTAAAGGATGACTTTGCCGAACAGCGACTCGGCCAGCGCAACCGCCAACTGCGCCGTGCGGTTGCGCTCGTCCAACACCGGGTTCACCTCCACGATATCCAGCGAGCGGGCTTTGCCGCTGTCGTGGAGGATTTCCATCAACAGGTGCGCCTCGCGGTAGGTCAACCCGCCAGCGACGGGCGTGCCCACGCCGGGCGCTTCGGCGGGGTCGAGCACGTCCATATCCAGGCTGACGTGGATGCGCCGACAGCCGGCCAGGCAAGCCAGCGCCTCGCGGGCGACGGCGGCCATCCCGCGCTCGTCCACGTCGCGCATGGTGAAGGCGCGCACGCCGTGCGCACGCAGCGCCACCTTCTCCGGCGGGTCCAGATCGCGCACGCCCAGGAGCACAGCGTGATCCGGCCTGAGCTTGGCCCCAGGTCGGCCGACGTTGACCAGCTCCGGCGCGCCCAGCCCCATCAGCGCGGCCAGCGCCATGCCGTGCACGTTGCCGCTTGGGGTGGTCTCGGGTGTGTTGAAGTCGCCATGCGCGTCAATCCAGAGCACGCCCAGGTCACCCTCTTCGGCAGCGACGGCTGCGACGCTGCCGACGCTCAGCGAATGGTCGCCGCCGAGAAAGATGATGCGCGCATTGCGCAGGTCGAGCGCAGCGGCCCGGTCATACAGCGCTTGGCAGGCGCGGGCGATGCTGCCCAGGTGACGGGCGCGCGCGGATTCGGGCGGGACGTGCTCCGGCAAGGGCACCGGCACATCGCCCAGGTCATTCACCTGATAGCCCAGCGCCTCCAGCGCCTGGCGCAAGCCGGCGTAGCGGATGACGCTCGGCCCCATATCTACTCCGCGCCGCTGCTGGCCTAGGTCCATCGGCACGCCGATGATGTGAATGCGTCGCGGCTCGTCCATCAGGGGCTATTTTGCACCGCTTGCCCTCACCGAGGCGCGAAATACACCCTACGCACTACGGAATACGCACTACGGGAATACGCACCACGTCCCACACCCCGCCCAGCAACTGATTTACACTCCAGCGCAGCCATGCACGTCTCTGAGCTGGATTACGACTTACCGCCGGAGTTGATCGCCCAACAGCCGGTTGAGCCGCGCGACGCCTCGCGCCTGTTGGTGTGCGACCGCGCGACGCGCACCCACGCCCACCGTCGCTTTTACGAGCTGCCGGAGTTCCTGCGCCCCGGCGATCTGCTGGTTGCCAACGACACGAGCGTGATCAACGCCCGCCTGCGCGGGCGCAAGCCCAGCGGCGGCAAGGCCGAGCTGCTGTTGCTGCGCAAGTTGGATGAACAGACGTGGGAGGCACTGGTCGGCGGGCGCAACGTGACCCAGATCGTGTTTGACCTGCCGGAGGGTAGCCTCTCCGCCGAGGTGGTCGGCCAGGCCGGCGAGGCAACCTTCGTCGTGCGCTTCAGCGCACCGGTCGAGCCATATCTGGATGCCTTGGGCGAGGTGCCGCTGCCGCCGTACATCCACGAGCGCCTGCGCGACCCGAGCCGCTACCAGACGGTTTATGCGCGGGTGGCCGGCTCAGCCGCCGCGCCAACCGCCGGCCTGCACTTCACGCCCCAATTGCTCGAGCGCATCCAGGCGATGGGCGTCGGCGTGGCGTTCGTCACGCTGCACGTTGGGCTGGACACGTTTAAGCCGATCACCGAGGAGGAAGTGGAAGCACATGCCATCCACAGCGAGTGGTGTCAGCTCTCGCCGGCGACCGCCGAGGCGATCAACGCCGCGCGCGCAGGCGGCGGGCGGGTGATCGCCGTCGGCACTACCTCAGCGCGCGTCCTGGAGACCGCTGCCGGCCAAGCCGACGACGGGCAGGTGCGCCCCTTTGAAGGCTTTACCTCGCTCTACATCACGCCCGGCTACCGCTGGCGAGCAGTAGATGCGCTGATCACCAACTTTCACCTGCCGCGCAGCACGCTGCTGGCGATGATCGGCGCGTTCATGGGGCTAGACTTCATGCGCGAGAGCTATGCCCTGGCCATCCGTGAGCGCTATCGCTTCTACTCGTTCGGCGACGCGATGTTGATCCTCTGAGACGGCGCACAGCCGACCGCGCCGGCAACCGCGTGGGCATTGCCTCGTGGCCAGACGGCGCAACGCGAGAAGGGGGTGGGTAGCCGGCGAGCCAGGCGGCGCGCTGGGCGAGAGCCGTCTCTTGATCGCGCCAAAGAGGAAGCTGCGCTTCCTATTTCGCTGCGTCCTCCGCGCCTCTGCGCGAGATTGCTCTTTCTGCGCCCTCCGCGCCTCCGCGTGAGATCACGCCGGACGTGAAGGCACCCCAAGCCGCTGCCCGATTTCGTACAATCCCCCTCATGGAGTCCATCGCCCACCACACCGCCCAGGAGATTGAGCAGCGCTTCACCTCCGGCGTTTACCCCAAGCGCGACCTGACCATCGTGCGCGGCAAGGACGCCGTTGTGTGGGACGACCAGGGCCGCGCCTACATAGACTGCGTCGGCGGCCAAGGGGTGAGCACGCTCGGCCATGCCAACAGGGCCGTGGCCGAGGCGATCGCCGAACAAGCCCTGCGCCTGATCTCCTGTCCGGAGATCTTCTACAACGACACGCGCGCGGAGTTCGAGGCGCTGCTGGTCTCCCTGCTGCCGGAGGGCATGCAGCGGGTGTATCTGTGCAACAGCGGGGCCGAGGCCGTCGAGGCCGCGCTCAAGTTCGCCCGCCTCAGCACCGGCCGGCCAAACATCGTGGCCGCCGTGCGCGGCTTTCACGGCCGCACCTTCGGCGCGCTCAGCGCCACCTTCGAGCCAAAGTACCGCGACCCCTTTCAGCCGCTGGTGCCGGGCTTCACCCACGTGCCCTATAACAACGTCGAGGCGCTGGCCGGCGCGGTAAACGAGCGCACCGCTGCGATCCTACTGGAGGCGGTACAGGGCGAAGGCGGCGTCCATCCCGCGACGCCGGACTACTTGCGCGCCGCGCGCCAGATCGCCGACCAACACGGCGCCTTGCTCATCGTGGACGAGGTGCAGACCGGCTTCGCCCGCACCGGCCGCTGGTTCGCCATCGAGCACAGCGGCGTCGTGCCCGACCTGATGCCGATGGGCAAGGCCATCGCCGGCGGCGTGCCGATGGGCGCGGTGGGCATCCGCGAGACGGTCAAAAACCTGGCGCCCGGCGTCCACGGCAGCACCTTCGGCGGCAACCCGCTGGCCTGCGCCGCCGGCATCGCCAGCATCCGCGAGATGCAGCGGCTGGACCTGCCGCGCCAGGCCGCCGAGAAAGGCGCTTACTTCAAGGCCCGCCTGGAAGCGATCGGCGCGCCGGTCATCCGCGAGGTGCGCGGCCTGGGCCTGCTGATCGGCGTCGAGCTGCGGACGAAGGTGGCGCCCTACCTGCGCGCGCTCCAGGCCGAGGGCGTGCTGGCCCTGCCCGCCGGCCTGAACGTGCTGCGCTTCCTGCCGCCGGCGGTGATCACGCGCGAACAGATTGACTTCGTGGTGGAGAAAGTCGGCAAGGTGCTCTCGGCATGACCCCCTATCCGTTCGCCGAAGCCGTCCCGCCGAGCTGGGAGGGCGCACAACCTTCCTCCACCGGTGAGCCGATCTTCGTCCGCCGCTGGCAGCCGGCCGGCGAGGCGCGCGGCGCGGTGGTGATCGCGCACGGCCTGTTCGAGCATAGCGGGCGCTATTTGCACGTCGCCGGCCGGCTGGTCAACAAGGGTTACCAGGTATGGGCGCTGGATCATTACGGGCACGGCCGTTCGGCGGGGCCGCGTGGGGCGCTTCGACACGACGATCAATATCTGGATGACCTCGGCCTGATCATCGCCCAGGCAACTCAGGCCGACGGCCAAAAGCCGGCCTTGCTGGGCCACAGCATGGGCGGGGCGATCGCCGCGCGCTACGCCGTGCGCCACCCGCAGGCGCTGGCCGGCCTGGCGCTCTCCGCGCCGGCGCTGGGCGTGCACGCCTCGCCGCTGGTGGTCTTCTTCGGCCGGCTGGCCAGCCACCTGTTCCCCTCGGCGACCATGCCCAGCAGCCTGCGCGGGCCGGCCACCCATAACCCGGCGTGGGAGGCCTGGAAGCAGGCCGATCCGCTTCAGCACAGTCGGCTCACCCTGCGCCTGGCGCGCTTCATCGTGGAGGCCGGCGCGGAGGCGCGGGCCAAGGCCGGCAACCTGCGCATCCCCGTGCTGCTATTGCTGGCTGGTGAAGATACCTACGTGGACAACCGCGGGGCGCACGACTTCTTCGCTCGCCTGCCGGCGGGGGTCGGCGCGCTGCGCGAATACGCCGGCTTCTACCACGAGCTGTTCAACGAGGTCGAGCGCGACCGCCCGCTAGCCGACCTGGAGGCGTGGCTGGCCGCGCTGTGGAGGTAGCGGGCGTTGATCGAGCTTCTAGAAGCGTGCCTGCGCATCCCATCCCCCAGCGGCCAGGAGCGGGCGGTGGCCGAGTTCCTGTGCGCGGAGATGGCGCGGCGCGGCTTCGCGCGCGCCTTCATAGACGAAGCCGGCAACGCCGTGGGCATCGTCGGCCACGGCCCGCGCCAGATCGTCCTGCTGGGACACATGGACACGGTGGGCGGCGAGGTGCCCGTGCGCTATGAGGACGGCAAGCTCTACGGGCGCGGCAGCGTGGACGCCAAAGGCCCGCTCTGCGCCTTCATCCTGGCCGCCGAGTCGGTCGCGCCGGCTCTCTCGGGTGATTGGCAGATCGTCGTCATCGGCGCCGTGGAGGAAGAATGCGCCACCTCGCGCGGGGCGCGCTTCGTCGCCGGCCAGTATCGCCCAGCGATGTGCGTGATCGGCGAGCCAAGCGGCAGCGACGGGATCACGCTGGGTTACAAGGGCCGGCTGCTGATCCACGCCCGCGCCGAACACGAGGCGCGCCACACGGCTATCCCCGCGCCGAACGCCGCCGAGCAGGTGGTGGCGCTGTGGAATCACGTGCGCGCGTTGGCCGATCGCTGGAACGCCGACCGCCCGAAGGCGTTTGATCAACTCCTGCCCTCGCTGCGCAGGATCCAATCCGGCGAAGACGGCCTGCGCGAATGGTGCGAGGCGACGATCGGCGTCCGCCTGCCGCTTGATTATGGGCCGGAGGCGATGCAGGCCGAGCTTGCGCGCTGGGGCGCCGACCGGCCGGAGGTTGCATTGCACTTCAGCGGAGCCGAGCTGGCTTGGCGCGCGCCCAAGGACACGCCGCTGGTTCGTGCCTTGGTGGACGCCATCCGCGCCCACGGCGGGCAACCGAAGTTCAAATACAAGACCGGCACGGCCGATTTCAACGTGGTCGGGCCGGCGTGGGGCTGTCCGATCGTCGCTTATGGGCCGGGGGACTCGGCGCTCGACCACACGCCACACGAGCACGTGGCGATTGACGAGTTCGCGCGCGGGGTGAGCATATTGACCGCGGCCTTGCGCGCGCTGACTGGCTGAGGGATGCGATGGCTGCCGTTCACGGCCGCGCCGATCTCAGGCGGAGGACACAGGGTATTGCGTATTG
>JAGHYX010000167.1 GCA_017743375.1 Chloroflexota bacterium
CGTATTACTGCGCCTTCACCTTCATAAAGTCCATGCCGCCGCCCAGGGCAGCCGGCTGGATCGGCCGGCGGGTCATCTCGTTCAGTGATTTGCCGGGCTGGATCATCGGGAAGACGTTGGTCTCCTTCTCCACCACAAACTCGATCAAGACCGGGCCTTTGTGCGCGCGCGCATGGCGGATGGCTTGGCGTGCTTCGTTCGGCGTGGTGGCGCGCAGGCCGCAGATGCCATATGCATCCGCCAGCTTGACAAAGTCCGGCGTCCACATCTCGACCGCTGAATAGCGATGGTTGTGCATCAGCTCCTGCCACTGCCGCACCATGCCCAGGAAGTTGTTGTTGATGATGGCGATCTTGATGTCCAGCCCTTCCTGGACGATCGTCGCCAATTCAGGGATGCTCATCTGAAAGCCGCCGTCTCCGGCGATGGCCCAAACTTCCTCGTTCGGGCGACCGAACTTGGTGCCAATCGCGGCCGGCACGGCGAAGCCCATCGTGCCCAGCCCACCGCTGGTGATCAACTGGTTCTTGCGCGTGTGTTGGAAGTACTGCGTCTCCCACATCTGGTGCTGGCCGACGTCGGTGCAGATTGTGCATTGGCCCTGGGTCTCCTCCCAGATCATGCGCATCACCTGCGGCGCGATCAGCAAGTCATCGGGCAGCTTGTAGCTCAGCACATCATGGACGCGCGTGTCGGCCCGCCATTCCTCGATTTGCTCCAGCCAATTCGGGTAAGTGCGCGGCTCGATCAACGGGATCAGCTCGCGCAGCACGTCCTTGACGTTGCCGACGATGCCCACATCGGCCGGCACGTTCTTGTTGATCTCCGCGGCGTCTATGTCCACGTGGATCACGCGCGCGTTCTTGGCATAGGTCTTCAGGTTGCCGGTCACGCGGTCATCGAAGCGCATCCCCAGCGCGATCAGCAAATCGGCGTGTGCGATGGCTTGGTTGACGTAAGCTTCGCCGTGCATGCCCATCATGCGCAGGTTCAGCGGGTGATCCTCGCTCAGCACGCCGATGCCCAGCAGCGTCGTGGCAACGGGGATGCCGGACTTCTCCACGAACTCGCGCAGCTCGTCGTGCGCGTTGCCGTGCTTGATGCCCTGGCCGGCTAGGATGATCGGCCGGCGCGCGTGGTCAATTAACTCCTTTGCGCGCCGCAGCAACGCGGGCAAATCCTGCTTGCCTTGGGGCTTGATCGCGCGATAGCCGCGCATCTGAACTTGGGTGATCGGCTCGTAGTCCACCGTCTTAAACTGCACGTCTTTGCAGATGTCCACCAGCACCGGCCCTGGACGACCGCTGCGGGCGATGTAAAACGCCTCGGCCAGCACCTGCGGCAGTTCGTTCACGTCCATCACCAGATAGTTATGCTTGGTGATCGGCAGCGTCACGCCGGTCACGTCGGTCTCTTGGAAGGCGTCCGAGCCGACCAGATAAGACGCCACCTGGCCGGTGATGGCGACGACGGCGGAGGAATCCATCATCGCGTTGGCCAGGCCGGTCACCAGGTTCGTCGCCCCTGGGCCGGAGGTCGCCAGGCACACGCCGACCTTGCCGGTGGCGCGGAAGTAGGCGTCGGCTGCCAGGGCCGCGTTCTCCTCGTGGCGCACCAGGACGTGATGCACGCGATCGCGGTAGTCCACCAGCGCGTCATACACCGGCAGGATCGCCCCACCCGGATAGCCGAAGACGGTCGTCGTCCCTTGTTGAATAATCGTCTCCCAGACAACTTGCGCACCAGTCAGCTTCATACGGTCTCTCCTCTCTGTCGTTTCCGCCCGCAATAAAAAAGCCCTCCGTTTAGGAGGGCTTCCGGGCTATCCTTTGACCTAGGTACGCGCCGCCGCCGACCTAAACGGGCTGGACTCCACGCCGCTAAGGACGAGGAGCAGGCCGCGAATGACGACGACGAGCAACTTACCCATGATTCCTCCGCACTATATCGTTGTTCCGCCGTCTTGTCAACGAGTTACAATGGCGACCTATCTGACAGGTCGCGTGATGAGTCGCCCATCTTCTGCGCCCGCGCGCTCGTCCCAGCTCGCCGATCTCATCCTGGCCCATGTGCTGAACCATGGCCTCGAGCCTGGCGATGTGCTGCCGGCAGAGGGCAAGCTGGCAGCGCACTTCCAGGTCAGCCGGCCGGTGATCCGCGAGGCGATTAAGCAGCTCGAAGGCCGCGGCATCCTCGAGGTGATCAACGGGCGCGGCGCAGTGGTGCGCCCGCTCAGCGAAGTCCAGCTCGTCGCCTACTTCACCCACGCCATCGCCGTCCATCACCTGACCTTTCGCGAGCTGATGGAGGCCCGCCGACCCATCGAGGTCCAGAGCGCACGTCTGGCCGCGCAGCGCCGCACGCCCGAGCAACTTGAGGCGATGCAGGCCATCGTGCAGCGCATGCGCCGCAACATCGGCAACGCCGATGTCTACGTTGACCTCGACCGCGACCTTCACGCGCTGATCGCCGAGGCCTCGGGCAACGTGATCATCATGCACCTGGTGCGCGCCTTTCGCGGCGCACTCAACGACCTGACCCACGAGATGCTCTACCGCCGGCGCAATCGCCAGCAGCTCGAACGGGTGCACATCTTGCACGATGCGATCGTCACCGAGATCGGCTACCGCAACGCCGAGGCCGCCGGCCGAGCCATGGACGTGCACTTTGGCGAGGCGCTCGCCTTCCTGATCGAGCGGCAGGAGGGGATGCGGCGGTGACAGCTCACTTTCCGCCGAAGTTGGCGATGAAGAAATAACCGCCGCGCCAGGCAGAGACGCCAAAGCCGACCTCAGCGTAATTGGGCGAGAGGATGTTCTTCCAGTGGGGGCCCTGCGTTGCGATCTCTTGCGTGTACCACATGTCAAAAGCCTGCTCGGCGCTGCGCGCCCAGGCCCAGTTCTCGCCGCTGAAGCGGCCCGCATAGCCGGCGCGGGCGATGCGCTGGCTGGCCCGCGAGCCGTCGGAGCCGGTGTGGCTGCACCAGCCACGCGCAGCGCAATCGTCCGCGTGCGCCTGCGCCGCGGCCTCCAGGATCGGCGAATGCGCGAGGGGCGGCAGCCCGTTGGCCGCCCGCGCCTGGTTATAGAGCGCCAGGAGCTGCGCGCGCAGCGCCCCATGCGCGTCGCCGCTCACTGTTGCGCCGCCGGCCTTTGGGGCATGGACATCAGCCGCCAGGGGAATGAGCACCACTTGCGGTTGCGGCTGGTCGGCGGGCGGGATGGTCAACCGTTGGCCGATGCGCAGCTTGTCAGGGTCAGCAAGCCGATTGGCGCGCGCGAGGGCGTCCACCGGCACGCGAAAGCGCAGGGCGATCGCACCCAGCGTATCGCCGGCCTGGACGACATACGTCCCAGCCGTCGCTTGTGCAGCCGACGCCGGCAGCTTCAGCACCTGGCCAACGCGCAGCATATTCGGATCGGTCAGCCCGTTGAGCGCCTGAAGCGCAGACGCTGACACGTTGAGCTTGAGCGCGATCCCCAACAGGGTATCGCCCGGCTGCACGACGTATTCGCCGGCCTTGCTGGTTGCGCGGGCAGTGCCGACCATCCCGCAGATCATCAGCCCCACCAGCACAGCGCGGCGCACAAACGTGACAAACATAGGCCGTGGAGTATAGCAACCCACCCAGCGGAGTACATTTCCTATGCCATGCACAACTTATGGGACGACGAAGAGGCCGCAAAACACCAAGGCGATCTCGCCCAGCGGGTATATAGCGCACGGCTGCTGGGCCGCGAGCCTGCGCTGGTGCTCCACGGCGGCGGCAACACCTCGGTCAAGACGCGCGAGCGCAACGTCTTCGGCGAGGAGGAAGACATCCTCTACATCAAAGGCAGCGGCTGGGACCTGGCGACCATCGAGGCCAGGGGATTTACGCCGCTGCGGTTACAGCCCACGGCGCGGCTGGCGAGCTTGCCTCACCTGGCAGATACCGAGATGATGCGCTTGTTGCGCAGCTTTGCCACAGCGCCCGACGCGCCGGCGCCCTCGGTCGAGTCCATCCTCCATGCCATCCTGCCTTTCAAGTTCGTGGATCACACCCATGCCGATGCGTTGCTGGCGATCACCAACACGCCGGACGGCGCGCAGCGGGTGGCCGACCTCTACGGGGATCGGGCGTTGATTGTGCCGTATGTCATGCCTGGGTTTGCCCTGGCCAAGGCCTGCGCCGAGCAGTTGGCCGCGTGTCCAGACGTTCGACGCCTCTCTTGCATCGTGCTGATGAGCCACGGGCTGTTCACGTTCGGCGAGACGGCTAAGGAGGCGTATAGCCGCATGATCGAGATGGTCACGCGCGCCGAGGAATACATCCAGCGCAAGGGGAGGTGGCATGTTGTCTTCCCGCCGGCTGAGCCTCCCTCAGGACCGCTGCGCACGACGCTGGCCGCGCTGCGCCGCGAAGTGTCCTTGGCTGCCGGCGCGCCGATGATCGTGATCACGCACAGTGATGAGAAATCACTGGGCTTCGCCCGTCGCCCCGACGTGGCCGAGATTGCCCGCCGTGGGCCGGCCACGCCCGACCACATCATCCGCACCAAGCGCCTGCCGCTGATCGGTCGCGACGTGGCCGGCTATTGCGATGAGTATCGCGCCTACTTCGAGCAGCACCGCGGCCTGATCGATGCGCCGCTCACCATGCTCGACCCCGCCCCGCGCGTGATCCTCGACGCGGAGTTGGGGATGCTCACCAGCGGCCGCAGCGTGAAGGACGCCCAGATCGCTGCGGACATCTACAAGCAGACGATTGACGTCATCCTGCGCGCCGAGTCGCTCGGCGGCTGGCGCGCCCTGCCGGCTGCCGACCTTTTCCGCGTTGAGTACTGGGATTTGGAACAGGCCAAGCTCAAGAAGCCATCGGCGGCTGAGGTCTTCCTCGGCGAGGTGGCGCTGGTCACCGGCGCAGCGTCGGGCATCGGCAAGGCGTGCGCGCAGTCGCTGCTTCGGCGCGGGGCAGCCGTGGTTGGGCTGGACATCAACCCGGCGATTGAGGGATTATTTGAAACGCCGGCCTACCTCGGCCTGGTGGCCGACGTGACCGACGAAGCGGCGATTCAGGACGCGCTGGAGCGCGCCGCGCGCGCCTTCGGCGGCCTGGATAT
>JAGHYX010000031.1 GCA_017743375.1 Chloroflexota bacterium
GGTGAGGCCCATCGAGCGACGCGTCCCGCTGCTTGACCTGTTCATCCAGGGCCTGATTGTGCTTACGCTGGTTGCCTCGGCGGTCGAGACGTTGCCCGATCTTCCCTCGTCGGCGCAGGCGGCGCTCTATGGCTTCGATGTCTTCAGCGTGGCCGTCTTCACCGTTGAATATCTGGTGCGCATCTCCCTCGCCAAGCCGCGCCGGCGCTATGTCTTCAGCTTCTTCGGGATCATTGACCTGCTCGCCATCCTGCCGTTCTACATCGGGCTTGGCGTGGACACGCGCGCGATCCGCGCCTTTCGCTTGTTGCGCCTGCTGCGCCTGCTCAAGCTGGCCCGCTATAGCGCGGCGATACAACGCTTCTACACCGCGCTGAGCATCGCCAAAGAGGAGCTGGTCGTTTACCTCAGCGCGACGCTTGTATTGCTCTACCTCTCCGCGCTGGGCATCTACTACTTTGAGCACGAAGCGCAGCCGGACAAGTTCCGCTCGGTCTTCGACGCCCTGTGGTGGGCGGTGGCCACCTTCACGACGGTCGGTTATGGGGACGTTTATCCGATCACGTTCGGCGGCCGGCTCTTCACCTTCTTCGTCCTGCTGATCGGCCTCGGCATCGTCTCTGTGCCCACTGGGATCATCGCTGCCGCCTTGGCGAAGGCCAGACAGCTAGAGGACGCGCCCCGTCCCGACGAGATAGACGACAGGTGATCGTCGTCAATCGCGCTGCGATAGGTCGCGCGCCACCAGCGCCGTTGCCAACATCAACCCGATCACGAAGGCGGCCAGGCTCAGCACGTCTGCGCGGGTCGCGCCGGCCGGCAGCGCCAGCGCCGCCAGCAGCATGGCCGGCACGGCGATCAACGCGACGAGCGCTGCGCTGACCAGCGCCGCCCGCCCCTCGCGCAGCACATAGCCGGCGATCAGCGGCAGCACGATGTAGATCGGCCAGTTCACCCCGTTCACATAGCCCTGGACGAACTGGCGCGGGGTCAGCGCCAGGGCTGTCTCCAGCACTAGCCCGTATGTCGCGGCGCGCGGGTGACGCCCGGCCAGCCAGACGAAGAACGGGATCAGGCCCAGGTCGGCCAGGCTGACGATCAGGCTGACCGGATGGCGAAGCGTGAAGGCGACGATCAACAAAAAGGCAGCGGCCACGACCGCCTTGATCAGGGCCACCCGGCGCAGGCGCTGTTGGTACGTCATGGGTTGAATTGAATGGCCAGCACGCGATCCAGGCCGGCCAAGTCCTTGAGGATGGCGCAGCGCGCCGCCGGCAACAGCGCCTGCGCAGCGGCCAGCGCCGCCTGCCCCTGCGACGCGCCGATCTCCAGATATGCCGCGCGGGGCGCTCGGCCGCGCGCCCACCGATCGGCGATCTGCGCCAGCAGCCGGCGCACCAACGCCAGACCATCCTCGCCGCCGTCCAGCGCAACGCGCGGCTCATGGGACTGAATCTCCGGCGGCAGGATGTCTATTTCTGCGCGCGCCACGTAGGGCAGGTTAGCGACCACCACCGGCGGCAACGCGCCGATGCCGGCCAGCAAATCGGCCTGGACGAAAGCAAGTCGCTCGGCCACGCCGTGCCGTTGGGCGTTTAGGCGCGCGACGGCCAATGCCTCGGCGCTGATGTCGGTGGCCAACACCCTGATGGCAGGCGCATGTTTGGCGACCGCGACCGCGACCGCGCCGCTGCCCGTGCCGACGTCCACGACCGACCATCCCTGCCCCACCCGGCCGTCCATCCGCAGGGCGGCCAGCGCCAAGTCAACCAGCATCTCGGTCTCCGGGCGCGGGATCAGCACCCGCCGGTCAACGATGACATCCAGGCCATAGAAGGCGCGCCGACCAAGCACGTATGCCAGCGGCTCGCGCGCCACGACCCGCGCCAGCATGTGCTGGAAGCGCTGCTCGACCGATGGGTCGAGGGGCGATGCGGCGTGGACGACCAGCCACTCCTTCGAGACGCCGAGGATTTCGGCCAGCAGCAGGCGGGCGGTGGTCGCCGGCGCGTCCACGCCGGCAGCATCGAGCTGGGCGATGGCCGAACGCAGGGTTTGCTGAATGGTGGGCACGGAGCGCGCTCAGGTGCTGGCGGCCTGCAGGCGCTGGGCTTGCTCACGAGCAGCCAGCTCGTCAATGAAGATGTCCAGCTCCCCCTCGAGCACCTCAGCCAAGCGGTACACGTCCAGGTTAATGCGGTGGTCGGTGACGCGGTTTTGCGGGTAGTTGTAGGTGCGGATCTTCTCGCTGCGCTCGCCGCTGCCGATCTGCTCGCGCTTTTGTTGGGCCAGCGCGTTGGCCAGCCGGCGCTGCTCCAACTCATAGAGGCGAGCGCGCAAGATGGCCATCGCGCGCAGCCGGTTCTGCGTCTGGCTGCGCTCGTCTTGCACGGAGACCACAATGCCGGTGGGCTTGTGGGTGATCCGGACGGCGCTCTCGTTCTTCTGCACGTTCTGGCCGCCTGCGCCGCGCGAGCGAAAGGTCTCGATCTCAAGGTCGCTGGGCGGGATGTTGACCTCGATCTCATCCACCTCTGGCAACACTGCCACCGTGACGGTGCTGGTGTGGATGCGCCCGCTGGCCTCGGTGGCCGGCACGCGCTGCACGCGGTGCACGCCGCTCTCGAACTTGAGGCGCGAATAGGCGCCCTTGCCCTTGACGGAGAAGATCACCTCCTTGAAGCCGCCGATGCCGGTCTCGTTCGCGTCGATCAGCTCCACCTTCCAACGATGGTTCTCCGCGTAGCGCGTGTACATGCGAAAGAGGTCGGCGGCGAACAGCGCAGCCTCTTCGCCGCCGGCGCCGGCGCGGATCTCCATGATCACGTCGCGCTCGTCGTTGGGGTCTTTGGGCACCAGCATCTGCCTGAGCGTTTGCTCCAGCTTGGCGATGCGCTCGCGCAGCGGACCAATCTCGGCCCGCGCCAGCTCGGCCAGCTCGCCGTCCTCTTTGGCCAGCGCTTCGTTGTCGGCCAACTCTTGTCGCGCGCGCTTCCAGTCGCGATAAGCCTGCACGATCGGCTCCAGCTCGCTGTGCTGACGGGCGATCTCTACGTAGCGCGCATAGTCGTTGGCGAGATCAGGGTCAGCCATTTGAACGGTCAGCTCGTGAAACCGTCGTTCGATGCTGGCAAGCTTATCTTCCATAGGGCAAGAGCAGTACAAGACGAGCCGCTCTCCGCGAAACGTCGCCGGCGGGCGCAGGACGCACAGGAGAGCGGCCTGGCATTACTTCGCTCTTTAGAGATTATACCTTTCACTCATCAGATGGGTTCATCCTTGTTTGGAGACAAAGCCAAAGGTAGGCGAAGGTGGGGCTTCGCCTACCCTGCCGCGTCCATCCGTGCCTTCGCTGGCAAGATAGTCTGGTCAATGAGTCAACCAATGCCCAACCCGCCTGTCCCGCCGAGCGCATGCGCCCTAAATCATGAATCCTGAACTCGATGCTATAATGTATCCCTGCCTATCGGGGATGACAGGCCTCGACGGATTGTGTCTTGTCCGAGTGGCGAGCCGAGATGCGACTCTCGTTAAAAAGCGCACCGCACAGAAGTGCGAAGCAGATCAACTGGAATGCTGTTCCTCTGGCGGCGTAAGCCGTTGAGGAGCGCATCCGCGGCATCGCGCCGCGGCGTTGTCCATCTCCCCTCGCCGGCGGGAGGTGAGACGGCGTGAGAAAGCCGGCGCGCGCTCCACTGAGGTTCGTAGGTGGTTTCGCGCGTTAAAGTCACGAACAAGCGTTCGGATGACCCTGTTGCCGGGGATGCTGAACGCTCACCCAAACGGCAACTACGCTCGTAGGCACTCGCGGCATGCACACTTCGGACCCGGGTTCGATTCCCGGCATCTCCACCTGATGCCCCAGCGCTCTGCTCAGCAGGGCGCTTTTTTCATGCCCCGCTCAGTCCTCTGGCCTACGATGCCCAGCGCTACTTGAGTAAGGTTGGAGGTTTGTGATGAAGGCAAAGCATCGTGTTGGTGTTGAGACGGTGTTCAGCGAAACTAAATTCACAACCGGCGCAGACGGGACGCAAATTGCGTATCACGTGTTCGGGTCGGGCCCAGAGGTGATGTTCTGGCAACATGGTTTCAACTCTGATGCCGAGCACTGGAGATACATGCTGGAGTATTTCCCAGCAGATGAATACCGCATTATCGCGCCAGACCTGCGAGGCTGTGGACAATCCGGGAAGCCAGCGGACGAGCGTGCCTATACGTTTGACCACCTCACGCAGGACGCGCTGGCCGTGATCCGCGCAGAGGGGTTGAAAGGATTTACCCTCCTCGGTCATTCGACCGGCGGCGCGATCGCACAGTGGCTGGCCAGCGAGCTGGGGACAGACGTGAAAGCGCTGGGGTTGATCGGGCCGGTGCCGGCCACTGGCGTGCCGGTCAACGATGCCGCGCGCGCGCTCTTCCTCCAGGGCGCAGACGGCGAGGGCAAAGCGCAGGGGCGCGCGCAAATCCTGAAGCTGGGCTGGTATGGGGAGATGCCCCAGGACATGCTCGATGCGCTGTTGCCCGGCGCGCTCACCTGGTGCAAAGAAGGCTTTGTCGGCGTGTTCAACACCTGGACTGGCGGCATTCACTTCCCGGAGCGGCTGGCGCAGATCACCGCGCCGACCATCGTCATTGGCGGCGATCACGAGCCGTTCCTTCACAAGGACTTCCTCATGGCCACCGTCGTCAACCCGATCCGCAACGCGCGCTACGTCACCGTGCTGAACTCAGCGCATTTCATTCACATTCAGAACGCGGCGGTGACGGCCGGCCTCGTGCGCGGCTTCGTCGCTGCGCTGGCTTAGCACCTGCTCAGGAGGAGCGATGTCCACCGTCAACGTCTCTTTCCGCCTGACCGACGGCCGCACGTTCAGCGGCACGATGCCACGCGAGAAGGTCGTGCATCAGGCGCTGCACGTCCTGCTCCCGCCCGAGGTGACACACTGCCGGCGCTTGCGCATCACGATGCCGACCGGCGAGCTGATCTTCCCGGACATGTGGCTATATGAGATCCACGACCATTACGGGCAC
Source organism: Chloroflexota bacterium (assembly GCA_017743375.1). Classification (GTDB taxonomy): domain Bacteria; phylum Chloroflexota; class Anaerolineae; order J036; family Brachytrichaceae; genus JAAFGM01. Next base: position 5,032 of record JAGHYX010000031.1, read on the forward strand.
TGCGACTTCCTGCTGGAATCCGCGCCGCTGAACGAACAGCACGCGGACTTCACCAACTTCGGCTTCGATCACGTCGCATTGGCCACCACCGACCGCGAGGCCTGCCGGCGGTTCTTCCAAGACGGCCTAAAGATGAAGTGCGTGCGCGATGACGAGCATCTGCTGGTGCTCACCACCGGCGTGAACGCGCTCTTCTTCTTCAAGGCCGAGCCGGGACAGCCGCTCAGCGACGGCCTGCCATCGCGCGTGCACCATATTGGCTTTGTGGTGGATAACCTCGAAGCCGCCTACGCCCATCTGAAGGCCACCTGCCCGGAATACACCAGCGACTTCATGCTGCTAGAGCGCGCCGAACGCTTCTCGCTCTACGGCACAGTTGAGCTGGGCGGCGTGCGCTTCATGATCCAGCTCAGCCAGATCAAGCCGGAGTACAAGGGGTTGAAGGGCGATAGCGCCGCGCCGCTGAAGGAGTTCTACGACTACGCGGCCCGCGACTATGGCATTCGGCTGGCGTGAGCGGGGGCGCGCCAAACGAACGCGAAGAAACAAATGGGGCGCAGCGCATGCGCCCCTTTACTTTCCCCGCTCGAGATGGAAAGTGGAATTCATTATGCCGCCCAGCAAAGCAGCTTGCGGTCGCAGTGGCTGAAGCTGCGCGAGGGAGCGCCATTGGGATGCTGGTGCTCCCACTTTCACCCTGCGTCTCCGCGCAAGGGGGGAGGCTTATCGCTATGAACGTATCCTCTCTCGGCTTCGATCAGCGTTGCGAGCAAGCGTTGCTCTTCGGCGTAGGAGTGTATCTCCTCATCCAGCCAGGCGGAGCGCAAGCGGTCGAGGATGCGACCGTAAGCCGGCCCCGGCGGCAGGCCGAGCGCGCGCAGGTCATCACCGGTGGTCACCGGCCGCACCCAGCGCCAGTCCTTCCATTCGCACAGCAGCGCATCGCGCTTGAGCTTGCTCGTCTCGAATAGATAAGCGAGGAACAACGAAAGCCCGCTGAACTCGCGCAGCAAGCGAGAGATGCGGCTGCGCTTGGCACAAAATACGGCGGTGGCCAGGCTGCTCAGCGGGCCCAGCGCCACCAGCGCATCGCGCAGGTGGGCGTCGAAGGGGATCCACTCTATCCAGCGCGCGATCGCGAGCTGGCCGAGGTGATAGGTAATAGCAGCCCAGCCGATGGCGTGAAGGAGCTGGCGTGGCGCGAGTTGCAATGACGCAATCGGCCACTCGCCGGCCCAGAGCGCCTCGCGCGCGCGGCCAAAGCGCCAAGACAATTGAGCGTCATCGGGCACGGGGATGCCGATGGCCTGGAAGCATCCCCAGGCGCGCAATTGCTTCAGCGCCTCCTCAGGCGCGCGCTCCTCGAAGATCAATTCCAGGTCGTATTTCATGCGCTCGCCGCTCAGCGCGCGCAGGTGGGGCAGGCCGGCCATCAGGGCGGCCTGGCTCTCCGGCGCCAGGGCAAAGCCGAAACGCGCGGCGTAGCGTGCGCCGCGCAGCATGCGGGTTGGATCGTCAATAAAGCTCCGCGCGTGAATCACGCGCATCACGCCAAGGCGCAGGTCCTCCTGCCCCCCCAGCGGATCGATCAGCGCCCCATCGTCCAGCTTCATGGCGATGGCGTTGATGGTGAAGTCACGTCGGCGCAGATCGGTGGGCAGGTCGCTGGGGAACACCACCGGCAAAGCGGCTGGGCGCGGATATTCCTCGCGGCGCGCGGTGGCCAGGTCCACGGTCACCTCATCGCGTTGCCAAGTTGCCGTGCCGAACTTTGGGTATGCATGGACCTCGCCGCCATAGCTTTGGCGCAACTGGTCAGCGAGCGCGATGGCGTCGCCTTCGATCACGAAGTCCAGGTCGTCAATCGTTGGCAGACCCAAGAGCCAGTCGCGGACTGCGCCGCCGACCAGGTAGGCCGATACGCCGCGATGGGTTGCTGCCTGGCGAACTGCGTCGAAGATGGCGCGCTGTGCCGGCGTGAGCAGGCTAACGAGATCCGGCATGTCCTGGCATTGTATTCACTTGCGCGCCCGCCGCTTTTTGGCCTCGCTCAGCGTCGCGGGTGTGAACGCGTCCGGCAGCAGCTCGCCCACCGTGGTAAGGGTGTAGTTGCCCTTGGCATCGGCTTGGATCACGATCGTCTCCAGGCCGAACTCACTCATGAATTGCCGGCACGCGCCACAGGGTGAACCGCCGTTGTCGGTAACGACAGCGATGGCGATGAAGCGGCGCTCGCCTTCGCTGATCGCCTTCACGTAGGCCGCTCGCTCGCTGCAGATGGCCAAGCCGTAGGAGGCGTTCTCGACGTTGACCCCGCAGTAGACGTTGCCCGATTCGCCCAGCAGCGCAGCGCCGACCCGATAGCGCGAATACGGCGCATACGAGAAGCGGCGCACCTTGTCAGCCAGCGCGATCAGCACCTGGATCACCTCATCAGGTAGCGGTGCTGCTAAGTGGTCTGGGGAGATTTTGCTGTTCTCTGGCTGTGCTGTTGACCGCTTGCGCTTCGGTTGCGTCTGTTTGCTTTGGCCCATGCGTTGCCTTTACCTTTAAGATGCGCCGATCATTGACGGCCAGCACCTCAAAGTCCCAGCCGTCGTGGCTGACCTTCTCGCCGACCACAGGCACTTTGCCGAGTTGGTCGTAGATAAAACCGCCCAGCGAATCGCTCTCCCCTCGGGGAAAGCTCACCTTGAGCAGCTCGGCTGCGTCTTCGATGTGCATGCTGGCGTTGAGGATGTAGCCCTCCCCTCCCGCCAGCGGCGTCACCTCGGGTTCCTCGGCGTCATATTCATCCTGGATGTCGCCGACGATCTCCTCCAGGATGTCCTCGATGGTGACTAGGCCGGCAGTGCCGCCATACTCGTCCACCACGATGCACATGTGGATGCGCTGTTTTTGGAGTTCCTGGAGCAGTTCGATGACGCGCTTCGACTCCGGCGTGAAGTAGACCGGGCGCAGCATTTGTTCGAGTGACGGCGTCTTCTGGTCGCGCAAGGCAGCCAACATGTCCTTGGCGTAGAGCACGCCGATGATGTCGTCAATCGTGCCGCGATATACGGGGATGCGCGAATGGCCGGCTGAGACCACCACGTTGAGCGCCTCGCTGAAGGGGGTGTTGACCTCCAGGGCAACGATGTCAATGCGCGGCACCATCACTTCGCGCGCGATGGTGTCGCCGAAGTCAAGCACGGAGAGGATCATCTCCTTCTCCTCTTCCTCGATCAAGCCTTCCTCCTCGCCGGCGTCCACCATCGTCTTCAGCTCCTCCTCGGTGACCAGGGCCGCGCCCTCGCGCTTCTGGCCGCCCATCGGGATCGCCAACCAGTTGCTGAGCACGACAGCGAAGCGGACCAGCGGCGCCAGCGCGACGCTTATCCACTGCATCGGGCGCACGAGGGCCAAGGCCAGCGGCTCGGTATAACGCAGGGCAAGCGCCTCGGGGACCAGCTGGCCGAAGATGAATAAGAAGAGCGCGACGGCCAGCATCACGCTCACAAAAGCGACCGCGCTCGACGCCTCCGCTGTGAGCGCTGCGCCAGCTAGCGCCTTGATCTGGGCAGCCAGGGGAGGGACGAAGCCCAGCACGGCCAGCCCTGCGGAGAATACCAGGCTAAGCAGCGCGCCCACCTCGGCGGTGGCGAGCAACTTGCCAGATTGCTCGGTGAGCTGCTGGATAGCGCGCGCCGAGGTGACCCCCTTTTGCTCCAGCTCCACCAGCCGCGGCCGCCGCATGTTGATCAGCGCGCTGCGCGCGAGGGCGAAGAACGCGCGCAACGCCGCGGCCAAGAGGAAAGGCACAATCTCAGTCACGCGAACTCGCTTCCCCCACGTGAGGACCAGCTACCTTAGCTTGCGAATGACGCGCGCCGGCAGACCGACGGCCAACGTGTCGTCTGGCAAGTCTTTAGTCACCACCGCGCCGGCGCCGGTGCGCGCGCGATGCCCCACCGAGACCGGCGCGACCAGCATCGTGTCGCTGCCGATGAAGGCGTGATCGCCGATCACCGTGCGATGTTTGCGCACCCCGTCGTAATTGCAGGTGATCGTCCCTGCGCCGATGTTGACATCGGCGCCGACCGTGGCATCGCCCAGATAGCTGAAGTGCCCCATGCGCGTGCCGGCCCCCAGCGTGCTGTTTTTGATTTCGGCGAAGTTGCCGATGTGGACGCCTGGCCCAATGTGCGCGCCGGCGCGCAGGTGGGCAAACGGCCCGATATGCACGTCGTCCGCCACCTGCGAGTCCTCAACCACCGACTGAACGACCTGCACGCGGTCGCCGAGCAACGACGAAGCGATGAGCGTGTTCGGCCCGATCTGACACTCGCTGCCAATGCGGGTCTCGCCCAGCAGGTGTGTGTTGGGCCAGATAACGGTGTCCGCGCCGATCGTCACGCCTTCCTCGATGTATGTCGTGTCGGGGTCGAGCAGGGTAACACCGTTGAGCATGTGCTGGTGATTGATCCGCCGGCGCAACGCAGCCTCAGCCCGCGCTAGGTCGGCGCGGGTGTTGATGCCGATGCACGCACTGCGATCTTCGGCCAGCAGCGCGCGCACCTCGCGACCGTCGGCGATCGCCAACGCGATCAAGTCGGTGAGGAAGTATTCGCCATTGTGAGGGTTGGGGCGCACCCGCTGCAGCGCAGGCCACAGCCAGTCGCCATCAAAGCAATAGGCGCCGACGTTGATCTCGCGGATGGCGCGTTGCTCGGGCGTGCAGGCCACATCCTCAACAATGGCCAGCACCCGCTCGCCGCTGGGATCGCGCACCACCCGCCCGAAGCCGCGCGGATCGTCGGCCAGGACGGTGAGCATGGCAATCGCCGCGCCGGATGACTCACACAGGCCGATTAACTGACGCAGCAGCTCAGGGGTGAGCAACGGCACATCGCCGTAGGTGACGAGGATGTGTTGCGCACCTCTGGCCATCGCCTCGGCCTGAGCGAGGGCGTGGCCGGTGCCGAGCGGGGGGTCTTGGGTGACGCATACTGCGCGGTCGGCGATCGCGGCGCGCACAGCTTCACCGCCATAGCCGGTGACCACTATCGGGCGATCGTCAACCAGGCGCGCCGCAGTCTCAACACAGCGTTCTATCAGCGTTCGGCCACCCAGTGTGTGGAGCATTTTGGGACGCTTTGATCGCATGCGCGTCCCCAAGCCGGCGGCCAGGATCACTACGCGAAGGCGAGCGCGGTCGATTTCCTCGGGCATCATCCGCAAATCGGGGTTCGAGCATTACGAGGCGCTCGAACCCCGATTCTGCGCACTGGGGCGGCTGGATTCGAACCAACGAATGTCGGATCCAGAGTCCGATGCCTTACCACTTGGCGACGCCCCATCGTCGACTGCCCTAAATTATATCACGCACAAAGATTCGGGGGGCGTTCACGGCTAGGGCAGAACCCTGGAAGATTGGCCTTCGCCGGCGGCATCGCTTGGTAAAGGCTGCCCCTTTATTGGTGAATGTCCCTCCCCGTGCGCTCATCCGCTACAATGCGCGCCATATGGTTGAACCTGTCGTCGCCCTGGAATCCGCGCTGATCACCCATGGCTTTGCGCCGCCGCAGAACCTTCAAGTGGCGCGCGAGATCGAACAGGTCGTGCGCGTCGCCGGTGCGAAGCCGGCCACCATCGCGGTGATCCAGGGCCAGGTGAAAGTCGGGCTGACCAGCGACGAGCTTGTTTACCTGGCCGAGGCAAAAGACGTGCGCAAATGCAGCACGCGCGACCTGGGCATCGCCATCGGCCTGGGGTTAGACGGGGCGACGACGGTCGCGGCCACGATGTTCCTGGCCGCCAAGCACGGCATTCAAGTGCTGGCCACGGGGGGCATCGGCGGAGTGCACCGCGGCCATCCCTTCGACGTGAGCGCCGATTTGACCGAACTCTCCCGCACGCCGGTCACGGTCGTCTGCGCCGGCGCGAAAGCGCTGTTGGATTTGCGGCTCACCTTCGAGCGGCTAGAGACGCTCGGTGTGCCGGTGATCGGCTACGGCAGCGACGAGATCCCCGCGTTTTTCTCGCGCCATAGCGGCCTAAAGGCCGATTTTCGCGCCGACAGCCCTCAAGACGTGGTGCGCATTGTGCGCGCCCGCCGTGCGCTGAAGTTGCCGGGCGGCGAGCTCGTGTGCGTGCCGCCGCCGCCCGACGCCGAGCTGCCTGCAGAAGTGGCAGAGGCCGCGATCGCAGAAGCCCAGCGCCGCGCCGACGCCCAGGGCATTCACGGCCCCGCCGCTACGCCCTTCATGCTCCAGCAGATCGCCGAGCTGACCGGCGGGGCCAGCGTGCGCGCGAACATCGCCCTGCTATTGAATAACGCGCGCGTCGCTGCTGAGATCGCCCGCGCTTTGGCCGGCTCGCCGATCGGATAACCCATTATGCCCCCTCACACCATCATCTTGGACACCGATCCCGGCATTGACGACGCCATGGCGCTGTTCCTGGCGCTGCGCTCGCCGGAGATCACCATCCTCGGCCTGACCACAGTGTTCGGCAACTCAACGGTTGAGGCCACCACGCGCAATGCGCTGAACCTTTTGCACGTGGCCGAGCGCACTGATATCCCCGTAGCCCGGGGCGCAGCCCAGCCACTGGTGCTGCCGCTCGGCGAGACCGGCGAATTCGTCCACGGCCAGGACGCGATGGGGGACATTGGCTGGACGGACGTGCTCGCCCCTTATCTCAAGCCGGTGGATCAACCGGCTGCCCAGTTCATCGCTGAGCAGGTGATGGCCAATCCCGGCCAGATCACGCTGGTGGCGATCGGGCCGCTGACCAACCTGGCGCTGGCGCTCCAACTAGAGCCGCGCATCGCCCAAGCCGTCCGCAGCGTGGTGATCATGGGCGGCAGCGTGGTCGCGCCCGGCAACGTCTCCCCAACTGCCGAGGCGAACATCTACAACGACCCACACGCCGCCGAGCTTGTCTTCGGTGCTGGCTGGGCGCTCACCATGGTCGGCTTGGACGTGACCACCGCCGTTCGCATGGATGAGCCGCGCTTCGCCGCGCTGCGCGCATCGGCCAGCCCGCTCGGCCGTTTTGTCGGCCAGATCGCCCCCCGTTATCAGCAATTCCACCGCGAGCGCTACGGCTATCAAAACGGCACAGTGGACGTTCATGACCCTTCCGCCATCGCCTACTTGATTGACCCGTCCCTGTTCGCGGGACAGGCCTGGCGCATGGTCGTGCCGGTGGATGGGCCGGCACGCGGGACGACCATCGCCGATCGGCACGGCCACTTCCTCTCCACCCCAAAGGTGAACTGCCTTGTGGAAGTGGACGCGCCGCGCGTGCTGGACCTGATCCAGGCGCGGCTAAGCGCATAAACCCGCCATCTAGTCAGGGATAAAACCGGCCAACCATCGGATGGCATCCTGAGAGCAAAAGACGTACAGTCTGAACACTTCTGTAGATTCTTCAGGAGGTTCAGCCATGAAGAAGCGCCTTGTAGGTGACTGGATGACGCGCAATCCTGTGATCGCGCTGCCGACCACGCCGCTCAGCGATGCCTATGCCCTGATGCAAGAACGACGGGTGCGCCGGCTGCCTGTGATGTCCGAGGGCAAGCTGGTCGGGATCGTCACGCTCGGTGACCTGCGCCAGGCTCAAGCAACGGTGGATAACCCAGAGGCGGCCAAAATGCGCGTGGAAGTGGCCATGACCGAGCGCGTTATCACCGTGACACCGCAGACCACCCTGAAGGAAGCCGCCAAGCTGATGATCAAGCACAAGATCAGCGGCCTGCCGGTGATGGACGGCGAGACGCTGGTGGGCATTATCACCGAATCGGACATCTTTCGCGCGCTGATGGCTGAGGAGGAAGAAGAGCCTGCGGCAAGCGAAGGACAGCACCTCGCTCTGGATCAACGTTTGGCCAGCACGGCTATCCAGCCCACGTCGTAAGGGCGCTACGCGAGGGCGATCACTGCGCCGAAGCGGCCCGTCTGACCGCGCTCAGCGCGGTGGCTAAACCATTCGCGGGTGTTGCTGGCTGTGCAAATGCCGGCGACCTCAATGTAGCCCACGCCTAGGGCGGCCAACTGCGCCTGCGCCGCGCGCCATAGGTCCACATAGATTCTGTCAGCCGCCGCGCGCACAACAGATGCACCGACAGCGTGTTGAATCTGCGCGGCTACGTCCGCGCCAACCTCAAACTGCTGCGGGCCGATGGAGGGGCCAATGGCGGCGATCACGTCTTGTGGCCGTGAGCCAAAGATGTGTTGCATGGCGCGCACTGTTTCGAGCAAGATGCCGGCCACAAGGCCGCGCCAGCCGGCATGGGCCAGCCCGATCACAGACCGGTGTGGGTCATAGAACATCACCGGCAAACAATCGGCAAAGCGCAGGGTGAGCGCAACGCCGCGCGCTTGCGTCACGAGTGCATCGGCGCGCATCTCATTCGCCGCGGGCGTGCGCCAATCGTCGGGATAAACCACGCGCACATGGCTGCCGTGAACCATCCACGTGGTGCATGTTCGCTCCGGCCTCAAGCCAAGTGCGTCGAGCGCGCGCCGGCGGTTCTCATACACAGCGTCGGCGGCGTCGCCGGTGCTGCAACTCATGTTGAGCGATGCCCAGCATCCCTCGCTCACCCCGCCTAGGCGAGTGAAGATGCCGTGAATGACGCCGTAGGCTTGCAAAGCCTCAAACTGGTAGTAAGCCAGCCCGCGATGAGTCAGCCTTTGCATCACCCAGCAACGCGCGAAGCGCGCAGACGTGGATCGAGATAATCGCGCAGCGCATCCCCTAGCAGGTTAAAAGTGAGCACGGTCAGCGTCAGCGCCAGACCTGGGTAGAACATCGTCCACGGCGCCGTCTGGACGAACTTGCGGCTGTCGTTGAGCATCAAGCCCCATTCGGGTTCTGGGCGCTGCGCACCCAGCCCGAGGAAGCTGAGCGCCGAGGTGTAGAGGATCACGTAGCCCACGTCCAAGCTGATCTGAACCAGCAGGATGGGCACAATGTTGCGCAGCATGTGGCGGAAGAGGATGTGCAGGTCGTGCATGCCCAGCGCGCGGGCGGCCAGGATGAACTCGCGCTGCGCCAGGGCCATCACCTGGCCACGCGCTAAGCGCGCATACCAGGGCCAGTAGACCATGCTGAGGGCCAGCATGGTGTTGGTGAGATTGCTGCCCAGCGCTGCGCCGATCGCCGAGGCCAACACCAGCGCCGGGAAGGCAAGGAACACATCGGTCAGCCGCATCAACACGGCATCGGCCCAGCCACCGAGCAAGCCGGCGACGGCGCCGATCAGCGTGCCCAAGCTCACCGCGACGCCGAGCACCACAACTGCGACCTGAATGGAGATCCGCGCGCCGCTGAGCACGCGGCTGAAGATGTCGCGCCCGTAGTCATCCGTGCCGAACCAGTGCGCTGCGGAGGGCGGCTGTAACCGATTGGCTAAGTTTTGCTTGCGCGGCGGATGCGGTGCGAGCGCTTCGCCCAGGGTGGCCGCCAGCAAAATCAGCGCGACCATGACCAAAACCAGGCCATTCAGCCGGCTTTGACGCACAAAGCGCCTCATGCTGTCCTCAGCCGTGGATCAACCAACCCGTAGGCCAGATCTACCAGTGCGTTGGCCACGGTGTAAATCGTGGCCAGCACCAGCGTCACCCCCATCGTGGCGTTGTAGTCGGCCGCCAACAGCGCATTGGCGGCGTAGAGGCCCAGGCCTGGCCACTGCAAGATGCTCTCGATGAGGAAGGACCCGCTCATCAACAGGCCAACCTGCAGGCCCAGGATGGTCAGCACTGGGATGAGCGCGTTGCGCACGGCGTGGCGCAACACCACGGCGCGCTCAGTCAACCCTTTGGCGCGCGCAACGCGGATGTAATCGTGGTGTAGCACGTCCAACATGCTGGCGCGGGTGATGCGCACGAACACGGCGATCACGCCGAAGCTCAGCACGAAAGCTGGCAGCACCAAGTGCCACAGCGCGTTTATCATCGTCGCCCACTGGCCGGCCAGCGCGCTATCCAGCACGTAGAAACCGGTCACCGTCGGCGGCGGGGACACGCCTTGGCTCAGCCGTCCACCCACGGGCAACAGCGAGAGGAGGTAGTAGCCCACCAATTGGCCGACCAGGGCCACCCAGAACGGCGGCAAGGACAGGCCGAGGGTGGAGAGGAAGCGCCCTGCATAGTCTAGCGGCGAGTCCTTCCAGGCTGCGCTCGCTATCCCAATCGGCAGTCCAATCAGCAAACTGATCAGCAGCGCCGCTATCGTCAGCTCCGCCGTCGCCGGCAAGAAGGTTTGAATATCCTGAAGCACGGGCCGCTTTGTGCTAAATGACAGACCCAGGTCACCGCGCAGCAGGCCGCTGACGTAGCGGATGTACTGTTCGGCCAGCGTGCCGCTTAATCCGAGCCGCTCGCGCAGAGCCTCCACTGCCTGCTGGTTGGCGCGCGGGCCAGCGATCAGGCGCGCGGGGTCTTTGGGCACCACGCGCGCCAACACGAACGTCATCACCGAGATCGCCGCCAGGACGGCCAGCAAGCCCAGCAGCCGGCGCAGGACAAATTGCGCGATCACTCTCGGTAGAGGTTGTAGAAGTCAAACGTCTTGACGTGGATCGGGTTCCAGGGATGGCCCTTCACGCTGTTGGCGATCAGGATCTCCTCTTGTGGCTCGGCGACGTATATGGCAGCCGGATCCTCGAACATCAAGATTTGGTGCGCCCGCTCATAGATCGCTTGCAACTTGACTGGATCGGTCTCGAACTTGCTCTGTTCGATCAGCGCGTCCAGCTCAGCGTTGCTGTAGCGCGCGCCGTTGCCCAGGCCGTCGTTCTTGTCGTTGCGGGTGTGGAAGACCGGGTTGACGTAGTTGTAGAAGTCGTCGTAGTCGGGCCACCAGGCATAGCCCATCAAGTGAGGCAGCTCCTCAATCGGCTGATTGCCGTAGAAGATATCGTTGAAGCTGGCCTCGTCGCGCTCCTCTAATCTCAGCTTCAGGCCGATCTGCTCAAGGCCGGCTTGCAACACTTGCCCCATGCGCTCGTAATAGCCATAGCCGGTGGCGTAGAGGTATACCAGCTCGGTGCCCTCCGGCACGCCGGCTTCCTTCAACAGCGCCCTGGCTTTCTCCAGATCGAACGTGTATTGAAACCCGCGCGTGCCCACTGCGCTGCGCATGCCGCTTGGCCAGGGCGATGTGCCGCGCCGCATCAAGCCCCCTTCAACCTCGTTGGCATAGCCCTCATAGTCAAAGGCATAAGAGATCGCCCGGCGCACGCGCGGATCCTTCAGCACGTCGCGCTTGGTGAAGGTGATGTAGTTAATGCGGAACAGAGGTGTATCGCTGCCTTGGAAGCGCCCCGTGGCGCGCAGGGCTTTGTAGTCCTCAACGGTGCTGATCAAAGCGATGTCTGCATCCCCTTTCTCCAGCAGTTGCCGGCGCGTGCTGGCCTCGGGCACATTGCGAATGATGATGCGCTCGAAGTGCTGCCGGCCGTCGTCCCAGCCACGCCAGTAATTCGGGTTGCGCACGAAGACGACCTCCTCGTTGGGCTTGATGGCTTCTATCAGATAGGGGCCGGTGCCCGCGGCGTTGTTGGTGAACCACGCTTGGGCGTAGTCGCTCTGGCCGTCCACGATCTTCTCATGCGCTTTCATCGCCGCCGGCGAGACGATGAACGTGCCATAGGCCGTGCCCAGCGCTTGCGGCAGGATTGGACAGGAGAACCCGCAGCGCCATTCTAGGGTGTATTCGTCCTTGACGACCAGATTGTTCTCCGGATCTTCGCTGGTAAAGCGGTTGATCGTGTTGCCGAGCAAGCCGATCTTGACCATGCGCACCAAGCCAGCTTTGGCCGCTTCGGCATTGAAGTCCGAGCCGTCGCTGAACTTAACGCCGCGGCGGAGCTTAAAGGTCCACACGCTCTTGTCGGCGTTTGGTTCAAACGACTCGGCCAGCACCGGCTCCACTTCGGTGGTGCTGCTCCCCTTAAAGTTCACTAGGCCTTCATACAGCGCGCGGTGCAGCATGTTCTCTGCGCCGCTGGTGGCCACGCCGGGATCGAGGTTGGTGGGCAGCGATGGCATGGCCAAGATCAACGTGCGCGCGCGATCTGTCGCGGGCGCAGGCGTCGCTTGCGACGAGGGCGCTGCTTGAGGCGCAGCACAGGCCACCAGGCTGGAGACGAGCAAAGCAGTGGGCAACAGGTATCGTTTCATCTTCTATCCGCGCTCTTTATCAAGATTGGCCACCGCCGGTAGATGGCCGAACAGCTCAGATTTTACTGACGCGCCGAAAAGATGCACAGCGAAAGCGCATGCACAGCGATGGGCAAGTCCCCTTGCGGGGGAATGGATCGTCATCCTCAGCAAAGCGAAAGTGCTCAATTCGCACCCAACCAAAACGCCGCAGACCATTGCCCAACGTGCGGGGCGTAGAACGCGGCGTGGGCGAAGGTGCTGCCTTCGCCCACTCTTGTAGAACAGACAATGAGCAACCAGAAGGGCTACGTCCCCTCTTCCCAGCTCGCCAGATAGCGCGCCTGCTCCTCGGTCAGCGCATCGATCTCTACGCCCATGCTTTGTAGCTTCAGGCGCGCGATCTCGCGGTCGATCTCGACAGGGATGGTGTATACGTCGGGCTTGAGGGTTGCCCCGTGCTTGAGCATGTATTCTGCCCCCAGCGCCTGGTTGGCAAAGCTCATGTCCATGACCGCCGCTGGATGACCCTCGGCAGCGGCCAGGTTGATCAGCCGGCCATCGCCCAGCAGGTTGATCCGACGGCCATCCTTGAGCGTGTATTGCTCTACGAATGGCCGCACCTGCACCGGCGGCTGTCCGTTGCTCAAGGCGCGCAGGGCTGGGATGTTGATCTCGGCGTTGAAGTGGCCGGCGTTGGCCAAAATCGCCCCATCCTTCATCACCCTCAAATGTGGCTCGTCGATCACGTTCTTGTCGCCGGTGACAGTGATGAAGACATCGCCGCGCCGGGCAGCCTCGATCAGCGGCATGACCTGATAACCATCCATCAGCGCCTCGAGCGCCCGCAGCGGGTCAACCTCGGTGACGATCACATGCGCACCCATGCCGCGGGCGCGGGCGGCTACGCCGCGCCCGCACCAGCCATAGCCGCTGATTACCACGGTGCGGCCGGCCAGCAAGATGTTGGTGGCGCGCAACAGGCCGTCAATTGTGCTCTGGCCGGTGCCGTAGCGGTTGTCGAAGTAATGCTTGGTCATGCTGTCGTTCACCGCCAGCACCGGATACTTGAGCGCTCCTTCTTTGGCCATCGCCCGCAGTCGGATTACGCCGGTGGTGGTCTCCTCGGTGCCGACGCGCACTTCGCCGACCTGCTGTGGGCGCTCTTTGTGCAATACGCTCACCAGGTCGCAGCCGTCATCCATCGTCATGTGCGGATGGTGGTCCAGCGCGGCGTGCAAGTGCTGATAGTACGTCGCGTTGTCCTCGCCCTTGATGGCGAAGACAGGGATTTCATCGTAGGCCACCAGCGCCGCTGCGACCTCGTCTTGCGTGCTCAGCGGGTTGCTGGCGCAGAGCACAACGTCGGCGCCGCCGGCCTGTAGAGTGCGCGCCAGCGCCGCCGTCTCACTTGTGATGTGCAGGCACGCTGAGATGCGCACGCCTTTCAGGGGTTGTTCCTTTGCAAAGCGCTCGCGGATCAGCCTGAGCACGGGCATCTCCTGCTCGGCCCAGGCGATTTTTTGGCGGCCAGCGGCCGCCAGGTTAAGGTCTTTCACGTGATAGTTCATGGAACTCCTTGTCAAGTTTATGAGGTGCCGTTTAACGAGATCGAGAGCGGCCCGAAGTGGGCCTCGTAGCGCGCCTTGAACTCCTCCAAGGTGTAGCTGTGGCTTTGCCCGCCGATATGTTCAAGGGCAAAAGTGGCCGCGACGCTGCCCAGCCGACCGCACGTCTCCCAATCCGCGCCGGCGGCGAGCCCTTTCAAAAAGCCGCCGCGGTAAGCATCGCCCACCCCGGTTGGGTCTGCCACGCGCTCCGTGCGCACCGCAGGGATGTCGATGCGGTGATCGCGCAGCAAAATGGTTGACCCCTTCTCGCCGCGCGTGATGACCAGCGCTTCGGCCTGGTAGAGCACATCGGCCTCAGTCAACCCCGTCTTCTGCCGGATGATCTCGAACTCGTAGTCGTTGCAGATGAGGATGTCCGCGCCGATGATGCCGGCCCGCAACTCTTCGCCCGACGAGCGAGCCACCTGCTGGCCGGGGTCGAAGATATGGCGGATGCCCAGCTCGCGACACTCCTGCGCGTAACGCAGCATCGCCTGTGGGTCATTCGGCGAGATGATCACCCAGTCGGGTTTGAACGAGAGGTCGTGTATTGAGAGGTCGCGCGCGTCGCTCATCGCGCCGGCGTAAAACGAGGCGATTTGGTTGTTGTGCTGGTCAGTGCTGCAGAAGAAGGAGGCAGTGAACTTATGGGCGATCACGCGCGTGAGCGAGGTATCTACGCCGACGGTTTCCAGCCATGCGCGATACTCGTCAAAGTCCCGTCCAGCGGTGCCCATCAAGCGCGGACGTTCGCCCAGCAGGGCCAGCGTGTAGGCGATGTTCGGCGCGCAGCCGCCTCGCCGGCGCTCCATCGAGTCCACCAGAAAGCTCACGCTCAGGCGCGCCAGATGCTCGGAGAGCAGGTGTTCACTAAATGACCCCGGAAAGGTCATCAGATAGTCATACGCTATCGAGCCGGTGACGACGATCTCCATAGGCGAATGTGGGGCCATGCACGGAGCTTATTTTTTATTTCTTCTTCGGGTTCTGGAAGCAATAGCCCTGACCGCGCACGGTACGCAAGTATACCGGCATGGTGGGATTGTCCTCAATCGCCAGGCGCAACCAGCGGATGTGCACGTCGAGGGTGCGCGTATCGCCGACATAGTCGGTGTCCCAGACCTGTTGCATAAGCATGCGGCGGGTGAGCACCTCGCCGGGATGTTGCATGAAGAGCTGCAGCAAGCGAGAGAGCTTTGGATTGAGATAGACCTCCTTGTCGCGCTTGCGCAGGATGCCATCCGCCGGCCGGAACACCAGGTCGCCGCAGCGCAGCTCCGTGGTCAGACCTTCCGGCAGCAACTTAGCAATGCGCAGGAGCAGCTGCCGCGCTCGCAGCGGGCGCGGCAGGAACTCATCGGCGCAGCCGGCGTAGGCGCGCCCTGGCTGCGCGCCGTTGTCTCGTCCACCCTGCTCACCCAACATCAGCACGGGAAGATCTTTTGTGCGCTTGATTTCCTGGCACAGCTTCTCTGGATTAGCGATGAGCGACGGCGCGTCGATGATCACCAGCGCTGGCTTCTCACTTACCACGCGCTCTAGCGCCTGCTTGGCCGTCTGCACCCATATCACACGGTAACCGTGTCGCTCAAGCAGCGGGCCGACGGAGTCGCCAAGACCGCCCTGAACTAGAAGTATCTTGATCGCTGCTGATCTCATCGGTTGCTGTTTAGCCGGCCCAGCGCCTCCTCGCCAGAACCGTCCATCAAACAGACTGAAGGATGACGCGCGTTGTCTAGCCGAATGTGTGCGCAGACGCGCGACGAGGTGGTGAAATTATATGATGAGCCTGCAAGGCGCGCATTCATGGGGAGTGTTCCAATCGGAATGAAAGGCTATGTCGTTTGGGCACCCGTGGTGGTCATCCACAAGCGCATCGCTCACGTCGTCGCTGCGAAGCAAGCCAAGCATCGCGCAGGTCGGTGATGCTTGGCGTATCGGAGTCACCAGCACCCTATCGGGCCACCTCCGCGAAGGGGGAGTGCGCCGCTTGAAGGTGATACCAGAAACACGCACCGCAGAGGCGCAAAGGGCGCGGAGATTTTTTGCGCTCTCTGCGCCTCTCATGTCGGTGAGCCAAGTCAACCCCAAAGTTGAGCACTCCGCTCTCGACCAACAGTGGTATATTGCCCTCTTGATCACTAAACGCTTAGTTGAGTGATTTCGCTAGACGCAGCGCATTCGCTCAGCCTGCTTAAACCACTGTTAGGATGCCACCCGTCACGGGGTTTCTCATGCTTTCTTCTCGAGTTATCCGATGAACGGACAGCGAACTCATGCAAACCGCACGGTGCGCGTCGCCATCATCGGCGTCGGCAACTGCGCCAGCGCCTTGGTCCAAGGCGTGTACTACTATCGCAACGCTAACCCCGCTGACCGCGTGCCGGGCCTGATGCACATGCAGCTGGGAGATTACCACGTAGGCGACATCACATTCACCGCTGCGTTCGACATTGACGCCAACAAGGTGGGCAAGGACCTGAGTGAAGCCATCTTTACGCCGCCCAATAACACGTACAAGTTCGCCGACGTGCCACACACTGGTTGCCCCGTGTACCGCGGCATGACCCACGACGGGCTGGGCAAATATCTCTCACAGGTCATCAGAAAGGCCCCCGGCGAGACCAGCGACGTGGTCAACATCCTCAAAGACACGCGCACGGATGTGGTGGTGAGCTACCTGCCGGTGGGCAGCGAAGAGGCGACCAAGTGGTATGTTGAGCAGGTGCTCCAGGCCGGCTGCGCCTTTGTCAACTGTGTGCCGGTCTTCATCGCCCGTGAGCCATATTGGCAGCGTCGCTTCCGCGACCGCAATTTGCCGATCATCGGCGACGACATCAAGAGCCAGGTCGGCGCCACCATCGTCCATCGCACGCTGGCCCGCTTATTCGTGGACCGCGGCGTGCGCCTGGACCGCACCTATCAGCTCAACTTCGGCGGCAACACCGACTTCCTGAACATGCTGGAGCGCGAGCGGCTGGAGAGCAAGAAGGTCAGCAAGACCAACGCGGTCACCTCGCAACTCCCATACGAGATCCCCGCAGAGAACATCCACGTCGGCCCCAGCGACTACGTGCCCTGGCTGACCGACCGCAAGTGGGCCTACATTCGATTAGAGGGCACGACGTTTGGCGATGTGCCGCTTAACATCGAGCTAAAGCTGGAGGTCTGGGATAGCCCCAACAGCGCCGGCGTGGTGATTGACGCCATCCGCTGCGCCAAGATCGCGCTCGACCGCGGCATTGCCGGCCCATTGCTCGGCCCCTCCGCCTACTTCATGAAATCCCCGCCACAGCAATACACCGACGAAGAGGCGCGGGAGATGGTCGAGGCGTTCATTCGCGGGGATTAGCGCCGCGTTATCGGCAGCCAGCCCCGCCATGTCCGCGGGATGATCCAAGCGTCGCGCTGCCCCTCGTAGCGCCCTTGCTGGCCGAACATCACCGCGTGGTAGTACGCATCTGGCGAGGGCATGAACCTGGGCAAGGTGAAGGCATACGTGACGCTGATGGCTGCCCCGCTGTCCAGCGGCCCGCGCCAGGTCAGCCGATTGCCGGCGACCCTCAGATCGCCCGTCCCCGGACCGCTCACGGTGTCCGTGAGCAAGATCAAACCGGTAGGGACGACCGCGTCGAGCGTTGCAGAAGGGGCGAGCGTCGCTCCCAGATTCGTGAGCACAACCGTCGCGGTGATCCGATCGCCCCAGCGCGGGGCGCTGTCGGACAACTGCAGAGCAGCGGTGAGCGTCGGCCCGCCCACCCGAAC
>JAGHYX010000168.1 GCA_017743375.1 Chloroflexota bacterium
TGGACGAATACCGCAGCTTCGTCCGCAGCTATATCAACATCGCCGACGCGCGCATCCGCGCGTATGTAGATGAACAACTGAGCGAGACCAGCCCGCTCTGGCCCGAGCCGCTGATCCAGCTCAGCCCAACCTACGAATACGGGGCGGACGTGGATGCGCTGGCCGGCCAGGGCCTGATCGCGCGCGAGACCGCCGCAATCTTCCGCGCGCCCGACGGCCGGCCCTTCCGCCTCTATCGCCACCAGCAGCAGGCCGTTGAATACGCCGCGCAGGGGCGCAGCTTCGTCGTCACCAGCGGCACCGGCTCCGGCAAGAGCCTGTGCTACTTCATCCCGATCGCCGACTACGTGCTGCGCCAGCCGACGCCGCCCGGCCGCGTCGTCGCCCTGGTGTTCTATCCGATGAACGCGCTGGTCAATTCTCAGCTCCAGGCGCTGGAGCGCTTCAAGCAAAGTTACGAGCAGCGCACCGGCCGGCCCTTCCCGCTGCGCTTCGCCAAGTACACCGGCGAGACCAGAAGCGAAGAACGCGAGGCGATGCGCGCGCAGCCGCCGCACCTCCTGCTGACCAACTACGTGATGGGCGAGCTGATCATGGTGCGGCCGGAAGACCGCGCCCTGCTGGGCGAAGGCGCGCTGCGCTTCCTGGTCTTCGACGAGCTGCACACCTACCGCGGCCGGCAAGGGGCCGACGTGGCCATGCTGGTGCGCCGGCTCAAGCACCGCTTCGCCGCGCCCGACGTGATCCACATCGGGGCCAGCGCCACGATGGTCGCCGATGCCGAGGGCGGTGATGCGCGCCGCGCCGTGTCTGAGTTCGCCACCAGCTTCTTCGGCCACCGCTTCGAGTCGAGCGACGTGATTGAGGAGACGCTCCAGCCAGCCACCGGCGCCCCGCCCGATGCGGAGGCGCTCCGGCGCGCCCTAGACGACCCGCTGCCCGACGCCCCCGACGCTTTCCGCGCCCATCCGCTGGCCCGCTGGATCGAATATGCGCTCGGCCTGGAGCCAGAGGCCGATGGGCGCCTGCGCCGGCGCGACCCACAGACGCTCTCCGAGGCCGCCAAACAGCTCAGCGAGGAGACCGGCAGGTCGGTCGAGGACTGCCGTGAGCTGCTGCGGCGCTGGTTATTGCGCGGCGCAGCGCTCAAAGAGGGCGACCGCCCGATCTTCGCCTACAAGCTCCACCAATTTATCAGCCAGAGCCAGGCCGTCTATGCCACCCTACAGCCTGCTGCGCAGCGCGCGCTTCAGATGAATGGCCAGCTCGTGACCGAAGATGGGCTGCCGCTGTTCCCGCTGCGCTTTTGCCGAGTGTGCGGGCAGGAGTATTACCACGTCGCGCGCGTGGGCGATCGCTTCCTCCCCCTCGCGCCTGAAGACGACTTCAGCGCCGACGAGGAGAGCCCGCGGCAAGGCTACCTGATGCTGGCTCCAGCGTCCGAAGACTGGAGCGAGGACAAATTGCCCGCCGAGTGGCGCGACGAGAAAGACCGCATCGGCAAAACCTGGCGCGAGCGCGTCCCGCAGCCGGTCTGGGTGCGGTCGGATGGAACGTTCGCCGGGCACGAAATCGCCGGCGCGGTGAAGATGTGGTGGCAGCCTCAGCCGTTCGCGCTGTGCCTGAACTGCGGCGAGTTCTACGACAAGCGCCCTGCCGAGTTCACCAAGCTCGGCGGCCTCTCTGCCGAAGGCCGCAGCAGCGCCACCACCGTGCTGGCCGTGGCCCTGTTGCGCCACGCCAAGCGCACCGCCGTCGCCCGCGACAAGCTGCTCACCTTCACCGACAACCGCCAGGACGCCTCATTGCAGGCCGGCCACTTCAACGACTTCGTCCAGGTGGCGCTGTTGCGCAGCGCCTTGTGCGCCGCCCTGCGCGAGAAGGGCGAGCTGCGCGCCCATAACGTCGCCGCCGCCGTGGTCGCGCACTGCGGCCTGACCCTGCGCGACTACGCCGCCAACTCGGAGCTGGATGAGCAGTCGGAACGCGGGCAGAAGGTGCGAGAAGCCTTCACCGATCTCATGGAGTATCGGCTCTACGAAGACCTGCGGCGCGGCTGGCGCTTCACCCGCCCCAACCTGGAAGAAGTCGGCCTCTTGCGGAT
Source organism: Chloroflexota bacterium (assembly GCA_017743375.1). GTDB lineage: Bacteria > Chloroflexota > Anaerolineae > J036 > Brachytrichaceae > JAAFGM01. Next base: position 2,105 of record JAGHYX010000168.1, read on the forward strand.
CGCCTACTGCGGGCTGACGGAATGCTGCGCGAACGAGGCGCTCTGGCGGGCAGACCCCGCGCTGGGCGCGCTGGCCCGCTTATCCTCCGAGGCGCGCCACGAGCTGCTCTGCGCCATCCTGGATGAGTTCCGCCGCCGGCTTGCCATCAATGCCCCGATCCTTCAGCGCGAAGCGCAGGGCGAGTTACGTAAAAGGGTACAGCAGAATCTCAACCCCTTCTGGGGGCTGGACGATGGCGAGGTGCTGCGCGAGGCAAACGTCGGCTATTGGCCGAGCAAGAAGAACGGCTTCGCGCTCAGCGCGCGCAGCCTGATCGGGCGCTATCTGCTGCGCAAGCTGAAGCTGAGCGCGGACGATTACAACGCGCTGATGCCGGCGCTGCTCAGCCTGCTGGTCCGCCAGGGCATCCTGCGCCGCGTCTCCGAAGATGGCTACCAGCTCGATGCCGGCGCGCTGATCTGGCAGCAGGGCGATGGCCACCCCCAGCGCGACCGCCTGCGCGAGCGGGCCGGCACGGCGCCCGACTCGGCAGCGGCCAACCAGTACTTCCAGCAGTTGTATCAACTGAGCGCTGCCGAGTTGACCGCATTAGAGGCGCGCGAGCACACCGCCCAAGTGGTGGCCGCCGGCGAGCGCGAGAAGCGCGAGCGCCGCTTTCGCTGGGAAGAAGGCGACAAAAACAAAGCGCGAGAGCTGGGCCGCCGGCTGCCCTACCTGGTGTGCTCGCCGACCATGGAGCTGGGGGTGGACATCGCCGACCTGGACATCGTGCACCTGCGCAACGTGCCGCCCACGCCGGCCAACTACGCCCAGCGCAGCGGGCGCGCGGGGCGTCAGGGCCAGCCCGGCCTGATCGTCACCTACTGCGGCGCGTATAACCACGACCAATACTTCTTCGCCCACCAGGCCGAGATGGTGGCCGGCAGCGTGCGCGCCCCGCGCCTGGAGCTGGCCAACGAAGCCCTGTTGCGCGCCCACATCCACGCCGTCTGGCTGGCCGAGATCCGCCTGTCGCTCGGTTCATCCATCGGCGAGACGCTGGACATCGAAAGCGCCGATCTATCCCTCAACACCAACGCGCGCGGCCAAATTCAGCTCTCGGCCGAGCGCCAGGCGCAGTTGCAGCAGGCCGTGCTGGAGATGTTGCGGGCGGACGAGGAGCATTTGCGCGCTGCCGGCTGGTGGTCGCCCGAATGGGTAAAAGGGGTGATTGCCGAAGCCGCCGAGCGCTTCGACCGCGCCTTTGACCGCTGGCGCGAGATGTACCGCGCCGCCGACGCGCAACTGCGCCGGGCGCAGGACGAGGTGCGCCGCGCCGCCAGGCGCCAGGATCAGGATGATGCGCGCCGGCGCGAGAACGAGGCCCTGCGCCAGCTTAATTTGCTATTGCAGCGCGACGTGCAGCGCGAAGAGAGCGACTTCTATCCCTATCGCTACCTGGCCAGCGCGGGCTTTCTGCCTGGCTATAACTTCCCCGCCCTGCCGGTGCGCGCCTGGGCCCCGCGCGAGAATGAGGGCGAGTTCATCAGCCGCCCGCGCTTCCTGGCCCTTCGCGAGTTCGCCCCCGGCAACATCGTCTATCACGAAGGGTCTAAGTGGCAGGTGTCTGCCCTGCAATCCCCGCCGGGCGGCCTGGACGAGCGCAGCGAGACCATCAAGGTGTGCCGCGTCTGCGGCGCGTTCGGCACGCCCGACCTCGACCTTTGCCCCAACTGCGGGACGCGCTGGGATGGCCAGACCAGCGCGCTGGTGAGGGCGCTGGAGATGCCCAACGTGCGCCTGCGCCGGCGCGAGCGCATCACCTCCGACGAGGAAGAGCGCCTACAGCGCGGCTATGAGGTCGAAATCGTCTATCGCTTCGCCGCCGGCGTCGCGCGCGTCGAAGCCGATGTCTGTCCCCTGCTCGGGCCGGACGCTCAGGCCAACCCGCCGGCCTTCCTGCGCGCCGTATATGCCCCCGCCGCCGAGATTCGCCTGATTAATCACGGTTGGCGCAGCGCGCAGACGCCCGGCTTCCGCATCAACCTGGACAGCGGCGAGATCCTTGATGATCCGGAGGAGGCCGAATTGGCTGCCCGCTGGGAGAACGTCGGGCGCGGCGACGCGCGCGGGCCAGAGGAGCGCTTGGACCTGATGGTGCGCAACACGCAGAACATGCTGTTGCTCTATCCTGATGCGGCGCTCGGCCTGAACGACGACGCCCTGCTCAGCCTGAGCTATGCGCTGCGGCGCGGGATCGGGCAAGTCTTTCAACTTGAGGAGAACGAGTTGGCGCTGGAGATCATCGGCAAGGACGAGTGGCGCGCGCTCATGCTCTACGAGAACACCGAGGGCGGGATCGGCGTGCTGGCCCGCCTGATCGACGAGCCGGACGCGCTGGCGAAGGCCGCCGTCGAAGCGCTGCGCATCTGCCACTTCGATCCCGACGGCAACGACCTGAAGCCCGACTGCCGGCGCGCGTGTTATCAATGCCTGCTCAGCTTTGACAACCAACGCGAGGCGCTGCGCCTGAACCGCCACGCCATCCGGGACGCGCTAATGCGGCTGGCAAACGCGCGGACGCTGCGGCGGGTGAATGGCCGGCCCTATTACGAGCACCTGCAACTCCTGCTGGAGCAGACCGACCCGCGCTCGGAGCTGGAGCGGCGCTATCTGCGCTGGCTGGCTGCCGAGGGCCGGCGGCTGCCCGACGCCGCGCAGTATCGGGTGAGCGACCCGCCCTGCGTGGCGGACTTCTTCTTCGCGCCGCGCACGCTGGTGTTCTGCGACGGCGCGCCGCACGACGAGCCGGCCCAGCGCCAGCGGGACGCCGCGCTGCGCAGCGCGCTCGAAGCAAACAATTACATCGTCCAAGTCATCCGCTACGACGCGCTGACGAAGCCGGCCAGCCAGACAGGCGCATGGGGGCGTTCACCCCAGAGCGCGCCCTAG
>JAGHYX010000032.1 GCA_017743375.1 Chloroflexota bacterium
GCTTCTCTTGCCATCGGGCGGCAGCCCGCAAAGGGTTGCCCCTACGGCGAACGCATCTCCTGTTCCCGATGGGTGCATTCACCCATAGGGGCAACCTTCCCGCCAAGCGATACTGCCAGCAAAGGCGAATCTATAGAGGGGTGGGCGATGGCAGTGCCGTCGCCCACCCAGAGCGTTTTGCCCCCATCCATAAATGCACCTAGGAGTGGTCCAATTCGGAATGAAAGGCTGCGTCGTTGGGCACACGTGTCGGTCATTCGCACGCGCATCGCTCACGTCATCGCTGCGAAGCATCGCGCAGGTCGGTGATGCTTGGCGTGTTGAGCGCACCAGGGTCACCAATACCCTGCCTCACCCTGTCATTCTGAGCGAGAGCGAAGAATCTAAACTCGCGCTCGGGCGAACTGCTGCGGAGTCACCAAGGATGCGCAGCCTTTGTTTCGCGGCACAGCGACATGTGAATCTGTGGGGGCTGGTTGGGCGGGATTTTAGATGCTTTGCTGCCGCTCAGCATGACAGGCTGGCGCGGCGAGTGATTCGTGAATGGGTGTATGCACATCCGGAAATTAAATATCTTCTCTATGATCACTCCCATGCCCTGTCCCGATAGCAGCGTGATAAAGTGAAAGGTGATGCGCAGAAGAGCAGCCTACCTCGGTTTGTGCGCGTTGATGCTCACTGCGTGCAGCGGCCTCCCTCAACTAGACCTGAGCGAGATCATCGTTCGCGCCGCAGCCACGCCGGTGGTCGTGATCGAGGACACCGACGCGACGCCGGTGCCGGCCACCCTCTCGACCGCTGCGCTGGTCAAGCGCCGCTCCGCTGTTCGGATTGGGATTCGCTACGACGCACCGCCGCTGGCGCGGGTCAACGAAGCAGGCGAGTTGGAAGGGATGGACGTCGATCTGGCGCGCGAGTTCGCGCGGCGCTGGCTGGGCAGCGAACGCAACGCCGAGTTCGTGCAAGTGACGACAGCAACAGCAGCGGAAAGGGTCGCTAGACGCGAAGTGGACCTGGCCCTAGGCGGGTTGACCATTCAGCGTTCGGCGGAGCGCACCGTCGATTTCAGCATCGCATATCTGGGCGACGGCGAAGCCATACTCACGCGCGTCGGCGAGTTCACAGACTTTCGCAGCCTGGCGCGCCGGCGGGTGACCTACATAGACTTCGCCACGGTCGTGGCGCTGGGGGACATCCAGGCGGCGACCAACCTGACAGTGGCGTTGCAAGCACGCAACACTTACCAGGCAGCGATTGGCGACCTGCTGGACGGCGCAACGGACGGCGTAGCCGGTCGCTTGCGCCGGCTGCGCGTCGCTGTCGCGGAGAACAGCGCGCTGTCCATCCCTATAATGCTCACCAGCGAGCCGGTGGCGATCATGCTGCCGCCTGACGATTCAGCCTGGGCGGATTTGGTGAACTTGACGCTGGCAGCGATGATGGCCGATGGCACCTTTCGCCGCTTACACGAGAGATGGTTCGGCACGGCTCCTGAGCCGCTGGAAGTGATCCCTCAACCATTGCCCCCATCGCTGGCCAGTTTGCCAAACACGCGCGCCCCGAAGAACACCCTGAGCGATATCCGAGCTGCGCAGGGCATCCGCGTAGGGTTCGACCCGCAGGCAGCGCCCTTCTCAGCGCTCAATGATGCCGGCCAGCCGACAGGATACGAGGTCGCGCTGGTGCGCGAGATGGCTCGGCGCTGGTTCGGCAACCCCGGGCGAGCGCAATTCCTGCCCCTCACCGCGGACCAAATCGCTGATGCCTTGGCTGGTGGGACGGTTCAACTCGCAGTCGGCGGCATTCCGCGGACCGGCCAGAACGAACAGCGCCTGGATTTCGCCCTGACGACGTTCAGCTCAGCTGGCGTGCCCTTGGCCATTGCCCTGCCAGCCAATGACTCCGGACTGCGTGATCTCGTGAACTTCACCCTGCAGGACATGCTGGCAGATGGCACCCTGGGGCGCATCTTTCAGCGCTGGTTTCCCGATCAGCCGTTGCCAGCCATCCCGCGCTGGTTGGGGAGCGAGCCAGGTGCTGCTGCGCTGCTGACCGGCGAGTCCTGAGTGCGCTCCATCACCAGCAGGTGTGAAAGGCCGAATATGCGCAAGGGTGAGCGCTCGAGGCGATGCATGAGGGCGCGCAGCAGCTTGCCAGGGAAGCCGACGCGCGCGATGAGCTTGTCGAAGCCCGGGTAGATTTGGGTGTGCGCGATCAGGCGCATCGGCGTGCCGCGAAAGAGCGCCAACAATTGCCGGCCCGTGTAGGCGCGCACGTGCGGCGCAAGCCGATCGCGCCAGCGCGCCGGCAGCCAGTTGACGAACGGTTGATTGCCAAAATAGTAACGCCCGCGCCAGTAAACCCCGTGCGTCTCGAAGGGGTACCAACGGTTGGGGACGAAGATCACCGCCCGCCCGCCGGGCCGCAGCACGCGCGCGATCTCGCGGCAGGCCGCGCGGTCGTCGCTGACGTGCTCCAGCACCTCGTTGCTGAAGACCACGTCGAATGCGCCATCGGCGAAAGGCAACCGCTCGGCAGCAGCGGCGACCAATCCCCGAACGCCCTGCTGGTATCCTATGCGTAGGCGATCGACCTCAATATCAAAGCCGACCACATGCGGCGTATAGCGGCGGATCGCTTGGACGTAGAGGCCGATGCCGCAACCGAACTCCAGCACGCGCTTGCCAGCCAGCGGCGCAAATGAGTTCACCATGGCCAGTCGCCGCTCCTGGCCGGCGCGCCAGACGAACGATGGGGTGCCGCGCTGGGCCACTTTCAGGTTGCCTTGTGAAGCAGTTTCTGGCATTTATTTATGTTATAGCGGTAAGCGAGCTTTGGCTTATATCACTGCTGATATAATAGCAACCACGCGCAGGGACGCACGGGCATCCTATCATAAGAACCTTAAAACTTAGCCAGTTTTAAGGTTGGCAGCCTTGACCCGCTTGCGCCCAGGGCGCGGCTTGATAGAATAGCAATCCCTTCCAGACGACCTGCTTAGGCTCATCTCAGAGGGGTAAAGACTCTTCTAAGCGTCGTCTAAAATTAGAAGCATCAAGCGGATCTTAAGCGCCAGGATCAATCGTGCTATGAAACCAGAGCAAGCGTGGCGATCTGTGTTAGGCGAGATCGAGGTCACAGCCGGTCGCAGCAGCTACGTGACCTGGCTGCGAAACGCTCGGCTGCTCACGTATGAGGACGGCCAGTTCGTGATCGGGCTGCCTAACGGCTATGCCAAAGAGTGGGTCGAACAGCGCATGCTAAGTGACCTCAAGCGCATGTTGAGTGAGCGCTTGGGGCGGAGCGTAGCGCTGACCCTGGTAGTCATGTCGCAGTCGCATGCTGGTGGCGCAGCGACCGAGGGCGCGCTGCTGCGCGAGCCGGCCCCTGCACGCATGGACGACGCAAACGACGGCCTACAGAAGCGCTACACCTTCGAGGCGTTCGTGGTCGGCTCCGGCAATCGCATGGCCCACGCGGCGGCGATGGCGGTGGCTGAGGCGCCGGCCGAGCGCTATAACCCGCTCTTTCTCTACGGCGGGTCCGGCCTGGGCAAGACCCACCTGCTCCATGCGATCGGCAATTACGTCCGCCAGCGCAATTTGCAATGCCGCTACGTCACTTCAGAAACGTTTACCAACGAGTTGATCAGCGCCATTCGCTCCAACTCGCAGGAGGCCTTCCGCAACCGCTATCGTTCCGTGGACATGCTGCTGATGGACGATGTGCAGTTCATCGCCGGCAAAGAGTCCACCCAGGAAGAGTTCTTTCACACCTTCAACGCGCTCCACAATAACAATAAACAAATTGTGCTGACCAGCGACCGCGCGCCGAAGATGATGGTGACGCTTGAAGAGCGCCTACGCAGCCGCTTTGAATGGGGGCTGATGGTGGACATCGCGCCGCCTGATCTAGAGACGCGCATGGCCATCTTGCAACACAAGCTGGCCCAGATGAAGCGCAGCATCCCGCCAGAAGTGATCGAGTTCGTCGCCAAGCAGATCCAGAGCAACGTGCGCGAGTTGGAGGGCGCGCTCACCCGCCTGCTGGCTACCTCGGACATGACTGGCCGACCGATCACCGTCCAGTTTGCGCGCGATACGCTCGCCGACTTAGTGGGACGGCGGGCGCACATTACCCCTTCGCAGGTCATCGAGACCGTGGCGAAGTTCTACAACATCTCAGTGGCTGAGATGGTGTCCCCCGCCCGCAACAAGGAGCTGGTGCAACCGCGCCAAGTGGCGATGTATCTCATCCGCCAGGAGACCGATGCTTCGTTGCCGGAGATCGGCAACTTGTTGGGCGGCCGGGATCACACCACCGTGCTGCACGGCATTGAGCGGATTAAAGACCGGCTGGAGACAGAAGAGCAACTGCGCCGCGAGATCATGAGCGTGCGCGAGCAGCTTTACCTAAACGTCACCACCTAGAGCGGCCAGAGCAGCGTTCACATCGTCGAACAGGGCTGTGCATACTTCGGCGAGCGCCGCGCGCTTGGCTGGGTCGCGGGCGACGCCGAAGCCGGTGACGTGTATCTGAATGCCGGCGTCCTTCAGCAGGGTGGCAGCGCGCTGGCCGCCGCGCACGCCGCCGACGTTGTCCTCGATGATGATCACGCGCCTGCCATCCAGCGCGCGCAGCATCCTGCTATCTCCGCTCGTGATAAAGGCATGGGCAGCCAGCACGGCGTCGGGCAACGGCACGCCGGTCGCGCATAACATCGCCGCCAGCGCCTGCAGCGGGGCGGGCTTGGCGTAATCCCAGATTGCGCCGCCCTTGACGTCGGCCAGCCACCGCATGGCGCCCAGGCCCACCAACGGTAGGTCGCTCATCCCGAGTTGCGCCAGCGCGATCTCGGCCTCTGGCGTTTGATATAGCCCAGGCCGGCTGCCGTCCGGCGGCAGGCTGGGGCGCGAGGTGTAGGCGCTCGACGGGTAGGCGCAGATGATCTGTCTGCTCCACGCATCCGCGATGGGCACATCCATCGTCTCTAAGAAGGAAGGGCATTCCAGCTCCGCCTTCAGGCCGAAGTGTTCCTCAAAGCGGCGAGAGCCAAGGACGAACAGGTAGAGCAGGCGCGTCGTCGGGCTGGTGCGCGGATCGCTGACGTCGTCGAGCAGGCGATGAATGTCAGCGTGGACGTGAGGCGGCGCCTCGCTCAGCAGCAAGGCGCGGGCGCGCTCGTGAGGGCGGCCCTCGAAGCGGACCGTGCGCCTGGCCCATGCCGCGAAGTCGGGCCGACTGGGATTACCGCGGGCGGCCTCGACCAAATTGATGCCAACGTTAAAGGCCGTTGAGTCCCACTCGTTGGAGTAGCCACAGGCGTGAAGCACGTTGATCTCTTGCTCGTCTGGCGTGTGGGTGGGCACGCCCCACGACGCGCACACATAGCGCGCTGCCTCCACTTGCGCACGGCGATAGCCGCGATCCTCGATCAGCGTGCCGTCTATGTCCAGCAGCAAAATGGGCGCGGACATCGCGTCATGGGGTGGGCGCTCGAGGATCAAGCAGGCCGGCGTCTTTGAGCGCTTGCCACAGCTCAGCCGGCGGGGGCTGGTCGAGCGCGCGCACGTTCGCTTCAATCTCCTCCGGCTTCTGCGCGCCGACGACCACGCTGGTGACCGCCGGATGGGCCAGCGCGAAGTGCAGCGCAGCCACCCGCAGGGGGACGCCGTAGCGCGCACAAATGGCATCAATGCGGCGGACCTTCTCTAGGATGTGCGGGGGCGCTGCGGCATAGTTATAGCTGGCGCCTTCGCGCGCGCCGGTGACCAGGATGCCGCTGTTGAACACCCCGCCCAAGAACACCGCGATGTTGCGCTGATGGCAATAGTCCAGAAAGTCGAGCGCGGTCTGCTCCAGCAAGGTATAGCGGCCGGCCAGCAGGAAGCAATCCACGTCCACGTGTTTGGCGAACTCCCACTCCATCTGCCACTGGTTCATGCCCGCGCCCACTGCGCCGATCACACCCTGCGCGCGCAGCTCCAGCAGCGCGGGAAAAGCACCTTCCAGCGCAGCGCGAAAGTAGGCATCCTCCAGTCCTGTGCCTTCGCCGCGGTTGAACTTGTCGCCATCCGCATCGTGCACCAGCACGCTATCTAAGCGATCCACCCCGAGCAGCGCCATGCTGCGTTCGACGCTGCGCAGGATGGCCTCGCGCGAGTAATCGTAATAAGAGCCACCGTCCGGCTTCGGGAAGCGTCCTGCCTTGGTTTGAATCACGAATTGGTGGCGCGGCACGCCCTGCAGGGCTTGGCCGACGACGCGCTCGGCTTCGCCGCGCGAATAGAGCGCAGCCGTGTCTATAAAGTTAATCCCCAGCGCAAGCGCAGCACGGACGGTGGCGATGGCGGGAGCGACGTCGCCCACCTGGTCCAGGCCCAGCAGGAAAGCCGTGCCCAGCCCCACGCGTGTCACTTCCAAGTTTGTGCGGCCAACTTTGCGACGGGAGAGTGCGTGAGATGTCATAGGTCAATTATTGCTGCTGGCCATGATCGATGTCATCGGGCGTTGTGCGTTCGCGGCTGCGCCGCACGCGCTGGCTGATGCCGGCTAGGACGGCCAGCACGAACAAGATCAAAGCCGTGCTGAAGACACCGAGCACATAAGCGCCCGCGCCGCAGGCCATGCCGATTGCGGCGACAGCCCAGATGCCGGCTGCGGTGGTCAGGCCGTGCGGCGTATTGCGCTCACGGCGCTGGATGATGCTGCCGGCGCCCAGAAATCCAACACCAGCAACGACCTGAGCAGCAACCCGCCCCGGATCGCCATCCTCAAAAGCAAATAGCGAGAGCACGGTGAAGAGCGCGGCGCCCAGGCCGACCAGCATGTGCGTGCGCAGGCCGGCAGGATGACCCTGCCACTCGCGCTCCAGCCCCACCAGCGATGAGAGCAATGCCGAGACCGTGACGCGCAAACACAGTTCGAGCTGAAGTTCAAGCGCCATCCCGCTTCGCGCCAAGCCGGTCGAACGCCATCAGCGCCGCGCCGATCACGCCGGCGCGGTCGCCTAGTTTTGCCGAGACGATCTGGACCTGGTCGAGATTTACCTTGTTGATGGCGTGCTGCTTGGCCACCTGACAAATCTGAGGCAGCAGCCAGTCGCCCAGCGCCTCGATCAACCCTCCGCCGTAGATCAGCATCTGGGGGTCAAAAGCGTTGATCAGCGCAGACGCATGCAAGCCCAGATAGTATGCGGCGCGGCGCAGCACCTCGATGGTGAGCGGGTCATTGTTGCTGACCGCTTTCGCCAGGACGCGGCTGGTGATTGCGCTGTCATCTTTCTTCTGCTTGAGCAGCTCCGGCAGAATGCTTTGGCGACCGGCGGCCAGGCCGGCGCGCAGCTCGCGCTCAATGGCGCTGCGGCTGGCGAGGGCCTCGATGCTGCCGCGTATCCCGCTGCCGACGGCATAGGGGCCATCAGCCAGCACGACCATGTGGCCGATCTCGCCCGCGCTGGCGCGCCAGCCCACCCAGAGCTGATCGTTCAGGATGATGCCGCCGCCGATGCCGGTGCCGATGAACACCGCGACCATGCTGTGGACGCCCTGACCAGCGCCGACGCGATGCTCGGCGACGGCGGCCATGCGCACATCATTCGACACCATGACGGGCACGTCATGCCACCGCTGCAACGCCCGCGCCAGCGGCACGTTGTGCCAGCCCGGCAGGTTGGTGAGCTGCACCACCACGCCTCTGGCACTATCCACGACGCCGGGCGCGCCAATGCCGATCGCTGCGATGTGCTCCTTTTGGACGCCGGCGGACTCCAGCGCCTCGTCCATCGCCTTCTCGATGCGCTTGAGCACGGCAGAAGGACCCTTCTCTGCGTGGGTGGACTTCTTCGCCTGGCCAATGACGTTGCCCTGGCCGTCCACCACCGCGCTCAAGATCTTTGTCCCGCCGAGGTCAACGCCTAGTGCGTATTGGGCTGTCAACGCTTTTCTCCTACGGATGCCCCTATGCTATACCAAATTGTGCCGCTTCGCAGAACGCATAAGCGACGCGCCTTGGAAGGCTGTGCGATCAGAATTAGCACCCTCCGCCAGCAAGGCCATCCCACCGTCGCACCTTGCGAAACAGTGGCTTCCCAAGAAGCTGCCCGACTCACCTACACCAGCGTCGTTGGTGTTTCCTAGGACGCGGGGGAAGACTCCCTTCTGATTCCCCGCACGCAGAGGAAGAGGAAAGGAAGGGGCTATGATGCGAAGAGCGCAGCGACGCTACGCCTCCATGCGAAGCACCTAAACGCCAGCCTGACCAGAGCCTCGCGACGCGATTGCCCACTTGGCACGTCCGATGCCCCCGCAGCGCCTCGGCCGGGCGCGACTGTCGCTGGTTCTCATATATATGGTACGGGTCGCACACCCGCGCTCCAGCACGACATACGCACTACGGAATACGCACTACGTAATACGATACGCACTTCCCGCCTTTCTATGGTATAAGCCCACTTATGCAGTCCTTCTCCTACGTCGCTGCGCGTACGCTCGCTGAGGCCACCGCCATCCTCGCCCGCGAGGGCGACCAGGCGAAGTGCCTGAGCGGCGGCACGGATCTGATCGTCTTTCTGCGCGAGGGCCGGCGACGAGCCAGCGTCGTCGTGGATGTCAAAGGCATCCCGGAGCTGAATCAGCTCAGCTATCATCCCCAGGCGGGATTGACCATTGGCGCAGCGGTGCCCTGTCATCGTATTTACAGCGACCCAGAGGTGACCGCACACTATCCTGGTCTCATTGATGCTGTGGCGCTGATTGGCGGCATCGCCATCCAAGGTCGGGCGACGCTGGGCGGCAACGTTTGCACTGCCTCGCCCGCCGGCGACGCCATCCCTGCCCTGATCGCCCATCAGGCTGTCTGCGTCGTGGCCTCGCCAGAGGGCACAAGAGAACTCCCGATTGAGCAATTCTTTCGTGGGCCGGGGCAGACCGTGCTGGGAACGGGTGAGCTGTTGGTTGCGCTGAAGCTTCCCCCGCCTAGGCCGCGAATGGGCGCGGCTTACCTGCGCTTCACCCCGCGCAACGAGATGGACATCGCCGTCGCCAGCGCCGGCGTTGCCGTAGCGCTGAGCGAAGACAAAGCGCGCTTTGCCCACGCGCGCGTGGCGCTGGGCGCGGTCGCCCCAACGCCGCTGTTCGTGCCCCAGGCCGGCGAGGCGCTGATCAACCAGCCGGTCTCGGAGGCAGCAGTGGAAGCCGCCGCCCGCGCCGCGCAGGCCGCTGCGCGGCCGATCACCGATGTGCGCGGCACCGCCGAGCAGCGCCGCCATTTGGCCTACGTGTTGACCAAGCGGGCGCTGTGGCGCGCGATCGAGCGCGCGCGCACCGATGGCAAGGAGCGGGAGAATGGCAAGCTGGAGAGAGGTGGGTGATGCATCAGAAGGTATGTGTCACAGCGATAATCAATGACGAGGAGGTTACGTTCCTCTGCGAGCCGCGCCAGAGCCTGCTGGAGGTGCTGCGCGACGTGCTTGGGCTGACCGGGGCCAAAGAAGGATGTAACAACGGCAACTGCGGCGCCTGCGCGGTGCTGCTGAATGGCGTCTTGGTGAACGCTTGTCTAGTGCTGGGGGTCGAGGTGAACGGCGCGCGCGTGACCACCGTCGAGGGCATCGCGCCGAAGGAGGGTTTGCATCCCCTCCAGCGCAAATTCCTGGAGCATGCCGCGCTGCAATGCGGCGTCTGCACCCCTGGGTTCATCGTGGCCGCTAAGGCGCTGCTCGATCGCAACCCGAACCCGACCGAGCACGAGGTTCGCCATTGGCTGGCCGGCAACCTATGCCGCTGCACCGGTTACGACAAGATCGTGCGAGCCGTGCTGGATGCCGCGGCGGAGATGCGCGCGCAAAGACAGCCAACTTAGCAGAAGGCTGCCGCTCGAAGTTGAGCGTTCCCGGCCTATTCGCGATAGGAGATGATCAGATGGCCACTGTAGAAGTGATCGCCAAGGACAACACAGGGACAACAAACGGCAAATCCTACAGCGTCATCGGCCGGCGGGTGTTGCGGCCAGATGGCGTGGACAAGGTGACCGGCCGCGCACAATACGGCGCGGATGTCAAGCTACCAGGGCTGCTCTACGGCAAGGTGCTGCGCAGCCCGCATGCCCATGCCCGCATCCGCGCGATAGACACCAGCGCAGCTGAGCAATTGCCGGGCGTGAAAGCCATCATCACCGGCAAGGACCTGCCGCTGGCCGAGGACAAGGTCGCCAAGAGCGGCGAGGGCAGCGTGAACTACAGCTACCTGCGCCAGAACGTGCTCGCCCAGGACAAGGTGCTGTACCACGGCCATCCGGTCGCCGCTGTGGCAGCGGTTGACATTCACACTGCCGAGGAAGCCCTGGCGCTGATCAAAGTGGAGTATGAACCCCTACCGCCAGTGCTGGACGTCCTCGAGGCCATGCGCGACGACGCGCCGATCCTGTTGCCCGGCCTGCGCACCCGTGAGCTGGGCGAAGTGGTCGGCGATAAGCCCACCAACATCGCTAGCCATGAGCAATTCGCCCGCGGCGACGTGGCCGCCGGCTTCGCCCAGGCGGCTGTGATCGTCGAGCGCGAGTTTCGCACCAACACCGTCCACCAGGGCTACATCGAGCCGCACAACGCCACCGCGCTGTGGAACGCCGACGACCACATCACGGTCTGGACCAGCACGCAGGGCGCCTGGGATCAGCGCCGCGACCTGAGCGCGCTGCTCCAGGTGCCGATCTCCCGCGTGCGGGTGATCCCGATGGAGATCGGCGGCGGGTTTGGCGGCAAGTTCGCGCTCTACCTGGAGCCGCTCGCGGCGCTGCTCTCGCGCAAAGCCGGCCATCGGCCGGTGAAGATGTGGATGCAGCGGGATGAGGAGCTGAAGGCCACCGGCCCGACCAGCGCCTCGGTGATTCGCGTCAAGGCCGGCGCGCGCGCCGACGGCGTGATCACCGCCGTCCAGGTCTGGATGGCCTATGAGGCCGGCGCGTTCCCTGGCTCACCGGTCAGCGCCGGCATGGGCGTCATCTTCGCCCCCTACCGGCTGGAGAACCTGCTGATTGACGGCTACGACGTGCTGGTGAACAAGCCGCCGGCCCAGCCTTACCGCGCCCCCGGCGGCACCAACGCTGCCTTCGCCGGCGAGTCTGTGATAGACGAGCTGGCTGAGCGGCTGGGCATGGATCCGATCGCCTTCCGCCGGATCAACGCCGCCAAGGAGGGCGACCGGCGAGCGGATGGGCCGGTCTATGGGCGGATTGGCTATATCGAGACGCTGGACGCGATCGCGGCTCATCCCCACTACAACGCGCCGTTGCCGGCCCCAAGCGCCCCATACATTAAGGTTGGTCGCGGCGTCGCCAGCGGCTTCTGGTTCAACTGGGACGGCAAATCGTCGGCCTCCGCCACGGTGAACCCCGATGGCACGGTGGCTTACCTGGAAGGCAGCGTGGACATCGGCGGCACGCGCGCCTCGCTGGCGATGATGTTGGCCGAAACGTTGGGCATCCCCTACGAAGATGTCAAGCCGATGGTCGGTGATACCCAAACCTTGGGCTTTAACGATGGCACGGGCGGCAGCCGCACGACATACGGCTCCGGCATCGTCGCCTATCACCTAGGCCAGGCCATCATCCAGGAGCTGAAGAAGCGCGCGGCGGCGCTCTGGCAGGTCTCTGCTGAGGCGATCCAAGTCGAAGGCGACCGCTACATCTGCGGCGATCGACAGATCGCCTTTAAGGAACTGGCCGAGAAGCTGGACGAGACCGGCGGCCCGCTGAGCGTGAGCGTCTCACTGGATACCAAGGGGGCCATCCCTGGCTTCGGCACACACGTCGTGGACGTCGCCGTGGACACCGAGACCGGCAAGGTGACGATCCTGCGCTACACCGCGGCCCAGGACGTGGGCCGCGCCATCCACCCCAGCTATGTCGAGGGCCAGATCCAAGGCGGCGTGGCGCAGGGCATCGGCTGGGCGCTGAGCGAAGAGTACGTCTACGACGATGAGGGCCACCTGCTGAACGCCAGCCTGCTCGACTATCGGATGCCCACTGCGCTGGACCTGCCGATGATCGAGCCGGTGATCGTGGAGGTGCCCAACCCTAACCACCCGTTCGGGGTCAAGGGGGTGGGCGAAGTGCCCATCGTGCCGCCGGCAGCGGCCATCGCCAACGCCATCTACCAAGCCATCGGCGTGCGCATCACGACGCTGCCGATGAAGCCGGCGGTCATCCTGAAAGCCCTGGGCAGGATTTAGCGCGGCGCTTTGCCCACACGCACCCCACCTTCTCGCTCCGAGCGCGCTGCGGTGGCCATTGCGACGCTGGCGCTGCTGGCCGGCCATTTCTCGCCCTGGGCAGCCCACGTCACGGCTGCCTTGACCCGCAGCGCCCACGAGCTTTCCATCATGACGAACTTCACGCCCGGCGCCGGCGTCTTTTGGAATGAGTGGTTCCTGCTGCCGCTGTGGTCGGCGGCGCTGTTGATCGCGCTCTTGGCTGGCAAACGTTGGCTGGGCCTGGGGCTGAGCTGGCTGGTGGCGTCGCTCGGGCTGCCAGCCTATCCGCACCTGCTCACGGCCTACGCGCATCCGGAGTATCGCCTCCAGTTCTTCGTCACCCTGGGTGTGATCGGGGCGGCAGCCGGCCTGTTTGCCACCGGCCACACATTGCACACGCCGCTGCGCCTGGGGGTGCTCCTCGCCTGCGCCCTGGCCCCCGCCGTCCCATTGGTTGGCTACTTCATGGTCAAGCCGGCGATCGAAGCGCTCTATCAGGGGACGGTTGGCATCGGCCTGGGCTGGTGGCTGACGCTGGCCGGCGTGAGCGCGCTGCTGCTCCAAGTGTTAAAATCCTGGCGAGCGATGCGTGCCTTGCCCGATCAGCGCGTCAGCACATCCCAGGTGAATCTTCTAGGGCCAGACGCCCCTCGGCCATGAGATCGCGATTCGCGGCGAGCAGACCGGTCAAGTTAGCTTGCGCCTTTGCGCTTGTGCTGGCAGCCTGCGGCGGCGCCGCGCCACCGCCTAGCGCCATCCTCTCCTCGCCAGCGGCCAACGCCCAGATCATCGTCGGCGAGCAGATTCAAATCATCGGCAAGGTCACGGGCAGCGACGTCAGACGGGTGGACATCTTCATCAACAACCAGCGCTACGCTACGGTGGACCAGGCCGTCCGCCCGGGCGAGTTTGAGTTCGTCGTGCCGTGGGTGGTGCCGGCGGAATTGGTCGGCACTGCGGTCATCCAGGCGAAGGGGATCGGCGAACAAGACCAGCCCATCGTCGCCTCCGAGGCGATCTTCGTCGCGGTCCAAGCACCGCCGGCGACGCCTACGCCCACCCCTGAACCCACGCCTGTGCCGACCGCGACGCCGGCCGACTCAGCATCGCCCGCGGCCACCAGTGAGCCAGCGACCGTGCTACTCGGCCCGTTGGCCGGTAACGATTTTGTCAACGTGCGGGCTGCGCCCGACCTCAACGCGCAATTGTTGGGCCAGATCAGCAAAGGCCAGAGCGTGCCGGTGCGCGGGCGAACTGCGGATGGGACGTGGTACCAGATCACCTACCCGGCTGGGCCAGGGGGCGTCGCTTGGGTTTATGGGCCGGCGGCCAGCATCACGGGCGACGCCGGCACGTTGCCGGTGGTTTCAACCGCCGGCGGCGCGACGAATAGCCCGCCGCCGAGCGGCCTGCAACCGCCGTTTGTTCGGCTCAAGGCCGGCCAGGAGTTCGCCAACCTGCGCACGGGACCTGACGTGGCTTATCAGAAAGTTGGCGAGCTGAGAGCCACGGGCGTCAGCGCGGCTGCCGTAAGGGGCAAGAGCGCGAATGGTCAATGGTGGCAGATCGCGTTCACCGGCGCGCCGGGCGGCGTGGCTTGGGTGTTTGGTCAGTTGGTGGATTTCACGGGTGACCCTAACGCGGTGCCTGTCGTCGCTGCGCCGCCTCTGGCGCCTGGGGTGGGCGCGCCCTCTGCGCCGACAGCAGCGCCGACGCCGGCAGCGCCCCTGCCGACGCCCACGCCGCCCATTCCACCCTCGGCGGTGCTGCCCTACAGCCAGAACATGCGCTTCTCGCCGCGCGACGACATCGGCGATGTGCCGCTTGGCCATCAGGGACAGCCCAAGACCGCGACCCTGGAGTGGCAGATCAACGGCGCGATCAAGGCCGAGCTGGAGATCACCACCCAGCCCGGGCCGGGCATCTTCCAGAACTGCCCTGCCGGCAACCTGGCCAGCATCACGCCAAACGACCCGGTGGGCAAACGCATGCCGCTGCTGCTGCCCAGCGGTACCTTCCAGTTCACCATCCCCGACAAGGGCTACTATCTGTTCACCATCTACGTCGTCAAGGCCGACGGCAGCACCACCACTATCCCGCGCAACGTGATCGTGGATTGTTACAAGACGCAGTAGGGGCGCGACATATTGCGTCCCCGCAGCGGTCAGCGAAGTGAGTGTCGCTGTGATTGTAGGCAAACGGCCTCAATGCCTGCCTGAGCCGTAGCGGACGTTGCGCAGCCTCGGCCAAAACACGACCGCAAGGAAGGGATGACGTCCTGACTTTCGCGCGAGGGAGACCCACCGTTCTGCCCCTCGCTGTGAATGCGCCCGATACGCCTGCGATGGGGGGTGCGTTCACAGTTGGATGCAAGGCTGATCTCACGCGGAGACGCGGAGAACGCGAAAAAGTAGAACACAGCTTCCTTGGCCGCTGCCTAGAAGGCGCGCTGTGTTGCCCCTATTAGTGAATGCCCCCCTGCGATGGACGCGCTGTGCTATGCTCATGACTGCCCAACATCAGCGATGAGCTTCGTCCATCTTCACGTCCATTCCGAGTATTCGCTGCTGGATGGCTTCGGCAGCGTCAAGAAGCTCGTGCGGCGCGCCAAGGAGCTGAACATGCCGGCGCTGGCCCTCACCGACCACGGTGCGATGTATGGGGTCATCGAGTTCTTCGACGCCTGCGCCGAGGTTGGCATCAAGCCCATTATCGGCGTCGAGCTTTACCTCTGCAAGCGCGGGCGCAGGATGCAGGAGAAGGACCCCAACTTCGACCGCAGCCCGCACCATCTGCTGCTGCTGGCGCTGAACAACGAGGGGTACAAGAACCTGATGCGGCTCGTGACGCTCGCCCAGCTTGAGGGCTACTACTATAAGCCCCGCATTGACCACGAGGTGCTCATCCAGCACAGCGCCGGCCTGATTTGCACGTCCGGCTGCCCATCTGCCGAGATTCCGCGCCTGATCACGCAGGGCCAGTTCGAGCAGGCCCGCAAGATCGTCCAGTGGTATCTGGAGGTGTTCGGCGACCGCTTTTACTTTGAGCTTCAGGACCACGACCTCCCCGAATTTAAGCTGATCAACGAGACGCTGATTGACTGGTCGCGCGAGCTGGGCGTGCCGCTGATCGCCACCAACGACGTGCACTACGTGCTGCGCGAGGACGCGCCGGCCCACGACCTGATGCTGTGTATTCAGACCGACGCGCTGTTGAAGGCGCCGGACCGCATGCGCTTCAACAATGATTCTTACTATCTGAAGAGCGCCGAGGAGATGGCCGAGCTATTCGGCCAGATCGCGC
The DNA here is from genome assembly GCA_017743375.1 of Chloroflexota bacterium. Lineage (GTDB taxonomy): Bacteria > Chloroflexota > Anaerolineae > J036 > Brachytrichaceae > JAAFGM01. Next base: position 15,552 of record JAGHYX010000032.1, read on the forward strand.
CGGAGGCGCTGAGCAACACGCTGGCTGTGGCCGAGCGCTGCGACGTGTCGCTCAAGTCGCGCACCTTCCATCTGCCGCACTTCGAGTTGCCGCCCGGCTTCAGCAGCGACGCGGATTACCTGCGCCACCTGTGTTACCAGGGCTTCCAGGAGCGCTATGGCATCCCGGCCCAGCCCGATCCGGAATCGCCAGAGCCGGATGTGCCGGTAGACTTGACGGCCCGTTCGCCGCTGGCGCTGCCGGAGTCGCGCAATAACCCGGCCCTTCGGCCCAGCGCGCTGCGCCAGCGCCTGGAATACGAGCTGAGCGTCATTATCGAGATGGGGTTCGCAACATACTTCCTGATCGTCTGGGACCTCATCCGCTTCGCGCGCGAGGCCGGCATTTGGTGGAACGTGCGCGGCAGCGCCGCCGGCAGCATGGTGTCCTATGTGCTCGGCCTGAGTTACATCGAACCGGTCAGCAATGACCTGCTCTTCGAGCGCTTCCTCAACCCGGGACGGGTGTCCATGCCCGACATTGACATGGACTTCCCCGACGACCAGCGCAGCCGGCTGGTGGACTACACGATCGAGAAGTACGGCCGCGACAACGTCGCCCAGATCATTACCTTTGGCACGCTGGCCGCCCGCGCCGCGCTCAAGGACGTCGGGCGCGTGCTAGATATCCCGCTCAGCGAGGTCTCGCGCATCACCTCGCTGGTCCCGGCCATCCCCGGCAAGCCGATCACGCTGATGCAAGCGCTAGAACAGGTGCCGGAGCTGAAGCGCCTGTATGAGTCGCAACCGCACGTGCGCGAGCTATACGACCGCGCCATGCAAGTGGAGGGCACGGTGCGCAATGCCGGCACGCACGCCGCCGGCGTGGTGATCGCCGATCGCCCGCTGGTGGAATACGCGCCGCTCAACCGGCTCACCGGCACGCCGCTCACCCCGCAGCTCACCGCCGTCACTCAGTTCGAGATGACCCACCTGGAATCCATCGGGCTGCTCAAGATGGATTATCTGGGCCTCTCCACGCTCACCATCATGCGCAAGGCGTGCGAGCTGATCAAGGCGCGCCATGGGGTCGAGCTGAACCTCACCAATATCCCGATTCACGACCCGCGCATCTATCAGTTGCTCACCAAGGGCGATGTGCAGGGCGTCTTCCAGGTGGAAGGCACAGGCATGCGCAACCTGATGATGCAGATGAAGCCGACGCGCTTCCAGCACATCGTCGCTGCGCTGGCTCTCTTCCGGCCTGGGCCGATGGAATATATCCCCACCTACATCCGCCGCATGCACGGCGAAGAACCGGTGGAATATCGTCACCCAGACTTGGCCCCAGCGCTCAGCGAGACCTACGGGATCATTGTGTATCAAGAGCAGATCATGCGCGTGGCGCGCGACATCGCCGGCTATTCGGTGGGCGAGGCGGACACCATCCGCAAAGCAGTGGCCAAGAAGAACGCGGAGCAATTGCTTAAGCACCGCAACAAGTTCCGCGAAGGGGCGGTGAAGAAGGGCTATTCGGCTGAATTGGCCGATGCCATCTTCAGCGACATCGAATACTTCGCCCGCTATGGCTTCCCCAAAGCGCACGCAGCGGACTACGCCGCCATCACCTGCCAGACTGCCTGGTTAAAGGCCGTCTATCCGCTTGAGTACATGTGCGCGCTGCTCACCTGCGAGAGCGGCAACACTGAGAAGATCACCGCCCTGATCGCCGACGCGCGCCAGCACGGCATCGAGATCTTGCCGCCTAGCGTCAACGCCAGCGATGCCGAATTCACTATTGAGGATTTGCCACCGACGGCCAAGCATCAGGCGTGCAAAGGGCGCATCCGCTTTGGCTTGATGGCGATCAAGAACGTGGGTGAGGGGCCGGTGCGCGCCATCGTCGAGGCGCGCAAATGCGGTGGACCATTCAAGTCGCTGGACGATTTCTGCCGGCGGGTGGACATGTCCACCTTTAACAAGCGCGTCTTGGAGGCGCTGATCAAGGCCGGCGCGTTTGACGAATTCGGCGCTCGCGCCCAATTGCTGGAGGTCGTTGACCAGATGATCCACGCCGGCAACACCGTCCGCAGGGCAGCGCAGCTTGGCCAAGGGATGCTCTTCGACGCGCTGGATAGCGCCGAGAGCGAACGGTTGATCGTGCTGCCCAAGAAGTTCAAGGACATCCCGCGCCGAGTGCTGCTCCAGGAGGAGCGCGAGCTGCTCGGCACTTATGTGTCTGAACATCCGCTCCAGGCCCAGCTCGGCGCCCTCCAACACTACGTCACGCACACCAGCGCCACCCTCACCGAGAGCGATCACGGCCAGCGGGTTGTGGTTGCCGGCGTGGTCACTGTGGTGCGCCCGCACACCACTAAGGCCGGCAAGACGATGGCCTTCGCCGAGGTGGAGGACATCTACGGCCGGCTGGAGCTGACCATCTTTCCGCAGACTTGGGCGGACTACCAACACCTCTTTCAGAAGGACAAGCCCCTACTGATCTGGGGCAAGGCCGAGGTCACTGCGGGCAGCGTCCCTAAGCTGCTGGTCGAGAAGGCCAGCGACTCCTTCGAGATCGCCCGCAGCGCCGACGATGCGCTGGTTGACGCGGCGTTCGAGACGACCAATGGCGATGCGCTCGGCAAAGAGCTCGTCGCGCCTATCTACGATGCCATCGTGCGCTCCGAGGCACAGACCGAGGCGGACGCGCAAGCGCCGGCTGAGCCAAGCCCGACGCACGCCGCTCCCTCACCCGTGTCCCTGGAGCGCACAATCCCAACGCCGTCTGACGACGCGATCCAGAACCCTCATCCGCGCGCGCAGGACGTGCCACCCATCTTTGCGGCGCGCGAGCCGCTCTACGTGATCCTTCAGCGCAATGGCGATCCGCGCAGCGATGTCGCGCGCTTGGAGGCCGTGCTGCAGACGCTGCGTAAATATAAGGGCGATCAACCTTTTGCCATCGTGTTGGACTACGGCAACGGCAAAAAGGTGACCATTGACTTCCCCAACGATGCAACCAATGACTGTCCGGAGTTACAACAGGAGCTGCGGAACATCGGGGCGCATTGTCGCGCTTGAGCGATGCGATGGCTAAGCGGATGGCTGCGAAGCGTCGTCCTCGCTCTCCCAGCTAATAATCCACACGCACAACCCCGCCAGCCCGATCGTGGCCAGGATCAAGAACAGCCACTGATTCCACAGCAGGCCCACATCGCGGGCAGCGATGATGAGGATGATCACCATGCCGATCGCCAGCAGAATCCAGGCGGCTAGGCGTGGGTGTTTCTCAGCAAAGGCCTTGAACTTGCCCAGCATGCTGTCGGGATTTTAGCGCAGCGGAGTAAGGAATGGGCGCATTTCATGGTTTGGGGCACACACGCTTAGAGTATGCGCCCAAAGCATGAATGCACCCAGCATACAGGTGCATTCACAGCTAGGGGCAGGGCTCTCTGGGTGGGCGACGGCACTGCCGTCGCCCACTCTCTACAGATTCGCCTTCACTGGCAGCATAACTTGGTAGAAGGTTGCCCCTATTGATGAATGCACCCCAATATACCCCCTTAGTGTCAGTTTGAATATAATCACCGCGCGCATGTGATGGAAGTCCAGCCGGTGACGCTAAGCGGGCAGTGGGTGTGGCTGGAGCCATTGCGTCTAGAACATGCCGACGCGCTGTGGCCACAGGCCAATGAGTCAGACATCTGGCGCTACTTGCCGTATGGAACGATAGACTCGCCAGGCCGCCTCCGCGCGCTGATAGAAGACCTGCTGAGCCGCCAAGCGCGCGGAACCGATCTGCCCTTTACGGTGTTTGATCTGGCGACGGGGACGGCAGCCGGCATGACGCGCTATCTGGCGATTGACCGCGCCAATCGTAGCCTTGAAATCGGCGGCACGTGGTATGGCCGAGCCTTCCGGCGTACGCCCGTCAACACGGAGTGCAAGTATCTGCTGCTGCGGCACGCCTTTGAGGTCTTGGGGTGCATCCGCGTCCAGCTAAAGACCGATGTGCGGAACGCACGCAGCCAGCAGGCCATTGAGCGCTTAGGCATCCGGCGCGAAGGCATCCTGCGCAAGCACATGATCTTGCCGGATGGCCATCAGCGCTCTTCGGTCATCTATAGCGTGATAGACGATGAATGGCCAGACCTCAAGGGCCATCTCGAGGCATTGCTGTGCCGTTCATCATCTCAGGACGTAACCAATCAACAGGAGCAGAGGAGATGAAAGTAGGCATTCTCACCGGTGGCGGCGACGTGCCGGGGCTAAACTCGGCCATTAAAGCCGCGACGCTTCGCTTGCTGGACGCTGGTCACGAAGTGATCGGCATCCGACGCGGCTGGTATGGGCTGTTGCATCTGAACATGGACGACGAATCCAGCGTTCAGCGGCTGACGATGAAGCTGGATCGCCAGGCGGTCCGCACCGTTGACCGCACCGGCGGCACCTTTCTCCACACCAGCCGCACCAACCCGGCCAACGTCAAGGCCAAAGAGGTGCCCGACTTTCTGAAGCACGCCACGGTGTTCGCCAGCGGCCTGGCCGATCGCTACGACTTCACACCGCATGTGCTGAGCGTGCTCAGGTACCTAGGCATCGATGCCCTGATCACCATCGGGGGAGATGACACGTTGAGCTACGCGCTGCGCCTGCACAACGAAGGCGTGCGGATCGTGGCGATCCCGAAGACAATGGACAACGACGTGCGCGGCACCGACTACTGCATCGGCTTCAGCACGGCCATCACCCGCTCGCTGGACTTCATCCACAACATGCGCACCTGCGCCGGCAGCCACGAGCGGATTGCCGTGATCGAACTCTTTGGCCGCAATAGCGGCGAAACCTCCCTGGTCTCTTCCTACCTGAGCAACGCAGACCGCTGCCTGGTGGCCGAAGTGCCCTTTGACATCGAGCGGCTATGTGACCTCTTGCTGAGCGACAAGCGCAATAACCCAAGCAACTACGCCATCCTGGTTGTCTCCGAGGGCGCGCGGCCCAAAGATGGCTCAGTGATCGAGCGCGGCGAGGCCGATGCTTACGGTCACCGCAAATTAGGCGGCATCGGCGATTACATCAGCGAGCAGATCAAGCGGCTGACCGGCGAGCACACCATGTATCAGAACGTCGCCTATCTCATGCGCAGCGGCGCGCCAGACGCGCTAGACGTGATGGTCTCCAGCAACTTCGGCGCGTTGGCTGCCGACCTAGTGCTCCAGGGACGCTTCGGCCGCATGGTCGCCCTGCAAGGCGGCAAATACACTACCGTGCCTCTGACTGAGACGGGCGGCGGTCCTCGGTCGCTAGACGTTGATCAGCTTTATGACGCTGATCAATATCGCCCTTGCATCCGCAATATCGAGCACAAGCCGATGTTCCTTTATTGAGGTCTCCTCGGCGGCCGCATGGGCTTGTCTAGATGCGATGGCGGCTCATCTTCTGGCTGAACGCATCTCCAATCGTCCTGCTCGCCATACTACTCTGTTATGTCGAGCGGAGCGAACCATCTAAGCGGCTGCGTTGACCAGGACCCCGCTGGGCCAGTGAACCCACGGCGCTTTAGTCGGGCACGCATTTAGATTTTTCGCTGTTGCTCAGAATGACAAGGGGGCAGGTGGGGCTGGTCGCCCTCGTGCGCTTGACATGCTAAGCGTAGGCACCCCAATAAAGTCTGACTGTCTTCACTCTGCGTTAAGCTCGTGCCGGCCCAGCAGGGAGCTCACGCGCGCAGCAGCCGGCAGCGACATTGTTATCGGCGCTTAATAAGCTGTTATAGTGGTTTTATCCGTCCGGCGCTATCTTCTCCCTCTGGTTAGCGGTGCCATTTCCCCGCAGGGCAATGTGTTAACCAGGAGAAGAGGAGAGATGAGAGCCACCATACAACGTTATGTGCTATCTATTGCTCTTGCAGCCACAACGGCGCTAAGCATGCAAGCAACGGCGCCGGCGTCTGTCTCAGCGCGCCAGCCGTCCGCGGCCAGCGTCGCGCCTGTTGCACCCGTGAGGGCGAAGCCATTGGTGTTGGCTGTCGCAACCAGCGTAGATATCGCTGATGTGACCATCACGCGCGCCGCGTCCGGCTTAATCGATAAGCCGCAGTCGTTCACAGCGGTCGTCACGCCGGCAAACGCCACCCTGCCGATCACCTTCACTTGGCAGGCGGATGACCAGACGCCGCTGACGGTCACGCCTGGGAGCATCACCTCTACCGCTACGTTCACCTGGACAACTGCCGGCACAAAGTCCATCACGGTCACAGCGGAGAACGAGAGCAGCACAGTGACGAAGACCTTCACCATCACGCTCTCTGCCGACTTCAACCTGACCATCCTGCACACCAACGACGTGCACGCCCGGCTGGTGCCCTACGGCGTCGGCGGCACGTCGAGCTGCGTGAACAACCTCAACAGCAATAGCGTGTGCATCGCCGGCACAGCGCGCCTGTCTACCAAGATCAAGGAGATCCGCTCGCAGGTGGATAACTCACTCC
>JAGHYX010000169.1 GCA_017743375.1 Chloroflexota bacterium
CCGTGTTTGTATCCAGGACAACACGCAGCATTATTGCCCAAGCCCTAGGGATTGGCTTCGCTGCGTGCTAGAGGGAGATGTGCTCAGCGCTGTGCTGGCTCGATATGCCTGAATCTCTTCCAGCACATCTTCGTCGGTGATGCCATGCGCTTTTGCGATCGCCCGCGCTGTCCAGAGCGCTACGATGGCGCGTAGAGTGACGGGGTCAGGCAACTTTCCGTGCTCTTGTATATGACGAAGAAGCGCTTCCGTGAAGCGTTGGGTGATGGGATCAGCCGGCTCTCCACGCTCCTGTATCAGACGAAGTGTTTCCATCAGAAGTGCTTCCCTGAAGCGTTGAGTGGCGGGGTCAGCCGGCTTACCAAGCTCTTGCATTTGACGAAAGAGTTCCGTGGTCTCCGCCTGGCGATCCAGCGACGCCAGCGCGCTCACAAATGCTAGAACCAGCTCAAGCTCGTCTTCTCCGAGTCTCTCCAGCTCGTGCGCGATGGCCTCTCGAAGGTTCATGCGACTCATCGTATCACGAAGCCGTATATGTGATGGGTGCATTCACCAATAGGGGCAACGCGCCAGTCAGGTGCATTGCCTTCTGGTTCTCTGCGTTCTCCGCGTGAGATCGGCTTTGCCCTTAACTGCGAATGCGCCCTATGTGATTTGCGCCATCTGGTTCAGGCAGGCCAGCCAGGTTCGCAGCGCAGCGCGCGCCTCGTCCGCGTCGCGCAGCGGCTGTTCGACATGGGCGATGTATCGGTTGCGAAATTGATTGACCTGGTCCAGCAGCCCGTATAGCGCCTGGAACGCCGGCGCCGAGAAGCGCTGGCGCACGGCCTGCCACACGCCGCCGGCCGCAGCAGCAGCGCCCCTCTGGGCATAGCCCAGGCAGAAGAGCAACGTCCCCAAGCGCTGCACAGGCCGGTTCTCCACAAGGATGCTGAAGAGGTGGCGCTGGTTCTTCTCCAGCGCCGCGCGCTCGGCCTTGGACAGATGGTCCAGCGATGGCTGGAAGAAGCGCTCGTGATCCTGAGCCGGGATCGCCGGCTTGATCTGCTGCTCCAGGATGCGCTGGGCGTAGTCATCCAGCGGGCCGAGCAGCGGCTGGAACGCCGCCCCCAGCGTCGGCGCAGCCTGGCGAATTTGATCCTCCAGCAGCGTCACCGCCTGGCGAATCACGGCTTCATACTCAGCCGGCGGCTGGTCGAGGCCCGCCTGCGTCAACCACTGGCGAACATCTACCTCGTCCGTCGGCTCAGGCAGCGCGATCCGCTCCGCCAGCAGTGCGTCCAGCGCCGGCGCGCACGCCCGCGCCAGCTCGGCAATGGTCTCCGCTGCGCTGGGCTGAAAGTGCTCGTAGAGGACATACAGATATTCCCAGCGCGCGCCGCCGGCTTCGGAAGCTGCCCGACACCACTCCGCAGCAGCGCGGGCTTTTAGCGGCACCAGGTTATCCTGCCGCCCCTTGAGTTCGATCAAATAGTGCGTCCCATCCGCGGCCCGCGCGAAGAAGTCGGGCGCGTATAGCCCGCGCTGGCCATCCGGCTTGAGGTAATCAATCATCAGCTTCTGCGGGCCGGCGTTCTTGGCAAAGGCCACCACGTCGCCGGCTTGATCCAGAAATGCCACGAACGCGCGCTCAAAGTCGTTCTCGCACGGGACCAGGTTGAATATGGTGCGTTTTGCCTGGATCGCTGGCCGCTTCGCGTGGCTAGTGGCCTGGTAGGGCTTCCAGCGCGAGAGCGGCTGGGCCTGGCTGAGTTGCCGGCGCTCGCGCCGGCGCACGATCTTGTCCAGGATCAAACGAGTGAAAACCGCCCGAATGTGCTCGACCACGTCCATGTCGCGCATGCGGTGGTCCACTTCGCCGCTGTAGAGGCTCACCGGCCGCTCGAACAAGACCTCGCAGATGAACCGCTCGATCAGCGGGGCGAGCACCGCGTGCGAGTTGTTGACCTGACAGACGCGCCCCAGCATCTGCGCGAAGTAGGCCGGCGCGGACCAGGCGCGCGCCAGCAGGCCAGGGTCCAGCGCCATCTTGGCGATCACCTCGTTGGTGAACAGATGGCGCTCTTCATACTCGACCGTCGTGTTGCGCGGCTGGCCAATCGGCAGCGGTTTAAGCCCGCGCTGTTGGAAAGCAGCCCGCACCTCCTCAAACGTCAGCCCTTGCAGCTCGCTGGTGACCTCGATGGCGTCGGAGACGAGCGGGATGGCGATGTCCAGCGCGTCCACCGGCTTGCGATCCCTGTCCACGAAGATGGTGACGGTCTGTTTGTAGGCCTCGCCGGCGGGCATGACGGCGATCTCCACGCCCTCCTGGCTCAGCTCCTGATCGTAGAGCGCGCGAAAGGCGGGATGCTCGATCACCGTGACCGTCTCCAGCGCCTCGCCGGGCGGGAACATCCGCCGCAGGCCGCGGCCCAGCGTCTGCTCCGGCAGGATGCCCGACTTAGCCGAATACGGCCGCAGGGGGACGATGGTGGTGACGTTGCGCACGTCCCAGCCCTCGCGCAGCATCATCACCGAGACCACGCAGCGATACTTGCTCTCCGGGCTATCCAGCTCGCGCGACATCTCGCGCAGCGCGCGCAGGTCTTCCGGCTTGATGTCACCCTCGTCCTCGATGAACTCCTTGACCTCTCGCCCGCCGCGCTTCACCTTCTTCACCTTGCCCTTCAGGCGGGTGTGGATGTTGAGCACGCGCCCCTTGAGCAGCGGGAAGGCCTCGCTATCCAGGTATTCGGCGATCTCGTTCGCAGCCTGGGCATCTTCGGTCATCACGAAGAGCACGGGCTTGCGCACCGCGGAGAGTTCCTCGAACGTCGCGGCGTAGCGCGCGTAGCCCAGCTTCAGGTGGGCGGCGTAGCGCTCGTGGGCTGGCGCGCGCGGGTCGTCGGCGACGGTCAGGTCGTCGGATTCGCCCAGCACAGGGACCTTGACGATGCCGGCATCCACCGCCTCGCCCAGCGGGAAGTCCACCACGATGTGGCGGAAGAACTTGCCGTCGTTGTGCTTGGGCGTGGCGCTGAAGTCCAGTTGCAGGCGCACGCCGCCGTTGCCGCGCGCCAGGCTGCGCGTGTGCAGGTCGCGGATGGCCTGGCTCCAGGCCAGCTCCGGGTCGTGGACGTGGTGGGCCTCGTCGTTCAGCACCATCAGGCTGGGATGGGCAGCGATGCGCGCCCGCAGCGTCTCGCCGGCCTCCAACGCCTGGCTGCGCGCGACCGGCGGGCCGAAGATCAGCGCCGGGTCGTAGGCCGATGCCTGCTGCTTGCGCTTGCCGGGCTTAGCGCGATCGTCCGGCTTCGGATACAAGCGATGGATGTTGGTGAGGTAGATCGCGCCTTGGCCGAGCGTCCCGCCTGGCTCGTCCTGCAACACCACCTGCATCTGGAAGTCGCCCCGCCAGGCATCGGGGATGAGCGGGTCGCGGTAGAAGATCGCGCCGCCCTCGAAGTCGTCCTTCAGGCGCTCGTATACGGTGAGGTTGGGGGCGATCACCACGAAGTGGCGAGGCAGCTCGGAGTTCGGCTCATACAGGCTGTGAAAGTAACTCCAGACGATCGCCAGGCTCATGATCTTGGTCTTGCCGGCGCCGGTGGCCACCTTGGCGCAATACCGGGCCCAGCGATCGTCGTCTGCGGGGATGCCCAGCGCCTGCTCGGCCAGGGATTGATCGCCGAACTCGAAGAGCAGCTCGGCCACGCTGCGCACCCGCCGCAGCTCATACAGATAGATAAACGTCTCGATCGCCTCGCGCTGCGCCCAGTGGTAGCGAAAGGGTTGGAGTTCGCCGTTGCTGAGCGTGATCAGATGCTCGCTGCTGAACCAATGGTTGAGCAATGTGCGCGAGGTCTCGCTGATGCCGGGGTAGCCGGCTGCTCGCCAAGCATCCACCTGGGCGCGGATGGCGTTGACCAGCGGCACCTTGCTGGGGCGACGGCCAGGGGCGATGATCGCCGGCTGGTCGGGATCCGGGTTGGGCAAGCGATGGCGGTTGGGTTGTTCCCAGGGCTGGAAGAGCGGCTGGAGCGCGCCGCGGTTCTGTTCGGTGAGCTTGAACGCCATCCGCTACACCTCCACCGTCACCACCGCGGTGGTGTCCACCCCAAAGACATCAATTACTTTGACGCCGATCTGATGGCGGCCCGGCGTTTGGTATCGCCAGCCCAGGTCAGAGCGGGTCTTGAGCGAACGATCCTTGCGGGTGCGAAAGTCCTGCCAGTGGTGCTCGAACGGCTTGTCGGGCGCGTACTCGAAGTCCACCGCCCAAAAGTCGATGAAGTCGAACGGCGAGCGGACGGCCCGCTCGCGCAGGGCGGCCAGCTCTTTCTCCGGCGCCTCGGCCAGCGCCGGGCTGAAGTGGACCAGCTCGACATCCACCCTGCCATCGGCGACGACCGCGCGGGCCTCCAGCGCGCCGGCCTCGAAGAACTGCACCTCGTCGCGGTTCGGCTCCATGATCTCGCGCGGGATGTACTTCAGCTTGATCGCCAGGCCGGCCTCGGCCTCGATGGCCTGTTTGCGGCGCGAAAGCTCCATCTCGAACTCCCAGGCCAGGCAGTGCAGCGCGCGCCCGCCGGCGGCGCGCGCGGCCTGGGCAACGGCGGCCAGCGCGTTGTAGCTGAACACGCTGTCTATCTGCGCCACGTGGACGAAGGCGCCGTTCTTTCTGCCGTGCAGGAGCGGATGCGGCGGGTTGGCCAGCGGGTCGGCCTTGTAGAAGCGCAGGACGACGCGGCGGTGTTCGTCGTCGGCGCCCTTCAGCCGGTCCAGTTGCCACCACTGGCGCTCGTAGCGGCCCAGGTTATAGATGTCGAAGGAGCGGTAGGTCTTGCCGGCGGCGTGCAGCTCGCGCTGGACCTGGATCAGGCGCTTGCGGCTGGTGTGGATGGCGTAGCGGCCCAGGTCCACCCCGATCCAGCGCCGGCCCAGCTTCTCCGCCACCGCCAGCGTCGT
>JAGHYX010000170.1 GCA_017743375.1 Chloroflexota bacterium
AGATGTGTATAAGAGACAGGTCGGGTTGTGATTGGGCCCAGACCAGGCCGGCCTGGCTGCCGAGCAGCAAGGCCGCCTTTGCCACCGCCTCGGCCCGCGCAGCGGTGGGCGCAATGGCAGTGGCCGATACCACGTCGGTCTCTGCCGGCTGGCCGGTGCGCGGGTCGATCAGATGATGCATCTGGCGGGCGCCGAGCTGCCAACGACGAAAATCGCGCCCCGACGTGGCGACTCCGCCTTCGGCCAGATCCACGATGCCGAGCAGCTTCTCCGGCGCCTCAGCAATGGACACCGGGGCGGCGATGCCAATCGGAAACTCGACCCGCTGATCGCGGGCCGGCGCCACGGCGATATCTCCGCCGGCGTCCACCAGCGCCGGCCCGTAGACCGCCAGCCGGCGCGCTGCTTGATCGGCGCACCAGCCTTTTGCAATCCCACCCAGGTCAATCTGGCCATCCGGCGGAAGGCGCACCGCGCGCCGGTCGGCGTCCAGTTCAATGTGCTGCCTGGCATCTGGTCGTGTGGTTGGCAAAGGCGCCGCCACCGTCATTTGAACGATCGCGCTGCGCATCTGGTCAAACGGAGCGACATAGCCGATAGCCTGCATGGCGCTCAGCACGGTGGGCGTCACCAGTCCATCTGTGCCGTGCGCAGCCTGCAGAGCAGTTTCGATAACGCCCCACAACGTTGCGCTGACAGTCACCCATTCCCCGGCCCGCGCGTTCAGCCGGTTCAGCTCACTGTCGGGCCGGAAGCGGCTGAGGCACTGTTCCCAGATCTCGAACCACACCGGCACGTTGTTGAGCGCCTCTGCGGCTTCGGGCGTGTCGGCTTCCACCAGCGCCAGCATCTGGCACCCCATGGCGCGGAAAGTGATCTGTGGCATGGCTCTAACGCGAAGAGCGGGTCACTGCAACTGGTTGCGGCGGCGCTGTGACGGCGCGCAATTGCGCGGCTGGCGGCGGCGCGGCTTGAGCGACCGGGGCCTGAGCCGCCGGCACTGCGGGCTGTGTGGTCACTGTCGAGCGGGACGCCCCCGGATTTGGCGCTGGCGCATAGAGCGGCGCGAGTGTCGGCAACGCCTGTGGCGGCGCAGGTCTGGCCGGCGGCGCATTGTTTTGCACAATGGGCAATACCAGTTGTGTCCCATCTGCTGCGCCTGCGGTGGCTGTGACAGTCTCAGCGGCTGGCGCTTGCTGGCTGCTCAGCCAGCCCCAGCCTACCAGAACAAGCGCCACCGACGCCGAACCGATCAACACTTTCAATGCAGCAGCCTGCTCCATCTGACTGATTCGATTGCTAGATGCCGATGGGGTGGCGTTAGTCGTCATCGTGCTCTCTCCCTTTTTTGTGATTTTTGTGATGCTCTTCGTGCTCTTCCTTTTCGTGACGGTCGTCATTGTGTTCATCACGCTCATCGTCGTCGTGGTAGACCGGCTGAACGACGACCGGGGCCAGCGCGCCGTTGTACAACACGGCGCCGCTGTTGGCGTCCACGTATACCAGGCCGGCGTTCAGCGCGACTTCGTAAGCCACGCTGCCCTGAAAGTTGACCAGTTCGGGCACGCGCTGCGCCACCGTTCCGGGGGCGGCGGCCAGTGCAATCTCCAGTGCGCGCTGGAGCGAAACGGCCACATTCGGGACTGAGGAATTGGCGGCTGCGCCGGCGAGAGGTTGCTGCGCGGTGGCGCTGGTTGCGCCTGCGGAGGAGGCGCTGGCGTCAGTTGCTGCCGCGCCGGCCGGCGCGCTGGCCAGACGTTGCTCCATCTCTATCAGGCGTTGGTTGGCTTCCTGGATGCGTTGATTGGCCTGCTGAATCAGCTCGCGGTACTGCGCTTCCCGGTCGGCGGCCAGCGAAGAAGCTGCATCATTCGCGGGCGCGCTCTCGGCTGCTGGAGACGACGTGGCCGCGTTCGTGATACCGCCAGACATGGCTGTATCGGGTGTCGCGGGGGCTGTGGCGCCTGCTTCCGGCGCGCTGTTGCTCATGCGGCTGGCCAGCGCGCCAATTCCCACCAGCGTAAAGGCGGTAACGCCGGCGGCAATCATCAGCGCCGTTCGTTGATGGATTGTCTTTCCGTTCATGATGACCCTGTCCTTCCTTTCGTTTTTTGGATGTTCTGGCGCTCAGGTTAGACAGCCGGCGTAGGAAATGGGTAGGTTGCGGCTGAGAAAGTCATCAGCCGGCATTTACCAAATTCCAACCCTTCGCTGGTTACAATGCGCTCGATAGCAGCGATGCGGGTGCTCATTGTCGAAGACGATCAACAATTGGCGCAGTTGATGGCGCGCGTGCTCAAGCGCGAGGGCATTCAGGCCGACCTGGCCCACGACGGCCAGACCGGCCTGGAGATGGCGCTGAGCGGCCAGTACGACGTGGCGGTGATTGATTGGATGTTGCCCGAGCGCGATGGCCGCTCGATTTGCCTGGCGGTGCGGCGCGCACGCGCGCCGTTGCCGATTCTCATGCTCACCGCGCGCGGCCAGGTTGAGGATCGCGTGCTGGGGCTGGACAGCGGCGCTGATGATTATCTGGTCAAGCCCTTTGCAATTGAGGAGCTGCTGGCCCGGCTGCGCGCGCTGGCTCGCCGTTACGACGTGACCAGCCCGGACGGCGCTGAGCTGCAATGCGGCGATCTGGTCATGAACCTGCCCCAGCGCACACTTCGGCGCGGGGGTGTAATCATCGATCTCACGCCCACCGAGTGGGACCTGATGGAGTATTTATTGCGTAACTGCAATCGCGCCTTGAGCCGTGAGCAGATCTTCAACCGCGTGTGGGCTATGGATAGCGACGCCCAACTGAAGATGGTGGACATCTATATCTCCTACCTGCGCCGCAAGCTGAAAACCTCTCCCGACCTGCCTGACCCGATCGAAACGGTGCGCGGCGTGGGCTATCGTTTGATTCCATGTTGACCGAGAAAAGCCTGCTGGTCCGGCTGCGTCTTCGTCTCACCGGCGTCTACCTGGCCGCCGTGCTCGGCTTTATCGCGCTGGCCGGCGGGTTGAGCTTTGGTCTGCTGCGCTATTACTTTCAGACTACGACAGATTCTGCGCTGCGCAACCGTATGGCGCTGGAGTTCATACAATTGGGCGTGCCGTTGCCGCCGGAGCTGCAAAGCTCTCGTCTGGAATGGCTGCGCTTGCACAACCTGTTGCCATCGGAGGATGACCACCGCGACGAGCGCGGCGACGAACATGAAGACGAAGACGAACACGAACACGACTCAAACAAGCCTGGGAATGCGCCGGCCTCTCCTGCGCCTGTTGACGGAGAGATAAGCGGCGCGTTTGTGGTCTGGCTGGATGGACAGGGCCGCTCGTTGCTCCTTCCGGCTGGTATGCCATTGGGCTTTGCGCCAAGCCTCGAGGCCGTTCAAGCGGCTGAGCAAACCGGCCTGGACTGGCGCACCGTCCATACGCCTTCGGGTGAGCCGGTGCGTCTGCTGACCTACGCGGTGCGCAATGCGCAACAGGGTGCGCTCTATCTCCAGGCCGGCCGTTCGTTGCTCGAACAAGAGGTTGTCGCCAGTCAGTTTGTGAGCAGTTTGGCGGCGGGGGGCGGCGCGCTGGCTGTCCTGGCGGCCCTGTTGAGCTGGGTCATCGCCGGGCGCAGCCTGAGGCCGACTGAGCTGGCCTGGGAGCGCCAGCGCGAATTTGTGGCCAATGCCAGCCATGAGCTGCGCGCGCCGCTGTCGCTGATTCAACTCAGCGCCGAGATGGCCGCGCGGCCCGACACGCCGCCTGCTGAGCAGCGCGAACTGGTCGGCGACGTGCTGCGCGAGACGCGTCACATGGCGCGGCTGGTCAGCGATTTGTTGCTGCTCTCGCGCGCTGACGCCGGCCGCTTGCCGATGCAGATCGAGCCGGTCCCGGTTCAGCGTGTGCTGGACAGCCTGGCCAGCGAGTGGCGCCGTTTGTGCGCCAGCCGGGGCATACACTTCGAGGCCCCGTCCACCTCGGCTGTTGCGCGCATGGATGAAGGCTATTTGCGGCAGGCGCTTTTGGCTGTGCTGGACAACGCGGCGCGCTATACGCCCGCCGGCGGGCGAATCACTATCCGGGTCTCCGAGCGCAGCAGCCGGGTGGACATTGCGGTGAGCGACACCGGCCCGGGCATTCCTCCGCAACACCTGCTGCGCGTGTTTGATCGTTTCTATCAGGCAGACCCGACTCGCACGGACAAGGCGCATACCGGCCTCGGGTTGTCCATCGTCCGCACGCTGATCGAAGCGATGGGGGGAACAGTGCGTCTCGATAGTCCGCCCGGGCTCGGCCTGACCGTGACGCTCTCTCTGCCCAAAGCGTCCTGACGAACCCTGCGTTCTGCGCTCAGCATGGCCGGCGCGTCAGGCATGGCCGGCGTTGCGAAACAAATCGGCGATCTCGCGCAGCACGCGCTCGCGCTCAGCCGGATCGTCGCTGCGCACGGCTGAGGTCACGTACGTGTTGAGGTGGTTTTCCAGAATGATCTGGCTCACCTTGTCGAGGGCGGATTGCACGGCGCTGATCTGCTTCAGAACGTCGATGCAGTACTCGCCGTTCTCCACCATGCGTTGGATGGCGCGCACGTGCCCCTCCGCGATTTGCAGCCGGCGGATGACTTTGCGCGTCTCTTCGGTATGCATCATTTCTCCGTCCAGACCAAACCTTGCCGGCCTCATTGTAACCGGCGCGATGTCCCATCCGTTCACTTGCGCAGGCACACGGTCAGTGTCACGTCGTCCACGTGCATGGCGGTGATGCCGCCGGCGTTGTCGTTGTACACGCCGAATTGAACGGCGATGGTCTGGCCGGCGTACGCTGACAGATCGTGTTCGCTGATGCGCCAGTCGGATCGGTTGGCGCGCTCGCGCAACAGCCAGCGATAACTGGCGTCGGGCCGCACGATCAGCAGGTATTGCAGGTCGCC
>JAGHYX010000033.1 GCA_017743375.1 Chloroflexota bacterium
GGCGATGCTTTGGAGATGGCCAGCAGTTAGCTGGGTGCTTAGAACCATCAGCGCTATCCTCGTGTTTGGCAGCGCCGCCTTCGGCACAGCCATGACTTTTGTGCGCACTCCAACTTGGCAAGATGATTGGCGCGCCTTCACCAACCATATACGTCAACACTGGCGCCCTGGTGATGTGCTAGTGATTAATCTCTATACACCAGAGCAGGTGCTAGATACTTACCTACGCGACCTCCCCATTGATGTTGTCCCCATACAGCAGTGGTTGCGAGTGCCGCCAGAAGAAATACGCCGCGTCATCAGCGCGCGCTACCAACGCATCTGGTATGCGAATACTGGCGGTGATGGAGGGCTCCACAATCTGGAAGCACAGGCCTTATTTAGCCCATACCTCCTGCGCAGCCGAATTCCCTTTCCGGCCCGAACGAACATCATCGAGCTTCTAGAGTATGAAGTGCAACCGTTCGTCAGCGAGCGCCTGCCAGCCCAAGCGCTCGAAATACCCGACAGGCAGGTCGGCCAGACTCATATCGCCGGCTATGAGATCGCAGTCGGCAATCCTTACCATCCTCACCCTAATTTCTGGCTGAGCTTGTATTGGCGACGCGGAGGAGAAGCCGAAGACCTTTCGCGCCACACGGTTGCGCTCCGTCTATACGACGCCCAGACCAACTGGTGGGATTGGTCAATCTCAGCAGATCTGCTGCCCTCGCCGGCAGACTGGGAGCAGGGCAAGATATACCGAACCCGCCATCTGATCCCCTTGCCGCTCGGCCTGCCGCTCCAGTCCTTTCAAATGGAGCTCCGCCTGTTGACCGGCCCCAAGGGCGAGGCCGCGCAAGTTGCCAGGGTGGAAATAGACGAGCGCAGCACGCGCTGTTGCCTGCGCATTACGCAGTGGCCGGTGCAACAAGAGGGCGACCGTCATCAGCTCACAGATACTGCGCTGTTCGCCGAATATCCACATGTGCGATGGCCAAATCAGCCATTGCCGGTTGTGCTCACCTGGTATCCTGCTCGATCAAACCTCCCTGCTTGGCAGACCCACCTAAAGGTCGAGGGCTTATTAGGTGGCGTGGTGGCTTCTCTCGAGCGAACGGCAGGGGGAGCATCGTTCCCGGTCACGACCTGGCTGGTTGGTGAGCCGACGCGCGACCCATACACGCTGATGCTCCCGCCCGCGCTCCAGCCAGGCATATACCGGCTGTCCCTCGAACGCTGGCGAGAGAGTCGAAAAGTGGATGGTGTGTTGCTGGGCCTATTGCGCGTCGAGGACTACCCGCACGTGCCGGTTGCTGATCGAATCCAATATCGTGCAAATGGGCGCGTGGGCGAATTAGCGTTACTCGGCTACAGCGTAAACGGCCAACCGGCGCGCGGCAAGGTGAGCGACGTCATCACCCATTGGCGCGTAGCCGAGAGGCCAGCACGCGATGGTGTGATCTTCCTGCACATGCTCGATGCTCAGGGCAAGCTGATCTCCCAGGATGACAACCCACCTATTGTTGATGGCCTGGTGCGCAGCACAACCACCTATCGCCCAGGGGAAGGCATCAACCAACTGCATCGCCTGGAGATCCCCGCAGGCCTGCCTCCTGGGCAATATCAGCTCTATGCCGGCGTGTACGACCGCCAAAGCGTGGTGCGCTGGCCGGCCCAACAAGATGGCCGGCCGGCAAAAGATGATTTGGTCTTCCTGGGAACGATAACCATTGAGTGATTCTCCCACTAGGACATGCGTCGCAACGCGTGGCTGGAAGGGTGGCTCATGAGCCTGCTTTTGCTCGGCGGGCTGGCCATTCGCATTTACCATCTGGGCTTTCCCGAACTGGCCGGCGATGAGGGCTTTAGCTACGTCTTCGTCCAACGCTCCTATCTCGCGCTCATCACCGACACTTTAGCGATGGGTGAGCCGCACCCATTAGGCAGCTATTTCATCTTCAAGGCTTGGAGTGACTTGGCAGGGATAAGCGAGTTCGCGCTGCGCTTCCCCAGCGCCTGGTTTGGTGTCCTGGCAATCGGGCTGACGTATCGCCTGGGGCGTGAACTCAAGCTCGGCCCCGCTGTTTGCTTGGGTGCCGCCGCGCTGATGGCCTTCAGCCCGTTTGCTAGCTCGTATAGCCGCGAGATGCGCATGTATAGCATGTTGCTCGCCTTGACGATAGCCAGCACGCTGCTGGCATGGGTCTTATTCCGGCGCCACTCGTGGCGCACCGTGGTTGCCTATGTCATGGTGAGTTGGCTAGCCTTGAACGTGCACTACTACGCCGGCTTCGTCCTTCTCGCTCAGAACCTCTTCGTCTTCGGTCGTGCGCTCCTTTGGCGCGCCGAGCGCTTGCTGCGCACATGGCTCGTCGCTCAATGCAGCCTGCTCATCACCAGCCTGCCGTGGCTCATCGCCGCCTTCGGCATCGCAACCGGCTACAGTGGCGTCGTAGATTACAGCCCGGACCTGTTGAGCGCCCTGTTCGTTTATCTGGGTTCGTTTCTGGTCGGGCAGCACTTTCCGGTCGTAGAAACAATCCCAGCACTCGTATGGCTCTGTTTAGCGCTGCTTGCCATTGGCTTGGTCACGCTTGGGCTGAGCGGGAGGGATAAGCGGATCGCGGGCGTGCTGTTGGCGATCTACTTGTTCGTGCCGCTCTTGCTGGCCTGGGCTAACGGCCTGAATCGGCCAGTCTTCTCACAGCGCTATGCAATCGCCGCGCTTAGCCCACTGTATTTAATCGTGGCTGAGGCAGCCTGGGGGCGTTTTCGCCTTCATGGTTTGCCAGGTGCGCTGCTCGGTTGGGGGCGAGCTGGGGCGGGCCTGCTGATTCTCGCGGCCACAATCGCCGGCCTCCAAGGCTATCTGCGCTCCGATAAGGTAGATGGCCACCCGCATATTTGGCGCAGGTTTATTGATGTCATCAACCGTTACGCTGAATCGCTGCCGGCAAGCGATGTGCGCGTGGCTTTGAACTTCCCCGACCCGGTTTTCACCTACTATCATCGTCGTTACTTGCCCAATGGTCCCAGCTTTACCACTTTGCCACCGCGCGTCCAAGACATTGAAGGTGCGAGGGCGATCGCACATGAGTGGCGAGCGCAGGGTGCAGAGCGCGCCTTGCTCCAAATAGTGGACAGTTTTTGGGATGGGCGCGGGATAGCTGCTGCTGGATTAGCCAGCGAGTTTGCATACATGGGGGAGACCTATACCGGCCAATGGATCGTCAAGATCTTCGGTCGTCCCGGTCCGGGAGACATGAAGCCGTTCAACGTGCAATTCGTCAACGGCCCCCGCCTCCGTGCTGCTTATGCGCGCGCCGACGTGAGAAATAAGCTGTTGGAGGTTTACTTTAGCTGGGACGCCGATGGGTCGCACGGCAGCGAGAAATTCTTCATCCACGTCAGCGAGGCAGGAAATCCCTTTGCGCTGATCGGCCAACGTGACGAGCCGCTGGCGTCAAACTTGCCGCCAGCGATTCAGGTAGACGGCTTGACCGTTTACGGTTACGGCGTGCCTTTACAGGAGTCGCTGCCCGCCGGCCAATATCACGTCCGCGTTGGGTTATATGACCCGGAACAGCCGGGCATGCCGCGCCTGTTGACCAGCGATGGGCGAGACGCAATTGTGGTCGCGTCATTTACGGTTGAGTGAAGCGACGACAAACCTGCTCGGCAGCGCGACTGCATTTGCGACGGCAATCTGCGCGGTATGCACAAAGGCGCGCTCGCCGGTGAGTTCATCGTCATAAACGCATAGTATTCACTCGGCGAGCGTTGCCAGCAATGGTAGAGATCGGATGCGCGTTCTTCCTTTAGGGATGTATATTTTGGCTGACCCCAGATTCATGTTATTGCTCCGCATCTCCCAGTCGTGCAGGCTACAGCGAGAGCAGTTCATCATGCTTTTGCTCTTGCTGCTTAGTCTAGCTATCCGCGTTTATCACCTAGGCTTCTCTGAGCTCATCGGCGACGAGGGATTTAGCTATCTCCTCACTCGTGACTCGTATGCCCAGATCGCCGCAAGAGTTGTAGCCATGGGTGAGCCACATCCACTGGGCAGCTATTTCATCTTTAAGGCCTGGAGCGACATCGCTGGGATAAGCGAATTCGCTTTGCGCTTTCCCAGTGCGTGGTTCGGCGTCGTAGCGGTTGGGCTGATCTACCGCCTAGGTCATGAACTCGGGTTAGGCGGTGCCGTGAGCATTGCCGCTGCTTTATTCATGTCCTTAAGCCCTTTCGGCGTTCTGTTCAGCCGCGAGATGCGCATGTATAGCATGCTGCTCGCCTTGACAATCGCAAGTACGCTCCTGGCGTGGATCTTGCTGCGGCGCTGCACATGGCGCGTTGCAGCGATCTATGTGTTAGTGAGTTGGCTGGCCTTGAACGTTCACTATTACGCCGGCTTCGTGCTGCTGGCGCAGAATCTGTTTGTCTTCGTCAGCGCGCTTTTTCAACCCGCCAGGCGTATGTCACGCATGCTCGTGAGATGGGTCGTCGCTCAGCTCGGCGTGATCATCGCTAGCCTGCCATGGCTGATCGCAGCGCTGAGCATTGCGACGGGCTACACTGGCAATCTTGGACGTAGTCCTGACCTGCTCACCGCATTCTCAACCTACGTCAACTCATTCGTGGGCGGACAATACTTCCCTTGGTCGGAGGCTGCGCCGTGGATAGTCTGGTTGTCCTCAATACTCATAGTCGTTGGCCTTTCTAAGCTTTGGATGGGCGGCGCTGACAACCGACTCGCCAGCAGCCTATTGGTTATCTACCTATTCGTGCCACTCCTGCTGGCCTGGGCCAACGGGCTGAACCGACAGGTTTTCTCTCCGCGCTATGCGATTGCGGCGCTCGGCCCACTATATCTGATAGTAGCCGAAGCTGCTTGGGGGCACATGAGTCTCCGCGGGCCAATTGCTGCGCTGATTGGAGCGGGACGCGCAGGCGCAGGTTTGCTTCTCGTGGCGGCTGCGCTCGCCGGCCTCCAAGGCTACTTACAGTCTGACCGAGCCAGCGGTGACCTGCATACTTGGCGCAAGTTTATTCATACCATCACTCACTATGTCGGCGTATTGCCGCCGAGCAGCGTGCGTGTTGCGCTGAACTTTCCTGATCCTGTCTTCGTGTATTACCACCATCGCTATCTACCACAAGAAGTTGGGTTTACCACGCTGCCGCCCTTGCGCCCTCGGGACATCGAGGGAGCGCGCATGGCAGTGCAAGAGTGGCGAGAACAGGGTGTTGCGCGCGTGTTGCTCCAAGTTGTAGATAGCTTCTGGGATGGACAGGGCATAGCGACTGACGCCCTGGCTAGCGAGTTTGCCTACCTGGGGGAGATCTACACCGGACGATGGGATGTCAAAATCTACGGCCGACCTGGTCCGGGCGATCTACAACCGCTGAACGTGCGATTTGTCAACGGAACGATACTGAGGGCAGCGTATGCGCGCGTTGACCTGCCGGCGCGATTAGCGGAGGTGTACTTTAGCTGGGACAACAGCAAAGCAACACTGCGCGGGAGTGAGAAGTTCTTCGTCCACGTGAGTAAAGTAGATGATCCGTTCGCGCTGATCGGACAACGCGACGAACCGCTCGCATCGAATCTGCCCCCAGCAATACAAGTGGGCGAGCTAACAATCCATGGATACGGCATCCGCTTAAGCGAAGCGCTGCCGCACGGCAGATATTACGTCCGCGTTGGGCTGTATTACCCTGACACGCCGGACATGCCGCGCTTGCTCACGACCGATGGCCGCGATTTCCTCGTGCTTGCGTCTTTCTCTGTAGGGGAGTAACGCACCTTCCCGATACAGGCTTAGCTTATCGGTAGCTACTCTCCAACAGAGATAACCTTGAGTTTGCTGGGCAGCGCGACTGCATTTGCGACGGCGATTTGCGCAGTATGTACAAAAGCGCGCTCGCCGGTGTGTTCGTCGTATAGCCCAACCAGCTTGTAATATTCGCCCGGCTGAGCGTCGGGGTCAACCGTAAAGAAGTGGCGGTCATGAATAGTCTGGCCCGGCTGCCAGCATGTGGTGGGCAGCGTCCAGTTCGCGGGCCGGCCGTCTTGATTAACGATCCGACGACGGTCATCAAGCGCATCGGCGACGTGAAAGAACACCTTGCGCGCCCGCGGAAGAAAGGTCTCTCCCTCATGTCGCCAGTAAAGGTCTATCGTCCCTGATTCGCCAGGTCGGAAGGTCTGTTTGATCACGTAACCCAGCAATCGAATCTCCCCGTTCGGTTCAAAGCGAATTTCAGTGGAGACCAAATTCGCCGGCAACGTTGGTCTGGGCACAGTGATTGGATCAGCGCCGTAGCCAATGACGCGCAACAGGCCGATATGTGCGGCTGCTTGGGCCGTCAGCAGGCCGATAACGAAACTAAGCTGGGCAAAGCGAATGGCACCTTCTCGGCGAGTCAACCAGAGGCTGCCCAGCGCCACGATCACCGGCGCGAAGTACATCCACACGCGACCGGTCTCTCCCCGTGCGACATGCAGCAGCGACTGAGCGGCAAGCGTGGCGACCCAGGCAAAGGTGAGTGCCGGCGCGCGCTGCCAGGTCAGGCATGTTGCGATCATCGCCAGCGGCAAGCCGGCAAAGGTGAAGATATCCCACGGATGCCAGAGCACGAACGGCCAATAGTCCCGTTCAAGTGCTAAGTGCAGGCGCATGGCTGTCTCGTAGCTGCCCCGCAAGTCGAAGCCAGCGAGGAGCACCAGGGCCGCCCAAGGCCCGGCCAGCCCGATGAAGGCGAGCACACCCTGCGCCAGGCGGACCGGCCACAGTCGGAGCTGCTCCAGCGCCCAGATGCGCGCCAAGGCATATAACCCGCCGATCATCGCGATCGGCAGATTGCCGAAGCTCATGAGTGTCCCCAGGAACAGCACCAAGCCGGCGAAGAAAGCCGCTGCGAATCCGCGTGGGCGCACAGGCGCTGCGAGCATGGCTTCTACAAGTATCAGGGTGGCCAAAGTGAACAGGCCAAAGCTACGGTCCCACTGCGAGGCCCACATCAACGCGCCAGGGATCAGCGGGTATAGCAGCGCTGCCATTGCAGCAGCGCGATCGCCGGCGAGGCGCTGGACGAAGACGAAGAGCAGAATGGGCACACTCCATGCTGCGATGGTCTCGATCAGGATGCCGAATAAGCCGGCGGCTAATTGGACGGCGTCCAGCTCACCTGGGCGCAGGTCGAAGCAGGCCAGCGGGCGCAGCGTCGGCTCCAGCGCTGCCGCCAGCTCGGGAAAGGGGCGCAAGAGTTGCACGCCCAACCAGAAGATCATCGGCAGACCGGGCGGATGGCGCTCGGCGTGGACGTTGTAGCTCTCCATTTCCTGCGAGAATCGCGCCAGCCATCCCCATAGATCATCCACGCGCACGCCGACGGTGAAGTAGCCCCCCGTGAAGTCGCTATATTGCCGAAAGGCCAACCCGCGCAGTGGAAAGGGTTCGACGATGTGCGTAGCAGCCGTCTGCAATACCACGCCGGCGACGAAGACATACCCTAAGAGTCCACAGATCTGTTTGCTAGAGAGCGTCGCCGGAAGGCGCGCCAGCACCGCGAGCGCGATGACCCCATGCGCGACCAAGCCCAGGGCCAACAACACCATCGGCAGCGCCGGCGGCACTGCGCGTTCCCATAGCACCAGCGTCCGCGAAGGGTCAAACAAGAGCGCTGCGATGTAGACCACCGTCGGCAGGCCGATCACCAACATCTGGCCGCCGAATTGCGCCCCGAAATTGCTCACGCGCAGGCGGTTCATCCTCGACTGATTTGGCCGGCGCAAATTTCGCGCACGATCAAGAGCACAATCGCGAGCGCAGTCGTCGCGCTGATGGCCAAGCCGATGTAAAAGTCGGTTGGCCGGTAGCTCAGCTCTACGCTGACTGGCCCAGCGGGGATAGGCACGCCCAGCAGCGCGCCGTAGATCGGCAATGGCGCGACCTCCCGGCCGTTGACCAATGCGACCCAGTTGCGATGATAGGCCTGGCTGAGCGCCAGCAGCGCCGGCCGCTCAGCATACGCTGCGACCTTGATATAACCCGGCGACTTGCCTTCGACCGCGGCGTTGCCCGAGGCGCTGCGGTCAAGCAATTCCTTCGGCGGGTCAATCACGATGGCTTCCACGAATGGGTCGAACTCCGGACGACGCATGTAGGCGTAGAGGTCATCCTCAGCGCGGACCGGGACAAGCCGTCGCGGTATCCAGGCGCCATTGAACTCTTGAGGCTCCCAGTCTAGGCGATACGTGCTGGCCGGCTGGCCTTCGAATGTGTCGCGCGCAAGCAAAAACCAGGGGATCATGATGCCCTCCGGCGTCTCCATCGCCCCACGCCAGGTCACGGCGTAGCGCACGTTGAGCAACTTCACCATCACGGCCTCGGGCGTGCGATCTAGGAATGTCTTGTAGGCGCGCATGACAATCGGTGAGCCGCCACTCACTTCGTTTAAGCCGGCCACGCATGCGCCGTTGAGGGGCAATCCGTAGTGATTGTATATGCGCCCGTAACTGTTTATGCGTTGCGTTTCAATAATCGGTTTGGTCAAAGGACTCGGTGGCAGAGGCTCTGCCAGCTTTTGTGTCGCAGTATAGCGATTAGATGTAAATAACTCAAAGGCCATGAGCGCCAACAGCACACCGCCCCACGCCCAGCGCGGCCAACGTTGCAACTGCGTGCGCCAGAGCAACAGGCCGGATGTCCCCACCAGTGCGATAACGACCATGGCGAGCCGGTTAGCGGCAGGCGTGAGCGCGGACCGGCCCGGCTCCGTAAGTGCCTGTTGTGAGATTAAAATTATGATAAGAATAAGCAATACGATTATTCCCCCGATGCTCAGAATACTGGCTGCTCGCTTTAGCTGTTCTTGTGCCGGCTGGCGAATCGGGCGCATGAGCAACGACGTGCCGTAGGCGGCCAGCGTGCTCAGCGCAAAGCTGACCGCCATCGCATGGCGTTCCTGAGAGCGAAACTGGCGATAGCCAGGGAGCGTGAGGTAAGCCAAATCAAAACCGATCGCATTCGCCCCAAAGCTCAGCGCCAGCGCTGCGATGCCGACACACAGCCACAGCCCCGTGTCGGCCAAGCGTCGGCGACCGGCCAGTAACGCAACCCCGACAAACGTGAGGGCAACGACGCCGACGTAAATGGGTTGCCAGGTGTTGAATACACCGGTCAGCACGAGTAGCGCAATATCGAGCAATAAGAAGCCATTGCCAGCTTCGGCATAAGACAGCGCCGGACGATTAGATTCCAACATGAACAGCAGCGTAGGGATGAGCTGCGCTGCGCTCAGGCCGGCTGCCAAACTGCCTGCCGTCATGCCCCTGAGCAGCGCGCCGCGCCACAGGGCCGCCGGCGGCTCTGCGGCGCGATGTGCCCGCCAAAACCAGAAGGCGAATGCGATTGCCACTACATAGACGACGTAAAGCATGGTCTGTGGATGGCCGGCAGTGAAAGCGAAGCCAGCCAGGACCGCCAGCCCACCCGCCGCCGGCAACCAACGCTTAGCCGTAGCCAGCCGATGCGCGACTGGGAGCATCCAGGGCAGCCAGCTCGCCGTTTGCAAAATGCCGGTCTGGAGGATGGGATAGCCGGTCATGTAGCCGCCAAATGCATAAGCCAGCGCGCCGGCCAGCGCGGCAATAGGATGCAAGCTCGGGCGGCCCGCCGGCGCGCTCAGAAAGACATACATGCCAAGCGCTGCCCACAACACGTGGAGCATCACCTCCCACTCCAGCGCGCGCAGCGGGTATTCAGGCCAGCCCAGCGCTCGACCCAACAGCATCAGCGCCAGCACAGGGGGATACAACACCTGAGACTGCGGATCGGCCTGGAAGGGATAGCCGCTATACAGGCATTCCTCGATCACAGGGAAGCGCCCGGCGAGGAACTGGCGATAGGCCATCCGCCGATAGGCGAGGAACTGGTGCGTAAAGTCGCCTTGCTGAAAGGTCAGCCGGTCGGCCTCTGAGGGTGTGAGAATGCGCCAAAAGAAGAGCGACCAAAGCAAACAGAGGACGAGGATCGGCCATAGCCAGCGACGGCGGGCGTTGGCAGGCATAAAGATGACAACGGCATGAGTATACTGCCGGCGTGTCGCCCAAGGCTCGCACGTGGTTTGTCGCTGGCGTGCTGACGTTGCTCTCTGCGGTGATCGGTCGCGAGGTCTTCGTCAGGCTGATCGCGCCGGCGCCACCCTTGAACTTCGACGAAGCTGCTCATAGTTTGCCGGGCTACTACATCCTGCGCGACATCCTGGCGCTCGACCTGCGCGCCTTATGGGGAGATTTCCACATTCAGACGCTATGGCCGCCCGGCTTCTCGCTGCTCCAGGCGCCTTTTCTGGGCGTGCTCGGCATTAGCGACGATAGCGCCCGGCTGTTTGCCTATCTCATGTTGGTCGCCACTGTCATGATGGGCTGCGCTCTGGCCTACGAAATCGCGCCTGAGTTAGCGCCGGTCGCTGGTTTGACCAGCGGACTGCTCGCGCTCAGCGCGCCCGGCTGGCTTTTCGTCGGCAGTTGGGCCATGCAGGAGACGCCGGTTGCCTTTGTCACCTTCGTGGCCTTCTGGACCTTCCTGCGCGCGTTGCGCAGCCGGCGCATGCGTTGGTTCTTCCTCACCGGCTTCGCGCTCTACTTCTTGTTCCTCACCAAGTTCAACTACGCAGCTTTTGCCATCGCTGCTGTTGGCGTGGTGGACCTTGGTCAGCGGCTGCGCCGAGTGAATGCCGCGGCTGAGGGAACGCGCGCCGCTCAGCTTGTGGCAGAGCTGCCAACCATCCTGGCGCTCTATCTTCCACTCATCCTAGGCATCCTTTTCTGGTTCTTCGGCGGCACGGACATCGTGCCCACCGAGGTGAAATGGCGGGACTTTCGCTTCTTCGTCATCAACGAGGACAGTGGCTACCCGTTCTGGAGTGCGGAGAACTTGCTCTTCTACATCCGCACGACGACTGACTGGTTGATGCCCAGCCCGCTGCTGGCGCTGGCGACCGTCATCGGTGCTGGCTGGGCAGCGCTGCGATGGCGCCATCCGGGGGTGGCCTTGTTGGCCATCTTCTTTGGGCTAGGGTTTGTGCTGGCCACGGTCCATCCGCTCAAGTCCCAGCGCTATATTACGCCGTTATTTCCATCGCTGTGGTTGTTGGCCGGCTTAGGATTCGCGCATGGGGTTGCGCGCCTGCAGCTCAAGCCCCGTTGGCGCACAGCCCTCTCGATCGTCGTGCCTTTTGCTGTGGCTGTTTGGAGTTGGTGGGCCTGGCTGCCGCGTCTACAGCCTGTTTGGGCGGGTGACCTGGCCCGTGACTTGCGGGACGCCGCACAGCGGATCGTCGCCTGGCAGCGAACAGACCGACCGGTGTTAATCATTGGCACGTTTGGCGAACTTAGCCCGCCGCTCTTTGAGTGGCGCCTGCGACCATTACCTGTCTTTGCGCACACTACGTTGCCCATTCAATATGATGCACCACCTGTGGAAGGGCCTGATGACATCGCGCGCGTCAAGGGATGGCTGGAGCAGAACGCCGGCGCGCAGGTCACTGTTATCCTTGTTGAACCGTGGTCTCCGCTCTATCAGGCTGCTGATATGCAAAATAAAAACTTATGGCGGCAGCGCTTGGCTCGTGCCTTCGATGAAGTGCGCACCTATCGCTTGGCAGACGAGGTCATTTACGCCAAAAGCGGTTTGAGCATCCGCTACTATTTGCCATCTCAGCCATGAAGCCCTTTCTGACCAAGTTGGCCCAAGCTCAGCATCGCCGGCGCTCCTGCCTATGCATCCGTTTGGACATCGTCGTTGCGCGGACACCGCTGCCGATCCAAGCGTATGACGAGCCCATGTTGCCGTTTGCTCGCGCCATCATCGAGGCAACGCACGACCTGGTGTGCGCCTATCAGTTCAACCTGGGCTATTACTTGGCCGAAGGTGCTGCTGGGATGGTGGCCCTGGAGCGCATCACCCGCCTGGTGCCCGACGAGATCCCGATTATTGTGGACGGCCCCCTTTGTATCACCGAGGCAGCGGCCAGCGCCTACGCACGGGCCGCCTTTGAGCAGCTACGCGCAGACGCAGTGACGCTCTTCCCGTATGCGGGCAGCGATGCGGTCCGGCCCTTCTTAAAACGCGCCGATCGCGGCGTCTTCATCCTCATCCGCACAGCCAATGAGCATGCGTGGGAGCTACAGGATCTGGAGATGGAACCGCGGCCAGCGATCGAGGACCGCCCTCACAGCGCACCGATGCCACGCCTGTATGAGAAAGTGGCCCTCTTGGCCAATCGCTGGCATGCGGATGGGCCGGGGAGTTGCGGTTTGTTCATGGAAGCGCTGCCCGAAGCGCACATCGCTCGCCTCCGCACGTTGGCACCGCATCTGCCCTTTCTGGTCAACAGCACACGCCTGGAGGCGCTGCATGCCATCATGCGAGACGGGCAAACCCAGGACGGCCTGCAACCGATCGTGAGCGTCTCGCATCCCGTAATCTACGCCTCGCAAGGCGAGGATTTCGCCGAGCGGGCGCGCGACGCAGCGGCACAATGGGCCGAGGCGATGAGCGCCTACTTCTAGCGAACTAACGAGAGGGTGATCTTGGACTGTGAGCGCGCTTTGGGGTGCATCCGTGGTTCATCGAACCCCCAGATGCGCGCCGGCCTGACTTCCCTACGGTTGAACCACGCCAATGGTGAGCAGGATGTTCGCATAAGTGCGCTGCTCACCGGTAGCGATCACTAACGCCGTGTCTGGATCGCGGCACAAATCGTAGAAAGCAAAACGGTCGTGGCCATGCACGGGCGTCCCCGCCGGCAGGAGCGCGCGGAACTCGGCGATGATCGGGGCCTCTTTGCCTTCCGCCGTGAGCATGATATCAGCGGACTCTATCGGGATGGCACCCACCAGCACGCGCAGCACATCTACCGCGTTGACCAAGCCCGGCGCAAGGTTGAGGTAAACGCGGCGGGCAGCCGGATGGGCGCGTGTGCTGAACGGATAATTGCCATCGGCGATCAGCACCTTGGCGCCGTGGCCGGCTGCGCCCAGCGCAGCCATGATTTCGGGATGGAGCAAATTGTATTTCAACATTGTCTGATTTCCTGGGTTGGGTGATCTGTCCTAGGATATTGTATTAGAAGAACCGCACATTTGGCATCGTGTCAGCCACAAACCACACCACACAGGTCAACAGGCCCGCCAACATGGCCGGATCGTGCATGGCTTCGCGTTCGTCCATCACGTTCCCCTGCCCGCGCACCAGCCGCCAGAGATGCTCGGCGAGCAACATAGGGGCAACGATCAACGGCACGATGAGCAGCCACAGCGGGATCATCTCGAGTGCGAGGAAGAGCGCCAATACGGCGAGCGCAGCGATCAGCGACCCGACCATCACCATCTTTGTTCGTCGCACGCCGAGCAGGTCTGCGGTGTGGCGAATGCCCGCTTTGCGATCAACTTCGATGTCGCGCAGCTCATTGTTCAACTCACCATACACGGAGATGAGGACGACGAACACAAAGAACAGCCAGCTGTACGGCTTGCCTTGATCGAAGGCGAAGTAAGCGCAGAGGAACTGCAAGCCGGCCAGCGAGAGGCTATGGGTGAGCAGATCAGCAACCGGCACCGCCTTCAGGCGCGCCACCCGCCAAGAATAGAGGAAAGCCAAGGCCAAGCAAAGCGCGCCCAGCAACAGCGCCATGCCACCGAGCAACGCGTATAGGCCCAGCACCAGCCCGCTGACGACCACGCAGGCGGCCTTGCCGATGCGCGGCGAGATCATGCCGGCGCTGATCGGGTTGCGTTTCGCCTTGCGCGCGTCGAGGGCATCATCGGCGGCGTCCTCTACGTCGTTGTACATGAACGCAAAGCCCACCACCAGAATGTTGGCCAGCAGCACGATCAAGAGGCGAATGTCGAACGTCCCCCCGCCGAGTTTTGCTCCTAAAAGCGTGGTGACGGTGACAAACAGGACATACTCTTTGTAGCGCGTCAGTTGCATCAGGCCCTTGATCGGCCGGCGTAGCCAGCGATGCCAGACGCGCAGGTTTGGTGTGATCGGTTTCATAGCGCAGTAAGGGAAGCATGCTTTGATGCCTGCGATTGGCAAATAATACTTGGACGCGCGGGCACAGCGTTAAGCAGTTTTAAGCGCAATAGCTTATTAGGAAAGCACCTATTCCTCCTCGACGATGCGCACGCTGACGCGCGCGCTCTCTGTGCGATTGCCCGCAGCGTCGTAGGCCACAGCATAGAATTCGAAGTCGCCAGCCTCTTGTAGCATCCAGCGCGCGGTAAAGGGCGCCACCGTGCGCACTTCAAAGAGCTGTCCGTTGGCGTAGAACTCCACTTTGCTCAATGCATAATCATCTCGGACGTCGGTAACCAAAGGCACCCACTCGTCTTGCTTTAAGCGGAAGACCTCATTGTCTGTCGGCTGAAGCAAGCGCAGCGTGGGCGGCGTGTTATCAATCGTCACCTGGCTGATGAAATCCGTGTAGCTGCCATCGCTGCCGATACGGGTGAGCTTGAGCGAGTAAGGGCCAGGCGGCAGGCCGGTAATGTCCCAGTTCTCTAGCACGCCTCCCACGACCTGTTCGGGATGGTCAGGGCCAATTTGTATCCATTGTTCTGCTCCCGGTGCCCAACCGGGCGCAAACATCACCCGGTAAGCAGCCCATGCGTCGCCACGAGCGTTGCCGCGGATCTGCACAATGCCCGGCGGCGTCGCCGGCAGCGGTTGGGAGGTGTTCGGGTCTGGAGGGGCGTTTGGGTCAAACGTTGGCAGCAGCGGGCTGACGTAGCCGCCACTGGGCGGGTAGATGATAGCGACCTCTGCGCTGCTGACCAACCCGCCAAAACGAGTGTCGAAGTCCGCCGGTGCTTGCGGCAGCTTGGCTTTCTCCTCTTCACTCAGCGCGGCATACCAGTCCTGAGCCTGCGGCGGGAAGATGTACATCGGCCGCGTTTCCACCAGCTCAGGCGGCGTGCCGGGCAGGGCCAGTTTGCCGGTTTCTTTATTGATGGGGAAGAGTTGGACCATCGTGCTCTGTTGCGTTGGCTCGCTGCCCGGGATAAATAGCTCGTCCACAGTTGGACACACCCCGTTGGGCAACAGGCCATCTATCTGGCAAACACTCAGGGTGATGAGACCCTCCGGGCGGGGGAAGTCGCGGATTGGCAGGCCCTGGTGGAGATACTCCATCACGTCGTGCCAGATGGGCGCAGCGCCGGTCAATCCGGTCACCCCTCGGCTCATCGGCCGATTGTCCGTGTTGCCGACCCATACGCCGACGGTGAAATCGGTCGTGTACCCCACCGTCCAGTTGTCGCGGTAATCGTTGGTGGTGCCGGTTTTGACGGCAGCCGGCCGTGGCCCAGAGAGGTCCAGCATGGAGGGATAGCCGAACGCAGCCGCGCGCGCGCGAGGGTCAGCGAGGATGTTGGTGAGCAAGTAGGTGAGCTGCTTGCTATTTGGTCCCAGAAGGCGCGGAACGGTCGCTGGCTGATAGGCGTAGAGCAATTGGCCCTTGCTGTCCTCCACCCGCAGGATGACGGCCGGATCCAACGCACGACGGCCAGCCTTCCTCTGGGTCGCCGGCCTGGGCACGCCGACCATGGTGCCGCCGTTGGCGATGTTGGCATAGACGTAGGTTAAATCCAGCAGCTTCACCTCGCCGCCGCCCAACGTCAGGGCCAAACCGTAGAAGTTCAGCCCGCGATCCAGGTCGGTGATGCCCAGCAGGTGCGCCAGGCGGATGACGTTGCCGATGCCGGCGCGGTTGAGCGCGTCCACGGCAGGGATGTTGTAAGAGCGCGCCAGCGCCTGGCGCATCAACACCGGGCCGTGGAACTTGCGGTCGTAGTTCTCCGGGATGTAGGGCACTTCGCCGCCTACGTCGAACGCGGTGCGCACGTCCCAGAACAGAGTGGCTGGCGAGGCGCCCTGGCGCAGCAGCTCAAGATAGGTAATGGGCTTAAAGGCCGAGCCGGGCTGGCGCAGGCCCAGGGCGACGTTGAACTTGCCGTCAATCGCGTCGTTGAAGTAGTCCAGGCTGCCCACCATTGCGATCACCTCACCCGAATCCTGTTTGATCACCACGACGGCGGCGTTGTTGACGTCCCTGCCTTGCGCCTGGAGCGCAGCGATGTGCCGGTTGGCGATCGCGCGCGCTTGATTGTCCACGTTCAAGTCGAGCGTGGTATAGATGCGCAAGCCGCCCCGTTCAACCAACTGGCGTGCTGCATCCAAACCGATGCCCAGGTGATCGGCCAGCAGCTCGATTGCTTTGTCTTTGGCATACACGGAGAAATGAGGGGCTTGGATATTAAAGCGTTGCGTCCGGCTTGCGTAGCGCAATGGTTCAAGTTTGGCTTCGGCGATCTGCTGTGGGGTCACGTCGCAGCCTGGGATGCCCGTCAATGCGCGTTCTGCGAGCTGGTCCAGCACCAGCAGTTGGCGGAACTTCGCTTCGTTGGGGCTGTCAAAGGGGTTTTGTTTCGGGAATTGCGGAATGTGCGCGAGCATCGCGGCCTCGGCCAACGTCAGATCACGCGCAGACTTGCCGAAGTACACGCGCGCTGCGGCTTCGATGCCATAAGCCAAATTGCCGTAGAAGTTCGTGTTAAGATACCACTCCAGGATCTGATTTTTGGTGTATCGCCGCGTGACCTCTGCTGCGAGCAGTACCTCTTTAAGCTTCACAGCGGTGGTTCGGCCGGGGCCGGCACGTTCTTCGGGCGGAAGGATGACCGACTTGACCAGTTGTTGGGTAATGCCCGATCCGCCCTGCGTTGCGCCGCCTTGTAGGTTTGCCACCAGCGCGCGCACAATGCCGCGCAGGTCAAACCCCTGGTTTTCATAGAACGTCTTGTCCTCGATGGCAATCGTGGCGCATATCAGGTAGGGAGAGATCTCGTTAAGTTCAACCCACTGGCGGTCGCCGCCGGTGGGATCAATGATCTCATAAAGCAACACCCCGTTGCGGTCGTAGATCTTCGTCGTTTGGAAGTCCTCTTCTGCCTTTTTGATCTGGGTGGGATCGGGCAGGTCGCGCGTGAGCGACGCATACACGGCACTTGCTACAAGCGCGCCTAAGGCAGGCCCAGCGACGACGAGCGCGAAGAGCAGGGCCAGCGCCGGCACGGCGACCTGGATGAAGCGATAGCCAGGGCCAAATCGGCGCGCGCGTTGCTGATGTCGGCGCAGACGAATGACGTGAACGGACCTCATGAGAAGCTCAGTCCATCATAGCCCATCTGGGTTTGGGAGTGCTCTAAACCGCCGAGGCGCAGAGAAATACACCCTCGCGTCCTCGACCTCTCTGCGGTGCGCGTTTCTTGTATCACCTTCAAGTGGCGCACTCCGCCGGAGTTAGCCGCGGTCACGTTGCGCAGCGCTTTCAACGCTGGAGTTTGCGCTGCCGGCGGCGCACAGGCCTTGGATAGGCCGCTTCGTATTCGCTGACGTTGCCGACGAACCAGCGCACCTCCCCGTCATCCTCGATGGCCAGGATGTGGGTGGCCACGCGATCGAGAAACCAGCGGTCGTGACTAATGATGAGGGCGCTGCCGGCGAATTGTTCGATTGCATCCTCCAGGGCGCGCAGCGTGTTCACGTCCAGGTCGTTGGTCGGCTCGTCGAGCAACAGTACGTTTGCGCCCTCCTTTAACACCTTGGCCAGATGCACGCGGTTGCGCTCACCGCCGGAGAGCATGCCCACTTTCTTCTGCTGATCGCTGCCCAGAAAGTTAAAGCTGGCCACGTAGGCGCGGCTCGGCATCTTGCGCGTGCCCAGTTGGATGTATTCCTCACCTCCGCTGATCTCCTCCCAGACAGTCTTCTCCGGGTCGAGCGGACGATTTTGATCCACGTAGCCCAGCTTCACCGTCTCGCCTACGCGGATCGTCCCGGCGTCGGGCTGTTCCTGTCCGATGATCATGCGAAACAGGGTGGTTTTCCCGACGCCGTTAGGACCGATGATGCCGACTACTGCGCCCGGCGGCACGCTGAAGGTCAAGCCCTCATATAGCACGCGATCGCCGTAGCGCTTCGTCACCCCCTGAAACTCGATGACGATGTCGCCCAACCGTGGGCCGGGGGGAATGTAGATCTCCAGCTCTTCGCGCCGGCGCTCGGTTTCCTGGGAGAGCAACTTCTCGTAGGCATTCACGCGCGCCTTGCTCTTGGCCTGTCGCGCTTTGGGGCTCATGCGAATCCACTCCAGCTCGCGCTCAAGCGTCTTCTGTCGCTTGAGGTCGGCCTTCTCCTCCTGGGCCAGCCGGTTCTTCTTCTGCTCCAGCCAAGAGGAATAGTTGCCCTTCCAAGGGATTCCGTAGCCGCGATCCAGCTCTAATATCCATTCGGCCACGTTGTCCAAGAAGTAACGGTCGTGGGTCACGGCGATCACGGTCCCTTTATAGTCGCGCAGGTGATGCTCCAGCCAACTCACCGACTCGGCGTCTAGATGGTTGGTTGGTTCGTCGAGCAAGAGGATGTCCGGCTCGGTGAGCAGCAGGCGACAAAGCGCTACGCGCCGGCGTTCCCCGCCTGAGAGCACGCGGATCGGTGTATCGGGCGGCGGACAACGCAGCGCGTCCATCGCTACCTCCAGCCGCTGATCGAGCGTCCACACATCGTGCTTATCCAGGGCCTCTTGCAGGCGGGCCTGTTCCTCCAGCAATTTGTCATAGTCGGCATCGGGCTCGGCGAATTTCTCGTTGATCGCCTCGTATTGCTTCATCAGATCCACGAGCGGCTGGACTGCTTCCTCCACCACTTCCTTAACTGTTTTATTGGGGTCAAGCTGTGGTTCTTGTTCCAGTAGCCCGCGCGTGTAGCCGGGTGAGAGCATGGTTTCGCCGATGTAGTCGTTGTCGAGGCCGGCCATGATGCGCAGCAGCGTGCTCTTGCCCGAGCCATTCAGACCCAGCACGCCGATCTTGGCTCCGTAGTAGAACCCCAGCGAGATGTCGCGCAGAACCTGTTTGTTGGGCGGGTAAATGCGCCCCACACGCACCATCGAGTAGATGACTTTTTGAGACTCTGCCATACGCTTAGTGGAGTCGAGATTTTAACATTCGCAAAAGCCGCCTGGTTTTGTTTACGACGGTAGCTAAAATTAAAGCAGCGATGAGCCAGGATGCGCCGATGCTCATCATCGAGAGCGGCCACGCCGCCGGTCAGCGCTGGCTGCTCGACCGCGACTTGGTGATCATCGGTCGCGCACCAAAAGCCTGCGATCTGGTCATCCCAGATCGCGAAGTATCGCGTCGCCACGCCAAAATCGAGCGCACTGAGACCGGTTTCGTGATCACCGATCTGGGCAGCAAGAACGGCACCAGCGTCAACGGCAGCTTGCTGAGCGAACCGCACCTGCTACAAGATGGCGATCAGATTATCCTGGCTTTCAGTGTCAAGCTGGTGTTCGTCGGCAGCGACGAGACCGCGCCACTGAATGCACTTTCGCTCAACCAGGTGAAGCCGGCTAAGGCGTGTGGCATTTACGTAGACAAGCAAAGCCGGCGCGTCTTCGTGGCTGGCGAGGAGATTGTTCCGCCGCTCTCGCTTCAGCAGTATCGCCTGCTGGAAATGCTGGTGGAGGCACGAGGAGGAGTGGTTGCTAGAGATCAAATCGCCCATTACATCTGGGGAGGCACGGACTACGTCGTCAGCGAGCAGGCCCTCGACGCCCTGGTGCGTCGCTTGCGCGAACGTATCGCGGAATATGACCCTTGTCATGAATACATCGTCACCGTGCGCGGTCATGGCCTGCGATTCGAGGACTGTTCAGCGGACCCGTCGCATCGCTGAACAGCGCGAAGAAGCTTGCCAGCCTTCACGCATGACTCGCTGGTGACAAAAGGCGAGGCAGGGCGCTGGTGACCTTTGTGCGCTCAACAACTGGTCGCGCTAAGCGTCACTGCCCCAAATCCTGCATGCGCTGAGGGGCTTCCCTTGCATGCAGGGGAAGCAGAACTGGCAACTGATTGAACTTTCTACGATGAGACAACATTTCTCTTTTAGGCTACTCCCTTCCGTCGGGCGCATTCATGGTTAGGGGCAGAACCCTAGGTGGGCGACGGCAATCGCGTCGCCACCCCTATAAACCAACTTTTGGCGGTGATGCGCCCGCGAGCAGTTGCCCCTATTGGTGAACGCTCCCTTCCGTCGCAAGCGACCACCTCTATAATGACCGTGAGCAACTGAGGAGCAGCGTCATGTCCGATTACACCCCCAAGCCAGAGCACAAGTTCACTTTTGGCCTGTGGACCGTTGGCAACGTGGGCCGTGATCCGTTTGGCCATCCCGTGCGCGATCCGAAGTCTCCGGCCGAGCTGGTCCACCTGCTGGCCGAGGTCGGCGCGTATGGCGTGAACTTCCACGATAACGATTTGATCCCGATTGACGCCACGCCCGCAGAGGCCGAGGCCATTAAGCGAGAATTCCGCAAAGCGCTGGAGACCACAGGGCTAAAGGTCCCGATGGCCACCACCAACTTGTTCAGCGACCCGATCTTCAAGGACGGCGCTTTCACCAGCAATGACCCGCGCGTGCGCGCCTATGCGCTGCAAAAGACCATGCGCGCGATAGACCTAGGCGTTGAGTTCGGCGCGCAAGTCTATGTCTTCTGGGGTGGCCGTGAGGGCACCGAATCGGATGCAACCAAAGACCCTGTGACCGCTATCCAGCGCATCCGCGAGGCGCTCAACTTCCTGTGTGAGTATGTGCGAGATCAGAAGTACGACCTGAAATTCGCGCTAGAGGCGAAGCCAAACGAACCGCGCGGGGACATCTACTTCGCGACCACTGGCCATATGCTGGCCTTTATCGAGACGCTTGATCACCCAGAGATGGTGGGGGTGAACCCCGAAGTCGCCCACGAGCACATGGCAGGGCTGAACTTTCTCCACGGCGTCGCCCAAGCCTGGGAAGCCGGCAAGCTCTTCCACATTGATCTCAATGACCAATATGCGGGCCGCTACGATCAGGACTTCCGCTTCGGCTCACGCGACATCAAGGCCGCCTTCTTCCTGGTCAAGTTTTTGGAAGATGTAGGCTACGCGGGCTCGCGCCACTTCGACGCGCACGCCTACCGCACGGAGGACTACGAGGGCGTCAAGGACTTCGCGCGCGGCTGCATGCGCACCTATCTCATCCTCAAAGAGAAGGCCGCCCAGTGGAACGCCGATCCCGAAATCCGTGCGCTGCTGGCTGAGATCAACGCCGACGACGGCAGCCTGGCGCCATATCTTGGCCCGTATACCCCTCAGAAAGCGGCAGC
Source organism: Chloroflexota bacterium (assembly GCA_017743375.1). GTDB lineage: Bacteria > Chloroflexota > Anaerolineae > J036 > Brachytrichaceae > JAAFGM01. The sequence continues at coordinate 21,265 of JAGHYX010000033.1, forward strand.
CCTTAGAGATCTGCCAATCGATCGGCAGGCGATTGGCCGGCGAGGCTTGCTCTACGAGCGGCTCGATCAGTTAACGATAGAGATTCTGCTGGGTATTCGCTAACGTGTTCACGCATCGGGTTTGTCGTGAGTCGCTGTACATATTCGTGACACACACCAGGCGCAACATCTTTCAAAGAGCGTATCACAATAGCTCAGTAACCAGATATTGCGTCGTTCAATCCTCCATTAGTGCTTCTTTCAGCTCGCGTTGAGTGTATTCCCAAATGAGCATGCCATGTTGAGCGGCAGCGAAGAATCTGAGCGCCTGGCGAACTAGGGATTCACACAACGCCCTGCCGCTTTTTTGCGCTGCCAAACATCCGCTGGGCCAGGCCTGCGCAGCCTTGCTGGCCTCGCGGCAATTTGGCAGGCACACGTTTAGATGCTTCGCCAGCGCGAAGCGTAACAGAGTGGGTGGTATGACGAGCTGAACGATATCCGCAAATGCACCTGCGTAAATCTGAACTCACGCCAGGTCAGCTTCTGCGAGCTGGGTTAGTTTGGCCAAGGACACAAGAGAACTGAAGAAACCCCGTCTTTAGGGGCTTACCCGGATGGCTGTTGCTGCTTCTCCGACTGCGTCTTCTCCTGCTTCTCCCATAGCTGGTTCGTTTTCTCCGCTATGCTATCCAGCAGGCGCTCGGAGAATCCAAAGAGGAACCCAATGGCCAGTAGCGGG